>NZ_BAOL01000001.1 GCF_000350145.1 Ilumatobacter nonamiensis YM16-303 | reverse complement strand
CGGGTGGGGCTTCGTGGTGGGGACCGGGGGTGGCCTAGGTTCACAGCGTGCAGGATTTTGCAGGAAAGATCGCCGTCGTCACCGGGGGCGGAACGGGAATGGGGCGTGAACTCGCCGTGCAACTGGCGGCGGCCGGGGCTCACGTGTCGATGTGCGACGTGTCGGAGCCGAACATGGCCGAGGCCGCGGCGCTGGCGCGCGCAGCTGCACCGGCGTCGGACATTCGGATCTCGACTCATCAGTGCGACGTGTCCGACGAGGCAGCGATGTTCGTGTTCCGCGACGAGGTGCTTGCGGCGCACGACAGTGATCACGTCAACCTGCTCTTCAACAACGCCGGTCTCAGCGGTGGTGGGTCGATCTTCACCGACAGTCGCGAGACCTGGGATCGATGCTTCGACGTCTGTTTCGGCGGAGTGCGCTGGGGCACCCTCGCGTTCCTCGGCGCACTGGTCGCGTCCGACGACGGACACATCGTCAACACCTCGAGCGTCAACGGCTTCTGGGCGTCGATCGGCGCCGACCGCCCCCACACCGCCTATTCGGCCGCGAAGTTCGCCGTGAAGGGATTCACCGAAGCGCTGATCACCGACCTCGCCGTCAACGCACCGCACGTCAAGGCGTCGGTCGTGATGCCCGGCCACATCGGAACGTCGATCATCCAGAACTCGATCGACTTCGGGTCACGCGACCTCAGCGACGAGGAACGCGAACTGGGCAAGGTGGCCGCTCAGATGTTCCACGACATGGCGCCGATGTCCGCAGCCGAGGCCGCCACGGTGATCCTCGACGGGGTGCGCGAAGATCGCTGGCGGATCCTCGTCGGCGCGGATGCGCACCGTCTCGACGAGGCGGTGCGGGCGAATCCCGAAGCGGCCTACGACCCGGGCTTCGGTGACGTGCTGTTCGAGGAGTTGCGACGGGCCGCCGAGGCGCTGGACGCCGATCTGGCCGAGTAGCGACCAGGGTTCACGTCAGAGACTGCCCCATTCGGGCGGGCGTTTCTCGGCGAACGCTCGTCTCGCCTCGCTGATGTCGTCGTTCGCGCTGCACATGATCTGCGTCCGGTTCTCGATGTCGAGAGCATGACGCAGCGATGGTGCGTCCACGGTCTGCCACATCGTCTCCTTCGTCATCCACGTTCCGAACGGAGCGTTCGCGGCGATCAGCCGGGCCGTGTCCAGGGCGCGCTCCACCGGGTCGTCGTCGAGTGCGCTGAGCAGCCCGATCCGGTCCGCCTCGTCGGCGTCGAAGATGCGTGCCGTCAACAACAGTTCGGCGGATCGTGAGGCGCCGACGAGGCGGGGCAGGAAGTAGCTGGTTCCCATGTCGCAGTTCGAGACTCCGATCTTGAGGAACACGGCTCCGAACGTGGCCGCGGACGAGGCGGTCCGGATGTCGCAGGCGAGCGCGAGCGCGAAGCCGCCGCCGACGCACGCACCGTTCACGGCCGCGATCCACGGCTTCCGCGATCGGTGGATCCGCTCGTGCAGGGTGGCGAGGTGGTCCTGCCACATGAAACCGGCCACGGTCGGGCGCACGTCCTCAGCGCCCGGCGCTGTGCCCTGTGCCTGGAGGTCGAGACCGGCGCAGAACCCGCGGCCGGACCCGGTCACGATCACCGCGCGCAGCGATGGATCGGCGTCGACGGCGGCGACGACCTGCTCCAGTTCGCTGACCATCGTGGAGGTGATCGCGTTGAGCCGATCGGGTCGGTTCAGCGTGATCAGGGCGATGCCGTCGTCCGCCTCGGAGACGGTGATCGTCTCCGGTGTCGAAAGTGCGGTCAGCCAGCTCATCGGATGCGCTGCTGGGTCGCACCGGTCACGTGGAGCCCCGGCAAGGTGCCGGTGTCGCGCCAGTCGGCGAGGATCTGGAAGTACTCGATCGAACCACCGCCGTAGGTCGAGTTCTGCGCTGCCCGCTTCTGCGGCTGTCCTTCGTTGTTGTAGTAGCCAGGAGTACACGACTCGAGGAACGGGAGGGTCGAACGTGATTTCTCGATCACGGTCCGGACCCATTCCTGTTCGGCGTCGGGGGTGACCTCCACCGTGGTCGCTCCGGAAGCGAGCGCATGGTCGACGATGTGAGCGATGTGGGTGGCCTGTTCGCCGAGGAGGTGCGGAAAGCTCACCGTGAAGCCTGCCTGGCCCGGACTCATGATGAACAGATTGGGGAACCCGTGTGAGTGGATTCCGTGCAGCGTCTCCATCCCGTCGGCCCATTTCTCGGTGAGCGTCTCGCCCAACCGACCGGTGACCTCGTAGCCGGCGCGGCGGGAGTAGTCGGTCCCGACCTCGAATCCGGTCGCGAACACGATGCAGTCGAGCGGATACTCGGTTCCGTTCGCGATGATCCCGTCGGCGGTGATCCGGTCGATCCCCCGTCCGTCGGTGTCGACCAGCGTCACGTTCGGCCGGTTGTACGCGTCGAGATAGTCGTCGTGGAAGCACGGGCGCTTGCAGAACTGGCGGTACCACGGCTTCAGCGACTCCGCCGTGCGTGGGTCGTCGACGATCTCCTGCGCGCGCAGGCGGATCTCTTCCATCTTCTCGAAGTCGGCGAGTTCCATCGCCCGTCCGAGTCCGTCGGGCGACAGGTCGGCGTCGGCACCCGCTTGTTGGATCCGGAACAGCAGCTTGCCGATGATGTCGGTCCAGCCGTCGTCGACGAGGTCGACCGGCTGCGGCTGCCCGGACACCAGCGCGTTGAAGTTCTGCATCCGCTCGGTCTGCCAACCGGGAGCGAGCGATGCGGCCCACTCCGGGTCGGTCGGTCGGTTGTCACGGATGTCGATCGACGACGGCGTGCGCTGGAACACGAACAGCTCGTCGGCGCCCTCCGCGAGGTGGGGAACGCACTGCACCGCCGTGGCGCCGGTTCCGATGATGCCCACGCGTTTCCCGGCGAGTCCCGTGAGGCCGCCGTCGGGTCCACCGCCGGTGTACGCGTAGTCCCATCGGCTCGTGTGAAAGGTGTGCCCGGCGAAATCGTTGATGCCGTCGATGCCGGGGAGCTTCGGGCGGTGCAGCGGGCCGTTCGCCATCGCGACGAACTTCGCCCGCATCTCGTCGCCCCGGTTGGTCGAAACGATCCACCGCTGCTCATCGTCGGCCCACCGCATCGCGGTCACCTCGGTCTGGAAGCAGGCGTTGTCGTACAGGTCGTAGTGCTCGCCGATCGCTCGGCTATGGGCCAGGATCTCCGCGGCGTGCACGTACTTCTCGGTCGGGACGTAGTCGAGCTCCTCGAGGAGCGGAAGGTAGACGTACGACTCCACGTCGCACATCGCCCCCGGATAGCGGTTCCAGTACCAGGTGCCGCCGAAGTCACCGCCCTTCTCGATCAGGCGCACGCTCGTCACGCCACGGTCGCGCAGCCGAGCCCCGGCGAGGAGCCCCCCGAATCCGCCTCCGATGACGATTACGTCCGTGTCGTCGGTCAGCGGCTCACGCTCGATCGCCGCATCGATGTACGGGTCGTCGACGAAGTTGGAGAAGTCGCCGCTCACTTCGACGTACTGCTCGTTTCCGTCGGCTCGCACCCGCTTGTCGCGTTCGAGGCGGTACTTCTCCCGCAATGCCTCAGGGTCGAAGGTCAACTCGTCGATCGTCACCCCGTCGAACGTACTGATGCCGGTGCGGCCGAGCCGAACCCAGGTGGTCCGTCGCTGCGACACCGAGCGATGCCCGTCGGTGAGTGGCACCGACGGACGTTCACTCGTGCCAGTGGAGCCAGTAGCCGTGGGGGTGGCAGGTGGCGAGTGGCCGGGCGTCGCGCTCGCCGTCCCGCCACGTGACGAGCGTGAGGGCGGTGCGTTCCTCGCCGACGAGACCGTCACCGTGCGGCAGTTCGGGTGTCATCGCAGGAGATTCGGCGATCACCCAGCTCAGGTCGGTCGACTGAGCGACGCGTTCGAGTCGGTCCACGAAGGCCCGTCGTCCTTCCGGCTCGAAGTAGTTGAGCACCCATGATGTGGTGATCACCGGATGGGCCCCGGCCGCCGTCTCGGAGACGACCCGGCCGACCTCGTCGAGGGCGTTGCCCTCCTCCACGGTCGGGGGATGACTCCGAGCGACGGCGAGTGCGTCAGCGAGTCGCTGGAACCGGTCGGTCTGATCCGGCCAACAGCACGCTTGCAGCCATCGTGCGTCGGTCGGGTCGGTCGGGTCGATCGGATGGAGATCGATCCCGCGCGCCGTCACCACGTCGGGGATCGCCACCGGCACGGGCCCCGACCCCTGAGTGCTGCACTCGATCAATGGCCCGTGACCGATCTGAGGTCCGTCGTCGTAGCGATAGGCGTAGTGGGGGAGCAGCGTGGTCAGCCCGGCGCTGGAGCCGACATCGACGTGTGCGAGCGGCCCGACGTCATCGGCGACGAGCGCGAAGGCCGGCAGGAACAGTGCACAGCGACCGACCTCGTTCGTCTGCACACGGCGCGTCGTGAGCGTTCCGAGAATCGACGGTGACCGTTCGTGGACGAACGACGTGAGGACGCCGACGAACTCCGGATCGTGGGGGTCTCGCGGCGTCGGCGTCAGGTTCGGATACCAGTCGGCGAGTGGCCGGTCGGGTTCGCGCAGCACCTGGTCGTGGATCGCGGCGAGGAGGAGCACCGGGAGCTGCTGCGTGACGGGGGCGTGGCCGAGCAGCGACGACAGCGAACGGTCTGCTGCGATGGTCGTGCACAGAGCGGCGTTGAGCGGTGCCCGGGGGAGCGACGCCCCGGCGTGCTCCTCGAATCGACGGACGAGCTCGGAATCGTTCCATGGGTCGCGCACGCTGCCGACACTACGGTGAGACCGATATGGACCGCGTCGACCATGACCTGATCGCAGATCTCGAGGCCCGTGGGTTGATCCACGACTCGACCGACCGTGAACACCTCCGCACTCAGGTGGCCGAGGGCTCCGTGGGGATCTACTACGGCTGCGATCCCACCGCCGACAGCCTGCACGTCGGGAACCTGATCGGGCTCGTGATGTTGCGTCGCTTCCAGGACGCGGGCCACAAGGCGGTGGCGTTGGCCGGCGGTGCCACCGGGATGATCGGTGATCCGAGCGGGAAGTCGGAGGAACGCAACCTCCTCGACGACGATTCGCTGAACCACAACGTGGCGAGGATCAAGGAGCAGCTCGGGCGGGTGGTCGACCTGACCGATCCCGAACGAGGGGTGCTCGTCGACAACCGTGACTGGACGCAACCGATCACCATCCTCGAGTTCCTCCGCGACGTCGGCAAGCACGTCACGGTCAATCAGATGCTCGCCCGCGAGAGCGTGAAGGTCCGGATCAAGTCCGAGCACGGCATCAGCTTCACCGAGTTCAGCTACATGCTCTTGCAGGCGAACGACTACCTCCACCTCTTCGACACGGAGGGATGCGTCATCCAGATCGGTGGATCCGATCAGTGGGGCAACATCCTCGGCGGGGTCGACCTGATTCGTCGCAAGCGGCAGGCGGTCGCGCACGGATTCTCCTGGCCGTTGCTCACCGCATCGGATGGGAGCAAGCTCGGCAAGACCAGCGGCGCCCGGGTCTGGCTCGACCCAGCGAAGACAAGTGCGTACGCGTTCCGTCAGTACTGGATGCAGATGGCCGACGACGACGTGCGCCAGCAGCTGCTCACCTTCTCCCTGCGCTCCGTCGCCGAGATCGAACAGGTCGTCACCGACCACGCGGAAGCACCGCACCAGCGACTCGCGCAACGGGTCCTGGCCGACGACATGGTGACCCTCGTGCACGGAACGGGTGCGGCCGCGGCGGCCAACGAGGCGGCGGACGTGCTCTTCGCGAGCGATCCGACCGGTGCATCGGCGGAGGCGTTCGAGATGCTCTCGGGAGAGATCCCGTTCACGCAGATGCACGCCCGAGAACTGGACGACACGATCAACGTGCTGGTGGCGACCGATCTGGCCAATTCCAATGGTGACGCCCGTCGCACCATGGACCAGAATGCGTACTCGGTGAACGGTGCGAAGCTGACCGCGAAAGACCAGCTCAGCGACCAGAAACCGCTCCACGATCGGTACCTTCTGTTGCGCCGTGGAAAGAAGCGCCACCACCTCGTGGAAATTATTTCCTGACGCAGGTTGCTGCGCCGATCCGGCTGCGTTAGCTTAGCTACTCGCTTCACGGAGGCAGTAGCCGCCGGAAAAGCGAAGGAATCAACGCCACGCAGGGGCAAAATCCCAGCGTAGAGCGCATTCCGAGCTTCGGCTCCTTGAAAACGGAAGAGAAGACAGAACGCCAGTGCGGGCAGTCCGGTCGGTACCCCTCGGGGTGCTGCGAGAGACTGTCTGTCAATTTCGCTGTCGGCCTCCCAGCCGGCAGCAACACGGATACCGGCCGTTCGTCAGATGCATCGAGTTCGCTCGATGCCGACCACGAATGGCCACATACAGCTGGACGCTTCACACATACGGACATTCCATCCGGTGAAGTGCTCATCTGACATTCGTTGCTGAGCAATCAGCCACGTTTTTGTTGGAGAGTTTGATCCTGGCTCAGGATGAACGCTGGCGGCGTGCTTAACACATGCAAGTCGAACGAAGTCCATGGAGCTTGCTCCGGAAGACTTAGTGGCGAACGGGTGCGTAACACGTGAGAAACCTGCCCTGGACTTCGGGATAACAGTTGGAAACGACTGCTAATACCGAATACCACCATCACCCCGCATGGGGAGATGATGAAAGGTCCGCCGGTCCAGGAGGGTCTCACGGCCTATCAGCTTGTTGGAGAGGTAACGGCTCACCAAGGCATCGACGGGTAGCTGGTCTGAGAGGATGATCAGCCACACTGGGACTGAGACACGGCCCAGACTCCTACGGGAGGCAGCAGTGGGGAATCTTGCACAATGGGCGCAAGCCTGATGCAGCAACGCCGCGTGCGGGAAGAAGGCCCTAGGGTTGTAAACCGCTTTCAGTAGGGAAGAAAATGACGGTACCTACAGAAGAAGGTGCGGCCAACTACGTGCCAGCAGCCGCGGTAACACGTAGGCACCAAGCGTTATCCGGATTTATTGGGCGTAAAGAGCTCGTAGGCGGTTCAGTCAGTCGGGTGTGAAAACTTGAGGCTTAACCTCAAGAGGTCACTCGATACTACTGTGACTAGAGTGCGGTAGGGGAGCGGGGAATTCCTGGTGTAGCGGTGAAATGCGCAGATATCAGGAGGAACACCAGTGGCGAAGGCGCCGCTCTGGGCCGTAACTGACGCTGAGGAGCGAAAGCATGGGTAGCAAACAGGATTAGATACCCTGGTAGTCCATGCCGTAAACGTTGGGCACTAGGTGTGGGTCTCAACCAACGAGATCCGCGCCGTCGCTAACGCATTAAGTGCCCCGCCTGGGGAGTACGGTCGCAAGACTAAAACTCAAAGGAATTGACGGGGGCCCGCACAAGCAGCGGAGCGTGTTGCTTAATTCGATGCAACGCGAAGAACCTTACCTGGGTTTGACATGTAGCGAAAAGCTCTAGAGATAGGGTGTCCTTCGGGGCGCTACACAGGTGGTGCATGGCTGTCGTCAGCTCGTGTCGTGAGATGTTGGGTTAAGTCCCGCAACGAGCGCAACCCTTATCCTGTGTTGCCAGCAAGTAATGTTGGGGACTCGCAGGAGACTGCCGGGGTCAACTCGGAGGAAGGTGGGGATGACGTCAAGTCATCATGCCCCTTATGCCCAGGGCTGCAAACACGCTACAATGGCCGGTACAAAGGGCTGCGATCCCGCGAGGGTGAGCGAATCCCATCAAAGCCGGTCTCAGTTCGGATTGGAGTCTGCAACTCGACTCCATGAAGCCGGAGTTGCTAGTAATCCTGGATCAGCACGCCAGGGTGAATACGTTCCCGGGCCTTGTACACACCGCCCGTCACACCACGAAAGTCGGCAACACCCGAAGCCGGTGGCCCAACCCTTTTGGGAGGGAGCCGTCGAAGGTGGGGTCGGTGATTGGGGTGAAGTCGTAACAAGGTAGCCGTACCGGAAGGTGCGGCTGGATCACCTCCTTTCTAAGGAGTGCCTGTCTGCTGAAGATGGACGTTTGTTCCATCCAGTACGACACACACCTGTTGGTGCACTGGTGCGTCTGTCGAATTCAACCGAGCAAGGGTTGAGGGATTCGGTCCCTCCTCGTGCGACGAGTTTCGACAGGCACCGTCTTCTCTTCCGTTTTGAGGGATTCGATCCTTCACGCCGCAGCGAGCGGCCTCGAGTCAACGCCACCTCCGGGTGGCCGGCGCTCTGACGGCATCGCTGATGGACGGCTCCTTGAGAACTGCAGAGCAAGCACGAGCATCTTTATTGGCTGGTCCGTATGGATCAGCCCGTAAGTATCGAGCAGTCTTCGGACTGCTCAAAGCGAACGAGAAGATAAAATCTTGTTCTTTCCAAGCTACAAAGAGCCAACGGTGGATGCCTTGGCACCAAGAACCGATGAAGGACGTGAGTGACTGCGAAAAGCTACGGGGAGCCGTCGACTAGGCCTCGATCCGTAGATGTCCGAATGGGGAAACCCACCACTCGTCATGGAGTGGTACCGCTGCCTGAACACATAGGGCAGTAGGAGGGAACCGGGGGAATTGAAACATCTCAGTACCCCGAGGAAAGGAAAGCAACCGCGACACCCTGAGTAGCGGCGAGCGAAATGGGTAGAGACTAAACCGTGCCAGTGTCAAGCCTGAAGGCGTTGCTGGTGCGGGGTCGTGGGACCAGGAGACACTGCTTCAGAAGTGTCACAGGGTACAAGTGCTACATAGGAGAATGAGTCAGGAAAGGCTCAGCCAGAGTGGGTAACAGCCCCGTATCCGAAATGTATGTACTCCCTGCCTGTCATCCCAAGTAATGCCGGAACCGAGAAAGCCGGCATGAATCTGTGGGGACCACCCCATAAGTCTAAGTATTCCTTGGTGACCGATAGTGAACCAGTACCGTGAGGGAAAGGTGAAAAGTACCCCGGGAGGGGAGTGAAATAGTACCTGAAACCGTTGGTTTACAAACAGTCAGAGCGTCGTCACCTTCGGGTGGCCGCGATGGCGTGCCTTTTGAAGAATGAGCCTGCGAGTTACGGTATGTGGCAAGGTTAACCAGAGATGGGAAGCCGGAGCGAAAGCGAGTCTGAATAGGGCGTAGAGTCGCATGCTGTAGACCCGAAGCCAAGTGATCTATCCATGGCCAGGTTGAAGCGGAGGTAAGACTCCGTGGAGGACCGAACCCACGTAAGTTAAAAATTGCGGGGATGAGCTGTGGATAGGGGTGAAAGGCTAATCAAACTTGGCGATAGCTGGTTCTCCTCGAAATGCATTTAGGTGCAGCGTTGCGTGTTCAGTGTCGGAGGTAGAGCACTGATTGAACTAGGGGGCCCACAAGCTTACCGAATTCAGTCAAACTCCGAATGCCGATACTCCAGAGCGCAGCAGTGAGACCGCGGGGGATGAGCTCCGCTGGTCGAAAGGGAAACAGCCCAGACCATCAGCTAAGGCCCCTAATTCAGGACTAAGTGGAAAACGATGTGGGATTGCATAGACAGCCAGGAGGTTGGCTTAGAAGCAGCCACCCTTGAAAGAGTGCGTAATAGCTCACTGGTCGAGTGATCCTGCGCGGACAATGTAACGGGGCTCAAGTCCTGAGCCGAAGCTATGGGTGTCATCAACTTTCGAGTCGATGGCGCGGTAGAGGAGCGTCGATGCAGCTGAGAAGCGGATCCGTGAGGGTACGTGGAGCGGTATCGAGTGAGAATGCAGGCATGAGTAGCGAGAGAGGGGTGAGAAACCCCTCCGCCGAAAGCCCAAGGGTTCCTGGGGAAGGCTAATCCCCCCAGGGTGAGTCGGGAGCTAAGACGAGGCCGAAAGGCGTAGTCGATGCACAACTGGTTGATATTCCAGTACCACCGTGACCGCGCCAGGTCCAAGAGTGGCAACGTTGGGGCTGTTCTCCTTCGGGAGAGCGAACTGACCGAGCCGCTGGCGGATAGCTGACGGGGGACGCAGGAGGATAGATGAACCCGGGCAATGGTTGTCCCGGGGTAAGCGTGTAGGTGGTTCCTTTTGAGAGATCGGAACTCAACACTGAGACGCGATGCCGAGCGACATACTGCGAAGTCATCGATTCCATGCTGCCAAGAAAAGCCCAGCAGTGAGCTGTCACGGTGCCCGTACCCCATACCGACACAGGTGGGCGGGTAGAGAATACTAAGGCGAGCGGGAGAACTGTGGTTAAGGAACTCGGCAAATTGCCTCCGTAACTTCGGAAGAAGGAGGACCCTTTTTGGTGACGAGATTTACTCTCCGAGCTGAGGAGGGTGGCACAGACCAGGGGGTAGCGACTGTTTACCAAAAACACAGCAGGGTGCGAAGCCGTAAGGCGATGTATACCCTGTGACGCCTGCCCAATGCTTGAAGGTCACGGGGAACGGTTAGCTCTTCGGAGCGAAGCTGTGAACCTAAGCCCAAGTGAATGGCGGCCGTAACTATAACGGTCCTAAGGTAGCGAAATTCCTTGTCGGGTAAGTTCCGACCTGCACGAATGGCGTAACGACTTCCCCACTGTCTCAACCACAGACCCGGCGAAATTGAAGTACGAGTAAAGATGCTCGTTAGTTGCGGAAGGACGGAAAGACCCCGTGAACCTTTACTATAACTTGGTATTGAGATTTGACCTGCATTGTGTAGGATAGGTGGGAGACTTGGAAGCATTAGCGCCAGCTAGTGTGGAGTCATTGTTGAAATACCACCCTGTGTATGTTGGATCTCTAACCTCGATCCGTAATCCGGATCAGGAACAGTTCCAGGCGGGTAGTTTGACTGGGGCGGTCGCCTCCTAAATTGTAACGGAGGCGCCCAAAGGTTCCCTCAGACTGGTTGGCAATCAGTCGTCGAGTGCAATGGCACAAGGGAGCTTGACTGCGAGACCTACAAGTCGAGCAGGTACGAAAGTAGGGCATAGTGACCCGGCCATCACGTGTGGAAGTGTGGTCGCTCAACGGATAAAAGGTACTCCGGGGATAACAGGCTAATCTTTCCCAAGAGTCCATATCGACGGAAAGGTTTGGCACCTCGATGTCGGCTCATCGCATCCTGGGGCTGAAGCAGGTCCCAAGGGTTGGGCTGTTCGCCCATTAAAGCGGTACGCGAGCTGGGTTCAGAACGTCGTGAGACAGTTCGGTCCCTATCCTCCGCAACCGAAGGAACATTGACACCGGCTGTCCTTAGTACGAGAGGACCGGGACGGACGTAGCTCTAGTGTGTCTGTTGTCTCGCCAGAGGCATCGCAGATTTGCCACCTACGGAAGGGATAACCGCTGAAAGCATCTAAGTGGGAAACCCGGGTGAAGATGAGTGTTCCCATACGGTAAACGTAGTAAGGCCCGTGACGAGACCATCACGTTGATAGGCCGGAAGTGTAAGCGTGGCAACACGCTCAGCTGACCGGTACTAATCGGCCGAGGGCTTGGTTTGAACAACGCTCGTGCTTGCTCTGGAGTCATCAGGGATACGTCCCTTTGACAATATAGATTTGGGTGACCATAGCGACAGGGTCACACCCGTTCCCATCCCGAACACGGAAGTTAAGCCTGTCAGCGCCGATGGTACTTGGGGGTAGACCCCCTGGGAGAGTAGGACGTCGCCCGATTTCTTCATATGAAAGCCCCGCCTGGACCTCGAGTCCGGCGGGGCTTTCGTCGTTTTCCCGGCCCCCGGCGGTCTTGGCAGGTGGAGGCCGTAGCCTGGTGAGCCATGTCTGCTGAGCGCTCGAATCGATCATCCTCCGGCAGACCGTCCGGCTCGCGCCCATCGGGCTCCGGTTCGGGGCAGGGGCAACGCTCCGGTGGTCGGTCGGGCGGCGGACGCTCCGGTGGCGGACGCTCGGGCGGCGGACGGCCCGACGGACGCGCGGGGAGTGGACGCTCCGGCGGTGGACGCTCCGATGGTCGGTCGGGTGGTGGTCGGTCCGGTGACCAGCGCTCCGACAAGCGCTCGGGTGGGGGCCGGCCGGGATCTCGTGGGGGCCCCGGGTCCAAGCGCCCCTCCGATCGGAGTCGTGGCGACAAGTTCTCGCCGAAGTGGCGCGAAGAGCTCGATCAGCCGCTCACCGCGGCGCAACAGCGCGCGGCCGAGGTCGACAAGCGGCGAGGCGGTCCTCGGCCGCCACGCGATCCCGACGCCGATCGGCGTTGGGCCGATGAACGGGTGACCGAGGAATGGATCGACGAAGGATCGGTGCGTGACGTGGCCTCGGCCGCAGCTCAGCGCGCCGGAGCCGACGGTGACGCCCGACGTGAACCGCGTCCGCTCGATCCCGACATCGGTGCCGAACTCGTCGACGCCCTCGGAGCTCAGCGCGGGAAGCGTCTGTCGGAGCGGTTGGCCCAGGCGTCCGAAGCGCTCGACCGGGAGCGGTTCGACGAAGCGCGCCGGATCTCGGCCTCGATCGCCAAGGAAGCGCCGTCGGTCGCTGCGGTGCAGGAGGTCCTCGGGCTCGCCTCATACCGACTCGGCCGCTACAAGCCTGCGGTCGCCGCGCTCCAGCAGGCTCAGGAACTGCACGAGAATCCGGCGCTGCTTCCCGTCATCGCAGATGCCTATCGCGGCCTGCGCCGCTGGTCGGCGGTCGAGCGCGTCTGGAACCAGATCAAGGCTGCATCTCCCGCGCAGAACGTGATCTCCGAGGGACGTATCGTCATGGCGAACGCGCTCGCCGACCAAGGCGACATCGCGGGAGCGATCGAGGTGATGCAGGACGGTCGCAAGGCGCCCAAGCGAGTCCGCGACCACCATCTCCGCGAGTGGTACGTCCTCGGCGATCTGTACGACCGCCTCGGGGAGACGATCACCGCCCGCCGCTGGTTCGCGGCAGTGGCCGACGAGGCGCCCGAATTCGTCGACGTCCAGGATCGCCTTCGCGGTCTCGGACGCTGATCGCCGTAGTCTCGACCTCGTGGCGAGCATGCACTTCCGGGCCAACGTCGTCGCGGTCGTGACGAACGACAAGGGTCGCGTGATGGCCTTCGAGCGCAGCGACATCCCGGGGGAGTGGCAGCTACCCCAGGGCGGTGTCGACATGGGCGAAACCCCCGAGGAGGCCGCGTGGCGCGAACTCGGCGAGGAGACCGGGCTGAGCGCCAAGGAGGTGTCACTGGTCGCCGAGTTCCCGGAGTGGACGGCCTACGAGTGGCCCGATGGTCCACGCAAGAACGGGCGGATGGGGCAGGCGCAACGTTGGTTCACGTTCCAGGTCAAGGACGCGGCCATCGAGCCCGTTCCTGACGGTGTCGAATTCCAGTCGTGGAAATGGGTCAAGCCGCAATGGCTGGCGGACAACGTCGTGGAGTTCCGCCGCCCGTCGTACCGCCGTGTGCTGCTCGCCGACGACCGTTGAGCCGCTCGGATGTCTGACGATCTGTTCGCGGCAGCCGCCGAGACGGCGAAACTGACTCGAGCGCCTCTCGCGGCGCGGCTGCGGCCGCGTTCGATCGATGACGTGGTCGGCCAAGCGCATCTCGTCGGTCCGAACCGTCCGCTTCGGCGCCTGGTCGAATCCGACCGACTCTCGTCGGCGCTGCTGTGGGGACCGCCGGGGACCGGCAAGACCACCCTCGCGCTCGCCGTCGCGGGAACGACCGATCGAGCATTCGAGCAACTGTCGGCGGTCACCGCCGGCGTGAAGGACGTGCGCGAAACGATCGAACGTGCCCGGCAGCGTCTCGGTGAGCGCGGGCAGGGCACGATCCTGTTCCTCGATGAGATCCACCGCTTCTCGAAGGCGCAGCAGGATGCGCTGCTGCCGGCCGTCGAGGACGGCACCCTCACCCTGATCGGCGCCACGACCGAGAATCCGTTCTTCGAGGTCAACGCACCGCTGCGCAGTCGCTCGACGCTGTTCCGTCTCGAACCACTCGAACCCGCCGATGTCGAAACGCTCGTCCGGCGCGGTCTCGAAGCCGAAGGGGCGACGGCCACCGACGATGCGATCGCGCTCCTCGTCGAACGCTCGGGTGGCGATGGACGCCAGGTGCTCACGTCGCTCGAGGTCGCATGCGCGCTGAGTGACTACACACGCGTCGAACTCGAGCACGTCGAGGCGGCACTCGGCACCAGCGCACTGCGCTACGGGCGAGACGATCACTATGACGTCGTGAGCGCGTTCATCAAGTCGATGCGCGGGTCCGATCCGGATGCTGCCGTCTATTGGCTCGCCCGGATGCTCGAAGCCGGCGAGGACGCCCGATTCGTGGCGCGGCGCATGGTGATCTTCGCGAGCGAGGACGTCGGCCTGGCCGATGCGAGCAGCCTGCAGGTGGCGGTCGCGGCCGCGCACGCCGTCGAACACGTGGGGCTTCCCGAAGCACAACTGAATCTGGCGCAGGCAGCGATTCACCTCGCCACGGCACCGAAGAGCAATCGGACGGCGCTGGCGATCTGGAACGCCCGGGCCGATGTGCGCGACGGAGCGACGGGGGAGGTGCCGGCGCACCTGCGCGACGCTCACTACCAGGGGGCGGCGGCGCTCGGCCACGGTGACGGGTACCGGTATCCTCACGACAATGATGCCGGATGGGTTGCCCAGCAGTACCTCCCCGACACCCTGGTCGGGCGGACGTGGTACGAACCATCCGTGCACGGCGACGAGCGTGACGTGGGCCGGCGCATGAACGAACGGCGCGATGAAGCCGGTGGCGATCGCGGACAGGACGTCGCGGAATGACCGCTGGCGACCTGGTCGTCGTCCTCGCGGCGGTGTTGCTCAGCATCGGGTTCGCCGCGCTGATCGTCGTGCTGCTCCGAGTCCTCGACACGGTGCGCGACCTGCGTGCCGAGGTGAACGATCTGCGCGACGAGACGCGGATGCTGATCGACGACCTGCGGATCTCGGCCGACGAAGCGCGGGAAACGGTCGACGAGGCCCGCCACGATCTCGAGCGCTTCGACCGCGTGCTCGGTTCCGCCGAAGCGATCGGTGACGCGGTCGGCTCGACCGTTGCTCGCTCTGCGTTCTCGTCGCCGGCGATCAAGGCCGCCGGACTCGCCCGGGGTGCGTCGCGGACCGTGTCGCGGCTCCGTCGGAAACCGCCGACGACGAACGTGATCGACGTCAGCCGCGCCGAGGCCGACCATGCAGAACTGTCGGCCGAACCGAAACGCAAGCGAGCATGAGACCCGACCCAGGAGAGACGCATGGTGAAGCGACGATGAGGAGGCGCGGATGGTGAAGCGAGTGACGTGGTTCGTCGGCGGAGTCGCCGCGGGAGCGGCCGGTGCGAGCTATGCGAAGAAGAAGGTCAAGGAGAAGGCCGCACAGGTGTCGCCGGCCGGCGTCGCTCGTTCGGCGGCGACGCGCACGAAGCAATCAGCGCTGCACGTGGTCGACGCTCTCCGTGAGGGGCGCTCCGCGATGACGCAACACGAGGACGAGCTGAAAGCGCGTCGCGATGGGCGTCTCGTCGAGTTGTCCGAGCACGTGGCACCCGGTGATCAGGTGTTCGTGGACGGTGTCGAGGTCGAATCCGGCCGCGTCATCGTGATGCGTCCGAAGTGAACGACGCGGTCGCCGCGGCGCTCCGGCAGCGGATCGATCCGGCGCGTGTCCGGACCGGAGCGACCGAGACCCGGCTCTACCGACGGGACGCGTCGAACATGACGGGTCGCGCGGGGATCGTCGTGTTCGCCGAGTCGACCGCCGACGTCCGGGCTGCCGTATCGGTCGCTGGTCGGTTCGGCGTGCCATTCCTCGCCCGAGGTTCCGGAACGGGCCTCGCTGGTGGTGCGGTACCGCCCGACGACGCGATCGTCATCTCCACCGCGAAGATGAACCGCATCATCTCCGTCGATCCGGAGAATCGCCAGGCGTGGGTGGAGCCGGGTGTGCTCAACCTCGACCTGTCGAAGCAGATCGCCCACCTCGGCGTGCACTTCGCTCCCGATCCGAGCAGCCAGCAGACCTGCTCGATCGGGGGCAACGTGGCGAACAACTCCGGCGGCCCTCACTGCCTGGCCGACGGTGTGACGAGCGCGCACATCCTCGCGCTCGAAGTCGTGCTGCCCGACGGTTCGGTCGTGACCCTCGGCGGCGAGGACCCGGAGCCGGACGGACTCGATCTACGCGGAGCGTTCGTCGGCTCCGAGGGGATGTTCGGAGTGGCGACGAAGGTCTGTGTCCGGTTGATGCAGAATCACCCTGACGTGGCGACGATGCTGATGGAGTTCGACTCGGTCGGCGACGGTGCACAACTCGTGAGCGACATCATCGCCGCCGGGATCGTGCCCGCGGCGGTCGAGATGATGGACCAGCTGTGCTTGCAGGCAGTCGAGGCGTGGCTGCACGCCGGACTGCCGACACATGCCGCAGCCGCTCTGTTGATCGAATGTGTCGGCCCTGCCGGTCAGGTGGCGTCGGAGGTCACGCGGATCCGGGAACTCGCCGACGCCCGAGGCGTGGCGAGTGTCCGAGTCGCGGCGAACGACGCGGAACGCGCCGAGCTGTGGAAGGCCCGGAAAGGTGCGTTCGGGGCGGTCGCGAACATCAAACCGAACTACTACCTCCACGACACCGTCGTCCCGCGGGCGCGGCTGGCCGAGGTGATCGAGAAGGTGTACGAGATCACCGCGCGCTACGGCATCGACGTGATCAACGTGTTCCACGCCGGCGACGGCAACCTCCATCCGCTCCTGGTGTACGACGCACGCGAGGACGGTGTGGTGGACAAGGTCCACGCGGCCGGTCGCGAGATCGTGACGTTCTCGGTGGAGGTCGGTGGCGTGCTGTCCGGCGAGCACGGGATCGGACTCGAGAAACGCGATCTGATGCCGCTGATGTTCTCCGAGGTCGATCTCGCCGCGCAGGAGGCGCTGCGGGTGGCCTTCGATCCTCAGCTGATCGCCAATCCGGACAAGGTGCTGCCCAACCCGGCGACATGTGGCGACCTGCACTCCGTACCGGACGGAGCATGGGTGTGAGTGCCGACACGAACGCGACGGCGACGGTCGACGGCGCGATGGACCAGTCCGTCGACGAGTTCGCGGCAGCGGTCGGAACCAGTGGACCGGTGTCGGTCGCCGGCATGGCGACGCGGGGCGGAGCCGTCGAGGGGATCCGGACGGTGCGCGCTCCCGCGGGGATCGTCCGGGTCGACGCCGCGGAGATGGTGGTCGAGTGCGGTGCCGCCACACCCGTTGCGGACGTGCATCGTGCGCTGGCCGAGGTCGGCCAGACCGTGTCGATGCCTCCAGGAGGGACCGTCGGCGGTGCACTCGCTGTCGGAGCGAGCGATGTCACCCGCCTCGGGCACGGACCGTTGCGTGACGTTCTGCTCCAGACCCGTTTCGTCGGTGCCGGTGGTGCGGTGACGAAGGCGGGAGGGCCGACCGTGAAGAACGTGAGCGGTTTCGACCTGTGCCGGCTGCTGGTCGGGTCGAGAGGCACCTTGGGATTCCTCGGCGATGTGATCCTGCGGACGCGCCCGTTGCCTCCGGCGAGTGGCTGGTGCACGTCGACCCGCGACCCGTTCGAGTTGCTGGCGACGCTGTACCGCCCCGTGTCGATCCTGTGGGACGGCACGACGACCTGGATCCGGCTCGACGGCGATCCGGGCGATCTCGAGTCGACGATGGCGTCGAGCGGACTCGAAGCTGCCGACGGGCCGCCGAACCTGTCCGGACGTCATCGCTGGTCGTTTCCCCCGGCAGAACTCGTCGATCTCCGGGATGCGGAGCCGGGGTCGTTCGTCGCCGAGATCGGCGTCGGTGTGGTTCACCGCCGCGAGGTCGCCCCCGACCGGCGGCCGGACCCTGCGATTCGCTCCCTGCACGACCGGATCAAGAATCAGTTCGATCCGACGGCACGGCTGAACCCCGGTATCGACCCGCTGTCGACCGGCGCCGCGTCGTGACGCGGCCGTATGTCGACCGCCGAGTGGTCGACGCCGATGGGGCGACTCGTGCCGCCGAGACCGCGGCTCGGCATTGGGGAATGGTGCAGCCGGTCGTCCTGCGGCGCGGGATGAACGCGATCTATCGCTGTGGCGAATCGGTCCTGCGGGTCGCCAAGCCGAACGGGCCGGCGTCGGCGTCGCTCGAACTCGCTCGAACTCTGGCCGATGCAGGAATCGCCGTCGCTCCGGCCGTGCGCGATGACGTGGTGGAAGCCGGGGGATTCGCGGTGACGGCCTGGCGATACATCGCGGCGCGTGACGACGGCGGAGGGACGGGCGCCGACTGGGCGACGGTGGGGTCGATGGTCGAGCACGTCCACGAGATCGACCGGTCCCGACTCCCCAGCGACTTGCCGGTGCCGTACGCGAACGAGTTTCCGTGGTGGCACCACGAGAGCTTGCTCGACGAGGTGGCCGACGAACTCGATGCCGAGGCCGCGGACGGTCTCCGGGCGGCGATCCAGCGGCATCGGGGATGGGATGATTTCGTGGAATCGGACGACGTCGTCGTCTGTCACGGTGACGTGCACCCGGGAAACGTGATCATGAGCGCCGACGGCCCCGTCTTGATCGACTGGGACCTGCTCTGCCTCGCGCCACGGGGTTGGGACCACTCCGCGCTGATGACGTGGTCCGAGCGATGGGGAGGCACCCCCGGCCTGTACGAATCGTTCGCCGACGGCGCCGGTTGGACCGGTGTCGGCGACCGTCATGCCGACGCGTTCGCGGAGCTTCGGCTGGTCTCGGCGACGTTGATGCGCTGGAAGGTGGCGCTCGTCGACCCGGCCGCGCGGCCGGAGGCCGAGCGACGACTGGCCTACTGGCGGGGTGAACCGAGTGCTCCGGCGTGGAGGGCGCAGTGAGCTGATTGACTGTACGACCGTGCCAGCAGGACTCGAGGTCAAGGTCTCTCCGTCGGGAGCGGGTCGCGGCGTGTTCGCGACCCGTCGATTCGCGAAGGGGGAGGAGATCGAGCGGTGCCCGATGCTCGTTGCCGAGCCCGATCGGGGCGACGACCTGGAGTCGGGCGCCGAGGGGTACGTGTTCGGATGGGGGGATGGTCGCACTGCGCTCGCGCTCGGTTATGGCTCGCTGTACAACCACTCGTACGACTCGAACGCGACCACCCTCGAGACCGGTGACGAACTGGTCGTGACCGCAACCCGCACGATCGAGATCGGCGACGAGATCCACATCAACTACATGGGAACCGCGCAGGACGGAGTCTGGTTCGACGTGCTCTGACCGCGATCGGCCGTCGCGCAGCCTTCACGTCGCGAATCCATGCGCGAGCCGGGCGGTTGCGCGACGAGAACGCTTTGGGGTGAGGCGTGAGGCCGGCGGTGTTCGGTCAGCGGGGTTGGCAGGTCGGACAGTGGTAGCTGGTCCGATTGGCGATGTCGAGGTGCTGGATCTCCGTGCCGCAGCGCACGCAGTGGTCACGCTTGTACGCGTAGGTGGCGTCCGCCCGAGGAATCGGTCGATTGCGTGGAACGTCGGAATCGGCGCGGGTCATCGTGACGATTCGGTTGTCCTTGACGCCTCGGCGCAGCATGCGCGTGATGGTGGTCCAGAGCAGTTCGAGTTCGGCCGGATCGAGGTCCGTCCCCGGCCGCAACGGATGGATCCCGCACGCGAACAACACCTCGGCGCGGTAGACGTTGCCGATTCCGGCGACGACCGACTGGTCCATCAACAGGTCGCCGATCCCACGCCGCGACTTCGAGATCTTGTCGTACATCTGCTGTGGGTTCGCACGTCTCATGATCGGATCGGGCCCGAGCCGGGCGAGGATCCCGGTGCGGACCGACGGATCGTCGATCGTGCAGGCCGTCGGGCCCGAGAGATCGATCGTCGCGGAGTCGGACTCGAGCCGCATCCGGATCGCACCCTGCGGCTGGGGTCGGTCGTCGTCGGTGAAGACCTTGAACTTGCCGAACAGGCCGAGGTGGACGTGTCCGATCTCGCCGGTCGACCAGTGGTAGAAGAGATGTTTGCCGTACGGCTCGATTCGTTCGAGCGTGGCGCCGTCGACGCGCGCGGCGTCGGGCGCGAACGGGCCTTGCGGACTCCAGACGTGCACGGGTCGGCCCGTCAGCAGCTTCGAGTGGTCCCGAGCGATGCGGTGAATGGTGTGTCCCTCGGGCACGGACGCCGACGGTACCGGTCCGCCGCGTAGAGTTCGCCCCGTGCCCGAATCTGTTCTCGATCTCGACGCTGAGAAGCTGTCGGCGTGCGTTTCGTGCGGGCTGTGCCTGCCGCACTGCCCGACGTTTCGCGTGACCGGCGAGGAGGCCTACTCGCCTCGGGGTCGGATCGACGCGATGCGCGGCGTGCAGAACGACGGCGCGCCGATCGACGCCGAGTTCGTCGAGTTCATGGAG
The DNA here is from genome assembly GCF_000350145.1 of Ilumatobacter nonamiensis YM16-303. GTDB lineage: Bacteria > Actinomycetota > Acidimicrobiia > Acidimicrobiales > Ilumatobacteraceae > Ilumatobacter_A > Ilumatobacter_A nonamiensis. The sequence goes on along the minus strand of NZ_BAOL01000001.1, from coordinate 5,284 downwards.
ACGTGCGTGCAGTGCCGCGGATGCGAGCCGGCGTGCCCGAGCAACGTCCAGTTCGGGGCGTTGATGGAACAGACCCGCGAAGCGCTCGCGAACGAGCGCGAGATCACCCCGTGGTGGCAACGCCTGGGCCTCCGTGCGCTCGGTCACCACCGGGCGTTGCTCGCCGGGTCGACCGTCCTGGCGGTGGCCCAGCGGATGAAGCTGGTGCCGCGTCGACTCGGTCTGGCGCCGGTTCCGCTCCGGCGACCCGCACCGTTGGCTTCGACGGGTGACGACGTCTGGCTGTTCACCGGTTGCGTGATGGACGCGTGGCAGCGTTCGACACACCACTCCACCGCCGAACTGATCACCTCCGTCGGCTCGACGTATCGGGTCCCAGGCTCGCAAGGAGCCTGTTGTGGGGCACTCCACGTCCATGCCGGGCTGCACACCGAGACGGTCGCGATGGCCGAACGCGTCATGGCCTCGATGCCCGGTGACGCACCGATCGTGGTGAACTCGGCCGGATGCGGTGCGGCGATGAAGGAGTACGGCTCGATCGTCGGGACGCCGGACGCCCAGCGGTTCGCGGAGCGGGTCGTCGACGTGAACGAGTGGCTGGCAGAACGTGTGGATCAGCTGCCGGTACCGTCGGGCCGACGATTGCGGGTGCTGGTCCAGGACCCGTGCCACCTTCGCCACGTCCAGCGCGTCGACTCGTCCGTGCGCACGTTGCTCGGCCACGTCGCCGACGTGGTCGAACTCGACGACGACGGCCTGTGCTGTGGAGCCGGTGGGGCGTATTCGGCGCTCGAGCCCGAACTCGCCGGGCAGATCCGCGATCGGAAGGTCGCGTCGATCGATCGGGCGCTGGCTTCGGCCGAGAGCATCGACGTCCTCGCGAGTGCGAACCCGGGCTGCTCGATGCATCTCGAAGGGGTTCTCGCGGATCGGGCTCTGCCGGTCGAGCATCCGGTCGACATCGTCGCTCGTGCGCTGCGCTCATGACCGACTACGAGAGCTATGCCGAACGGCTCGACCAACTCGCCGAAGATCTCGACGAGTTGGCGTTCGATCAACTCCGCGAAGCGTCCGCCGAGGGAGAGCTCAGTCGGCCGACCAGCGACAAGCAGCTGATGCAGGCGCGCCGTGCGATCGCGAAGGCGGCACACCTGCTCCGTTCCATCAGGTGAACGGCGCGTGCCGGCGGCTCAGGGCCAGCCGACCTCGGTGGCGGCTGAGCCGAATGCCCGCACGAACAGATCGGGTTGGTCGTTGGAGTTCTTGTTTCGGAGCCGACTGCGGACGAGGGTGCCGGTGAGCAGGTGGCGACCGTCGGGGAACTGGAGGTGGATCATCCGGGAGATCGTGCTGAGCCCGGTGATCTGCGCGTGGCGTCCTCTGTGGAAGTGGTCAGTTCTCGACGGTGAACTCGTCGAACATCCCCGAGACGATGTGGGGCGGGCCGCCGGCGACGTCTGGTGGGCCGTCGGACTCGGCGGCAGCGGCGAGGTACTCGTCGGGGTCGGCACCGGTCGGGATCACACAGATCACGCCGTAGCGACCCGGCTCGGCGAAGGTCCCGTCGCCGACTGCGGCGATCATGTCGCCCCCGGGTGCGGCGAGGAGCACGGCGGCGGGCTCGGGGCTGACGAGGCCCAGCAGTTCATCGGGTGGGAGCGCCACGAGTTCCTCGATCGACCGTGTCTCGTCGTCAGCGAGCCGAAACGCGACGAGCTCGTGGATCTCGGTCTCCGACTCGTTCTCCAATTCGAGCTGGTCGCCGACCGACATCGTCTCCGGGATCCCTGCGTACGCGAAGTCGGTGGCCGTCACCGTGTGGGTCTGTTCGTCGCTTCCGCAGCCTGCGGTCGCTCCGGCAGTCACACCCACCGCCAACGCGATGGACAGGCTCTGCCTCGTCACGCCTCTCATTCGGGTGTCCCTTCGTCGAAGGGTGCCGGTGGCGGGCCGAGGACCTCGATGGAGAACTCGGCACACACGGCGGCGACGTGAGCGCCGTCGATCTCCTCGGGCTCGGGCAACACCGGCTCGTCGGCGGGCTGCCCGAGAGCAGCGACGAAGCGTTCGAACTGGGCCGGGGTGGTGACCTGGAGGACACGCGCGGTGTCGGACCGGATCTGGAACGTGTGCGGTCGGCCGCGGGGCAGCCAGACCGTGGCGCCGGTCTCGTAGACGCCTTCGTCGTCGCCGCACGAGAACCAGACCTCGCCGTCGACGATGTAGAAGAGTTCGTCCTCGACGTCGTGGCGGTGCAGCGGCGGTCCGAAGTTCTTCGGTCCGACGAACTCCATCACCGACATGACGCCGTTGGATTCTTCCGAGGTCACCTTGGCGGTGAAGAGATTGTTGAGGAAGTGGAAGTGCTCGCCGTCGTTGCGGGCGACGAGGACCGGGCTCTGTGCTGTCATGGGAGCGAACGTACGGATCAGCTCCGGCCGCGTGAATCCCGTCATCGGGGAGCGTCGTTTCCCGGCGGGGGAGTGCGACCCCCTCGTTCGTGGGATGTCGCCCGCCATGAGACCCGACTACGTTTCGCGTATGGGGATCGCCGCATTCACCGCTGCGCGTGATTCGTTGTTGGAAGCGGCCGACGACGCCACGCTGACCGGGGAAGCGGCATGTTCGGTCGTCGCCCGGGCGATCAGCAGGGTGGCCCGCTGCGACGCCCTCGCGCTGATGAGCACCGACCACGAGACACATCTGCCGGCCGGTGGGGTGGTCGCGGGTTTCGAACCGGCGGCGTGCGTTCCGTTCTGGGACAACGAACTGCTCGATCCCGACTTCAACAAGTTCAACGATCTCGCTCGCCGAGTCGAACCGGTCGCGTCGCTCTCCGACGCGACCGACGGCGACGTCGAACGGAGCCCTCGCTTCCAGAAGCTCTACTCCACCTTCGATGGGAGCGACGAGCTCCGTGTCGCGTTCATGGCCGGCGCCACCTGCCTCGCGATCGGCGCGTTCGTCCGAACGGACGGCGACGAGTACTCACCCACCGAGGTGCGTGACGTCACCGCGTTGCTGAAGCCGTCGATCGTCGTGTTGCGGCGAGCGCTGCATCAGCCCGACAGCGCCGCGACATCGGTCCCGGCGGTCCTCATCATCGACCGCGACGGGGCGATGGTGTCGGCGACGAGCGGTGCCGAGGCGCAACTCGACGACCTCCGCATCGACATCGACAGCGAGATCCCGGGCACGATCCTGATCGCTGCGTCGAAGGCCCGACGCAGGGGCGTCGACCGGGTCACCACGCGCGTTCGCGGTCGCAGCGGGTGCTGGTTCCGGGTGCACGCCGCCGCACTCGACGGCGGTCCGGATCACGTCGTCGTCACCATCGATCGAGCGACCGCGAGCGACCTCGTCCCGATGCTCCTGTCGTCGTACGGCCTGTCCAACCGGGAGACCGAGATCGTGCTCGCGTTGTGCCGCGGACTCGGCACCAAGGAACTCGCGTCCGAACTCGGGATCTCGTCGCACACCGTCCGGGACCACCTCAAGGTCGTCTTCGCCAAAGCAGACGTCAACAGCCGCGGCGAACTCGTGGCCAGGCTGTTCACCGAACAGGTCCTCGACCAGTTCGAAGAAGCGGTCATCCAGCTCTGAACGCGAGCGGCGACCGCTCGAGGCGCGAACCGGGCTAGCCTCTCGGTCGGCGAAGGGGAGTAGCTCGTTTGCCGGGTGATCGACACACTGGGTGATGAGCCCCGGTCCCCGGGCCCGCTGTGCGGGTGAGCAAGACCTTCGACCAGGCATCAACAGATGCCCGGTCGAGGGCGTCCAGCCTCTTCTTCCGGGACCGACCGGAAGGACCACGTGGACGCATTCCTGATCAGCTTCGGCATCATCTTCCTCGCCGAACTCGGCGACAAGAGCCAACTCATGGCGATGACCTTCGCCACCCGCTATCGGGCGGTGACGATCCTCGCCGCGATCACCGCGGCGACTGCCCTCGTGCACTTGGTGAGCGTGTTGGTCGGTGCCGTCGTCGGTGCCGCGTTGCCGACCGATGCCATCTCGATCGTCGGCGGGATCGCGTTCTTGGGGTTCGCGGCGTGGACGATCCGCGGTGACGAGCTCGACGACGACGAGGCGTCAGCAGCCGCGCGCGGCGGACGGTCGGTGTTCTTCACCGTCGGGTTGGCGTTCTTCCTCGCCGAACTCGGCGACAAGACGATGCTGGCCACGATCACCTTGGCCACCGATCACGGGGTGTTCGGCACCTGGCTCGGCTCCACGCTCGGCATGGTCGCCGCGGACGCGCTCGCGATCGTCGTGGGCCAGCAACTCGGAGCACGGCTCCCCGAGCGAACCGTGAAGTTCGGCGCGGCGATCATCTTCGTGGTCTTCGGTGTGCTGCTCATCGCCGAAGGACTCACCTGACGTTCGCTCGTTCGACCTCAGCCGAAGACGCCGGCGCGCGGAGGAGCGCAACTGGGCATCTCGTTGTCACCGGCGAAGGTCTCGATCCGCTCGGTGATCGGCACACCCTGGACCGGGGTCTCGCTGAACGGACCGTCCTCCCCGGCGCGCAGTCGATCGGCGTAGGCGTAGCGGTCGTCGAGCAACGTGCGGTAGTCGGCGATCCAGTCGGGGACGATCGCTCGGCCCTTCTCGTCGGAAGGTTCGACCGCTTCGAGGTCATCGAGCATCGCCGCGAGCATGTCGGTCGATCGATCGACCAGGTCGGCGCGACCGTCGAGGTCGGCGGTGCGTTCGAGGTCGAGTCGGCGCAGTTCGACCTCGACCGGCTCGCAGATCTGCTCGGCACGAGCGGTCCACTCCTGGTCGTCGATCTTGTTGACCGCGGTCTTGTCGATGAGGAACAACGCCCAGAACCAGAACGACACGAAGGCGACCGCGCCGATGAATCCCAAGACGCGGAGCGGTGTGACACCGCGTGTGCGCGGTTCGGCGACGGAGGTGTCGGACATCAGGCACGACGTTATGGGCGCCGACCGCTGGTAGAAACGCCGCGTGACCATCGCCCAGCCACGATTCCAGCGCCTCCGGCGCAATTGGTTGCTGATTCGGTCGATGCTGTCGTTGCACCCGCGATCGTTCCTGGTGTCCTTTCTCGGCGCGACGATCTTCGCGGTCGCGACGGTCGCGTCGAGCTTCGCGATCCGCTGGGTCATCGACAACGTGATCCTGCCGCGCTTCGACGAGGGGAGCGTGGCCGTCGGCACCTTCCTGGTGGGTGCGGGGATGATCATCGGGATCGGTCTGATCCGCGCGTTCGGCGTCGTGCTGCGGCGGGCGTACGCGTCGACCGGGATGTGGCAGG
>NZ_BAOL01000002.1 GCF_000350145.1 Ilumatobacter nonamiensis YM16-303 | reverse complement strand
GACGGCGTGGTGCGCGTCGATGCGAGCGGCATCGGCCACACGCCTTCACTCGCCGGCCTCACGAACCGTCTCGACGAAAGCCTGGACGAGACCTCTCGAGGTGCAGCTCACGTGGGTCGAACGCGAGAACGTCAGCGCCGGTCGAGCCAACGGGTCCGACTCAACCGCCAGAATCGTCGGCGCAGTGTCGGCCGATCGAGCGAAGCGCAGATCGCGCCGCGTTGTATCCGCACATTCCGTGTGCGCCTGCACCGGGTGGGGTGGCCGCCGAGCACAGGAAATGACCCTGAACACCGATCCAGTATGGGTCGACACCACCTCGCGGACGGAAGACCAGCTGACGCGGCGAGTTGGCTCCGGTGACGATGTCACCGCGCACCACGTTGGCATTTCGTGCCGACAACGCGGCCGTACTCTGCACATGCCGCGCGAGAATCCGGTCGCGAAAGCCAGGAGCGAACCGCTCGATCTGACGTTCGATCGCCTCGGTCACGTCGCCGGTGAACCCCGAAGGAACGTGCGCATAGCTGTAGACCGGGTGGACATCGCCGACCGAACGCCCTGGATCGGCCAGGTACTGCTGCCCGACCAGCACGAAGGGTCGATCGGGCATTTGACCACGGACCACCATCGACTCGGAGGTCGCGATCTCGCGGAAGGTACCACCAACGTGCACCGTGCCGGCACGACGTGACGGCAAGTGACTCCACGGGACTCCGCCCTCGACGGCGAAGTCGACCTTGAACGCCGCGGGGCCGTGCCGATAGCCACTCAGTGAGCGTCGGAATCGGGCGGGCATCGCGTCACCCACGAGTTCGATCGCGGCTCGGGGAGACACGTCGAGCATGACGAGGTCGAAGGAACCGAACTCGTCGACCGAGCCCACCCGCCGACCGGTCTCGATCGTCCCGCCGCGTTCGGTGAGGGCGTTGGCCATGGCAGTGGTGATCGCAGCGGACCCACCCACCGCCACGGGCCAGCCCGACGCGTGTGCCGCCGTTCCGAGCACCGTTCCGATGGCCGAAGACAGCACCGACCGGAACGACCAGAACGCGTGGGCGGCCACACCCGCGTACAGGCCGCGTGCCGCTTCGGATGAGAAGCGTTTGACCAGCACGGACACCGGGGCCGCCGCGCGCAGACCGAACTGACAGAGACCGACCGGGTGGCGCGGAACGCGCATCAGGGGCCCGAGTAGGTGCGGGGTGATCTCACCGAATCGACCGACCAGAGGGCCGAAGACCTGTTTCCACGCGCGGTCGTCGGGACCCAACCCGGCCGCGGTCTCTCCGACCGAGCGCAGCGCCGCTGCTCCTGCACCCCCGTCGAGCGGGTGCGAGTACTGAACGTCGGCCCACGCCCAACGGAGTCCGTGACGCTCCAAACCGGCGAGGCGCGAGAAAGCGGTGTCGATGCTCAACGGATGGAACGCCGAACACTCGTCGTGCATCAGACCGGGCAGGGTCAGCTCGCTGCTGCGTGTCCCGCCACCGATCCGTCGGCCGGCCTCGACGACGGTGACATCGACGCCGGACGCGGCGAGCGTGATCGCAGCTGCCAGCCCGTTTGGGCCGCTGCCGACGACGAGCGCCGAGGTCATCCGCACACCGATCGGCGCGAACGGCTCACCACGGGATGTCCCAACCTCGACGGCACTTCACCGCACCCGGTGGGTCACGTCGTCACGCTGACGAGTTGCTGACCGTCGCCGGACTCGATGTCGTCATCTGGACCAGTCATCGCAGTCGCATACCAGCCTCCGCCGGCCACCAACTCCTCGTGCGTACCGTCGTCGACGATTGAGCCGTCGGACACGACGATGATCCGTGCAGCGTTCCGTGCCGTGGACGCTCGGTGGCTGATCACGACGACGCACAGCGTCTCGGCGACCGAGGCGACGACGTCGTTCACGATCGACTCGCTCTGGGCGTCGAGATGCGATGTCGACTCGTCGAGCAGCAACAGCTTCGGACCGCGGAGCAGGCCTCGAGCGATTGCCACGCGCTGGCGTTCGCCCCCCGACAGACTGGCTCCTCGGTGCCCCATCTGCGCGTCCAGCGACGCCGGCTCGGCGAACCGCTCGCCGAGTCCGACCGTCGAGAGCGCGTACATGAGCTCGGCGTCGGGAAGTGGTTCGATTCCGTAGATCAGGTTTTCGCGCAGAGTCCCGTCGAACAGCGGATTCTCCTGCTCGACGAGAGCGATCTCGGAGCGCAGTTCGTCGACGCGACTCGAACGCACGTCTCGTCCGTCGAAGAACACCTCTCCCGACTCGACGTCGACGAATCGTTCGATCACCCGGAACAGTGACGACTTCCCCGCTCCGGACGGCCCCACGACAGCGACCAGGCCGGTGCGTGGGAGAACGAACGAGACGTCCTCGAGCGCCAGACCTCGGGCGCCCGGGTACTGCACCGACACCGACCGGAACTCGACCAGCGTGCGGTCAGGATCGTTGTTCGTCTCGGAGCGGACGGCACGGTTCTGCTCGCCCATGGTCTCGCCCACGAGGGCCTCGGCGTCGAATGCATCGAGTTCACCGAGTCGTTCGACCGCGGCGCGGCCAGCCTGGAAGATCGCGAATGATTGGGTCAGCTGGAAGACCGGTGCCGAGAGCTGCATCGCGTACAACAGGAATCCGACCAGCGTGGCAACGGTCATGGCACCTGATTCGACGCGCACGGACCCGACGGCGACCACCACGAGGAACGCGCCCTGCACTGCGAGACTGCTCGTCAGCGTGGAGAACGCGTTCCACACCCCCGCGGTGATTCCGGCGCTCCGCGCTGCGGACGCCTGGCGGTGCAATCGAACGATCTCGAAGCGCTCGGCCCCCGCGGCCTTCATCGTGGTGAAGCCACCCAGAATTCGTTCGAGTTCACCACCGAGTCGCCCTTCGATGTCCTGGCGGTCACGGGTCGCACGGCGGATCCGCGGCATGAAGATGACCAGCAGCAGACACGGAACCGCGACAGCTCCGGCGGTGACGACGAACAGTTCCCAGTCGAGGTAGACCATGAACGCGATCGCTCCGGCGATGTTGATCACACCGGTGACGAGAGTGACCACCGACTGCATCGCGATCTGGCGAATCGCGCGGGCGTCTGCAAGGTAGCGAGTGAGCAGATCTCCGGGAGTGCAGGCGGAGAACGCGGGCACCGTCATCCGGATCAACGAGACGCCCGCACGAGAACGCGCCTCGACCACGGCATCCTCGGCCGCGCGCATCATGAGATACGAGCCCACCGCGCTCAGCGCGGCAGACGCCGCGATGATCGCGGTCAACAGCCCGAGTCTGCTGCGAAGTTCTGCGCCGACCGCGAGTGCGTCGAGAACGCGGATCGCGGCCCACGGTAGGGCGACCGCCGCCAACGTCGCCAGGACCAGGAACACGAGCGCGGCGACGAACGTCGTACGACTCCGAGCAGTGTGTTGCCAGAGTTGGCGCACGGCGATGCGCAGCGAGTCGACGGTGACTTCGGCTCGCGCGAGGTTGGATTCGGCGTCGGATTCCGCATTCGATTCTTCGTCAGGTGACGTCATCGGTTCCTCGTGATTCAGCGGCCGCGACACCACTCGGCGACGCAAGCCCGGTCCAGGCTGCGCCACCGAGGGTGCGGTGTCGATCGACCGGTGTCAGTCGACGGCTTCGCCGATGGCGGCACCGGCCGCGGCGGCACCCGCCACGGCACCCGCGGCGGCAACTCCGGCGGCGAACGCTGCCGGGGTCGCCGTCACGGGCTCGGTTCCATCGAGTTCCTCGGCCTCCTCGGCCGTCATCTCGATCTCATCGACCCTCGGGTCGGAGTTGGCCTGATCTGCGAGTGGAATCGTCTCGTCGTTCATGATGTTCCTTTCGTCTGTTCGGTGGGCTGGTGGTGGTCTGTGCGTGCTGACCGATGTCGGTGCGACGGATCAACCGTCGGCCGCTTCCTCGGCTGCGTAGCCGGCAGCGAAACCCGCCGCTGTGGCTGCGACACCGGCCGCGACCGCTGCGGCCGCTGCCGGCGTGGCCATCGTGGGGTCCGCCTCGTTCATGACGCTCTCTTCGGTGCTCTCGTCGAGGTCACCGAGCGGGGAGTCGGATCCGAGGTCGTCGCTCGGGGTAGGTTGTGTCGGGGTGCTCATACTTGCTCCTTGTGATGATGTGGGTGGGGTGTCCGCCCCTCAGCGGTTCGGTCAGGTATCGGACGTCTGTTCCGGCCTTTCCGAATCGCGGAGAATGAGATAGATCGCGGCAGCGGTCGAGAACGCGGTGGCGATCGCGGGACCGATGGCAAAGAGCACTCGGTCGAACGCGACCATCAGCAGCGCAAAGACGACGAGAGCGACGAGCACGCTCCCGACGATCATGATCGCGAGGTTGGTGGGTTTCATCTGGGTGGCCTTTCTTGGTGTGTGGGGAGGGTCGTGGACCCGGATCGCGGCGCGAAGAAGGCGACGTAGGTCGGTGCCGTGTCAAGGGTTTGGCTGGCGTCCCATCCAGCCTCGACGCAGAGAAGTTCGAGGTCGGCGTCCGCTGCAAGTCGTGCGAGTTGTTCGGGAGTGGTGACGAGACTGTGCTCGTCGACGGCTCTGCGTTCGGCGCCCTCACCCCATTCCCAACGCATGTGCCAATGGTCGCCGGACAGCACCGATCGCGCATCGACCACGCCGAGCTCGTGAACCTCGAAGTCGAAGCTTCCCGTGCCACCGGGAGAGAGCGCCTCGACCACCGCCGGATTGTGGGTTTCGACGACGACGCAGCCATTGTCGGACACCAGCGATCTGAGCGTCCGCAGAGTCGCGAGCTGCTCGTCACGGTTGGCGACCATCGAGATCGTCGCGCAGATGCACAGCGCCAGGTTCCGCTCGGTCGTTCCTCGATAGGTCCGCATGTCGTCTTCGACGGCCACGATGCGGCCGCGGTCGCGTTCCGGGTCGTCGGTCCACGACCTCAGTGAGGCGAGCAGGTCGGGCGACGAGTCCACCGCGATCACGTCGCATCCGGCGTCGGCGAGTGGGACCGTGATCCGGCCGGTTCCCGCCCCGAGCTCGACCACCGTCGGTGCGCGGTCCTCCAACAGTCGCATCAATCGGTCCACGACCGGCGACGCCTCGGACATGGGGAAGAAGTTGTCGTAGACGTCGGCGAACTGCCGGCCATACCGGCGGCTCTGGTCCGGGAAGGTGGGGAGACCGTCGGACTCGGTCGTGCTGTCGGCGCTCATCGGCGCTCCCCGTCGATGGAAGACCACACGTCGTCCGCTGCGACCCTCTGCTCGATCGCTTCGAAGCGTGAGGCGTAGAGGTAGTCCGGGTCCTCGTCGGTTTCGTACCCGGTGTCGCGCACGAGGAGGAACTGGAATCCGCGTGGGCGGTCGTCGCTCGCGCGCTCCTGTGCCGTCACGTAGTGCTCGATGTGGTCGCGCAGCAAGCGGTACGGAACGCTCTCGGCCGGGTCGAGACCGACCTGGCCCATCGAGGCGAAGAACATGCCGGTCAGGTCGGACACCGCCTTGTGCGTCCGTCGTCGCGGGAACCACAACGGGTGGAACCATCGGCGATGAGCGATCGGATCGAGCTCGTCCCACGGTTGCTCCTCACCGGTGACGGTGAGCACCCGGTACAGGATCCGGAGATCGTGTTTGGCCGGTTCCGGTGCGAAGAAGCGCCAATTCGGGAGCACCACACCGGTGGCGTCGTACTTGCGCAACCGGTCGAATGCCTTGCTGGGGTGTTGGCTCACCATCGTCGCGAGCGTCCACCCTGTCAGCGCCAACGGGATCGTGATCTCGCCGACTCGGGCGAGGCGTGGTGGTCGGTGCGAGCGTGTCACGAGACAAGGTCCTGCTGAACGTGATGGGTCCTGTCGCTCGCGATCGCTCGATCGCGCTTTTCGTCGTCCGCCTCACTCGAGCGGTCGCCGAGGAATTCGACGATCCGACGCCCCACGCTCTCGGCGTACCGCTGGTTCGTCAGGATCGTGTCGTGGTTCGCCCCCTCGACGGTCTCGATCCGCGAACCCGGACCGCCGATGTCGATAAACGCCTCGTGCAAACGGCCCTGTACCTCGTCTCGGCGAACCGTTGCGTCGGCAGACAGAACGAGGAGCGGTGTCGCCACCCCGGCGAGCGGGGTGTTCTGCGCGAAGTCGTGTTGGGTCGCCGTCCACTCCCGCTCGGCCGCATCCCACATCCTCCGGTTCCGGTACTGCGCGAGGGCGGTCCGCTGTGCCGGTTCGGGCAGGGTGCGCACCCAATCGGGAACGTCGAGCAGCAACCCGGAACCCAGGCGCAGAGAGCGACCGATCTGGGCGATGTTGTCGCCGAACAGTTCGGCACCGCGACGTTGGCGCTCGGATTCGTCCAGTTCGTCGGGATGGCTGCTGTCGACGAGCACGGCAGCGGCGACATCCGCGCTGGTGTGTTCGAGTGTCTTGAGGGCGAGGTATCCACCCAATGAATGACCAACGAGCACCACGGGTCGCCCGTGTGCGACGTGATCGACCAGTCGAGCGGCCTGGCGAGCCCGATCGTCGAGCGTCCGCACCGCGATCTCGTCGGACGTGCTCGACGAGTACCCGGCGCGGTGATACGTCACGACCGACGCCGTGGAGGCAACCGATCGTGCCACCCACTCCCAGTGCTCCGGTGTCGACAGCAGACCGTTCTCGAACACGACGACCGGCGCACTGTCGTCCTCGTGCTCGACCATGCGATAGCTGAGCCTGCTGCCGTCGTCGAGTTCGAGTACACACTCGTCGCCGCGCCCTCGGCGCACGATGCGATCGTTTCGGACCGCCGCCGCCGCTGCGAGTGCCCCGACTCCGATCGACCCGGCGAGGAACATCCATGCGGTTTGATCCGACCGACGTCCTCCGCTTTCGACGAGGGTGGTCTGCGGGCGGGCGGTGTAGAGAACGGCGGGGTGCATCGACAGGAACGACGGCACGAAGCGCCCCAGTCCCATTGCTCGGGCGATGCCGAGATGCATTCCGGCGGTCGCACCGGTGAAGACCTTGGTCAGGCGCCCACGCGAGAAGAAGACCACGGGAAACAAGGACTCGATCGCGAGCACGAACGCCCCCGTCGCCTTGGTCGCGCTCGGGTGCGACTTCAGCAGGCGATACAGGCTCGCATCCCCGTAGTTGGTCGTCCGCATCACCGCCGGCAGCGCTTCGCCACGACGCCAGGTCGCGCTCGTGAGTTTGACCCAGCCCGACACCGCGTACGACATCGTCGACTGGAGCGCAACGGTCCACAGTGCCGCGTCGACGATCGACGGACGGCGGTGCCCCAGCCGACCGACGAGCGACACGGACTGCACGAGGAAGCTGACGTGGTCGGAGCCATCCGTTCCGTGATGGTGGCGGGGGTGCAACAGCAGGGACGATCCAGCGAGCACACCGTTCGCCGTGATCCGGAACCTGTTGCTACGCACCGGAGCGAGCAGCACGAGGGCGCCGCCGATTCGCGCGATGTGCAGCAACCTGGTTGCGAGCGGCGTCGACGCGAGGTCGAGGATCCGGCGTGCGTGGCGCTGACGCACGGGCGTGGCGTCACGTGCGACGTTCCAGTTGTTCAGACCGCCGTGCTTCCAGGAGTCGGCGCTTGCGAGGTGCTCGGCGCTCGCGACCAGGTGCGTCACCGCCGACAGCCGCTCCATCCGCAGGAGAGCGGTCATGCGATCGATGTGAGACGGCCGAAACACTCGCGCGCACCGATCAGTCCACGCCGAAAGATCCTGCGGCGAGAGGGAGCGGAGAGGAAGTCGGAACGGCACGTTGAACCTTCGGATCGGGAGGTCTTCGGTGAACGCAGCGAGGTCGATCGACCTCTGAGCGTGACATTACGGATGCTGGTTCTGCGACGCATCGCCCAAACGGGTGATCCATCGGCCGGACGCCGACGCCACTGACTCGCTGATCCGGCAGACACGGATGCGGATCCGGTTGAATGCGGAACATGGACGTCCATCTGATCGAACTCGCCGATCATCCCGACGCCGTCGATGCAGAGCCGTTCGCGGGACCTGATCATCCGATACGTCGAATCACCCGTGCGAAGGCGTTCGGAGAGCCGTGGACCGAGGCTGACTCCGCTCGGGTGCAGGAAGTGTTCGATGGACTCGCCCCCGAATGGAGCGGGAATCACGTCGAACCGGTGAAGGCCGCTCCGATCTCCGATGCTCTCGACCGAGGTCGGGTACCGATCGACGGCGCCTGGCTCGAGGTCGGCTCCGGAACCGGCGCCGGCGCGCGCGTCCTGACACCGGTCGTCGGTTCGCTGATCTGCTCCGACCTCTCCGCCGAGATGCTCCGCCACGCCCCCGACCTCGCACCACGGGTTCGTGCCGACGCGTCAAAGCTGCCATTTCCCGATGCGAGCTTCGACGCGATCCTGTTGGTGAACATGCTGCTCTTCCCGGTCGAGATCGATCGCATTCTGCGTGACGAGGGTGTCGTCGTCTGGGTGAACACGCTCGGCGATCAGACGCCGATCCACCTCCCGCCGAGCGACGTGATCGACGCATTGCCGGGTGCATGGACGGGCACGACCGCTCGCGCCGGCACCGGCTTCTGGCTGACCGCCCGTCGCTCGTTCTGAGGATCCGAACGGTCAGTACGGCGGCTTAACTCCGGCAGCGAGGCGATCCACGGACGTCGCCACCCACTTCGCTCGCGTCGGCGGCCAACGAGGAACTGGTGTGGAACCGTCCGGGCGCACGCGACCGGACGGAATGCGACCGTCCCGGCGACCCACTCGATCATCCCCGCCCGCCCCACACCGGGGACCCGTCCTGGTACGGCACCTTCGGTGGCCGAGACCTTGAGGGACACTGTCGACACCTTCAAGCACTCCTTCGGGCGACGGTCGAAGAACCCCGAGCAAATCAGGACTGCGCGAGAATGCACCGCGTGCGGTGCCTCGATCTCAGGGATCTCGGGGCGAGTCGTTCGTTGTCAACACTGCGGATCTGATCGACAGCTCTAGGCACGGCCTGTAGTGGCCACACACGCGCTCGAGAACTCACAGACAGCGGCTCAGTCTGGTCCTTCGCTCTCGTCGTCAACGCGACGACGGAACTTTCGTCCGGGGATCTTTCCCGAGAGCTTGTTCTTCACCGAGGCTGCCTGACCGAGGGCCCCGCTCCCAAGATTCTTGGCGGTATCGAGCCCACCGCTTCCGAGGTTCTTCGCGGCGTCGAGGCCACCCGCTCCGGTCTCGCGCGTCTTGTCCCAACGCTCCGCAGCCGCGTCCTTCCACTTTGTCGACTCCGAAGATCGATGCTCCGACTCGATCTCGAGCAACCCGTGGAACTCGTGAACGTCGAGCGCAACCCGATTGCTCGCCTTGACGATGGCCGGGGATTGGATCGGGTTGAAAAGCACCTTCGAGTTGGCCGTGTCGACCGCATCGCTCATGCGCAACACCAAACGTTCGGTGCTCTCCACGATGAGTTCCAGCCGGTCCTGTCGCGCAGCCTTGAGACCGAGCCGATGCCGATCCAGTTCGTCGGGAGACGCGTCCAGCACGCGGTCGAGTTCGAGAACGGCAACCGCATCCTGCAGCTGGAAGCACCGAGCCAGGACAGCGAGCCACTTCTGGACCTCGGACTCTGCCTCCCTCGCGATCTTCACGAGGTCTTCGATCTTGCTCTTCTTCTCCAGCTTGTCCGCCAGGTCTGCGAGCTGGCGCAACGCGTATCCCTGGGTCTCGTGGATCGTCCCCGACGAATTCTGCACCTTCGACCAGGTGACCTCGGAGACACGGCCCACCGTGTTGCGGACACTCGTCGCTTCCTTGATCGCGAGCTCGACCCCGTCCATCCGTGCCAACACCTGATTCGTCTGGGCGCGCAGGACGTCGTCGAGCTTCTCGTCGATGATGGCGAGATAGTCGGTGATCTCGGCCATGGTCTGTTCCATGGCCACCTGCGCCATGATGCCCGCGGCACCGGCGAGCATCGCCGGATTGGCAGCCAGCGCCCCCGGCGCCTTCGAGATCTGGAGCCAACTCTTGATGTCTCCCGGCTGGCCCACCATCGCATGCTTGACCCCAGGCGTCTTGCTGTCCATCAGCCCGAACTTCTTGACCTTCTGGGCCGAGTCCTCGGTCAGCTTCACCCACCGACCCGAGTTGGCCATGACCTCGGAACCCGCCTGCGCAGCCTTCGCTCCCGCGCTGGCGACAGCTCCCAGGCGGGGAAGCTCCAGTTCCTTCGACGCCAACCCCTCGGAGTCCAGAAATTGTTCGACCGCCACCGGATCCCCGACGACCGCCAATCCCTCACCATCGCTGATCAGCTCGATCTCGTTGCCCATCCTCAATGCTCCTCAGCACCTACCTCTTCCGGTCCAGTCCGGGGAGGATACCGACAGCCGACCTGCGAGTTCTGGCCCAACGTCTCGGATGCCTCTGGCCGCCAGCGGCTCTGGCGGTGCCCCGGCTTGCGTTGACCGGACGCCACCCTCGACGGGGGCGCCTTCGTAGAATTCACGGGATGAGCGATCCGGCCGACTCCTCCCGACGGCGACAGCGGGTGGAGCGATGGTTCCCCGCTGACCCGACCCGCGTAGGCGCGGACCCGGACTACCGCTTCACCCTGGCCAACGAGCGGACGTTCCTCGCATGGATCCGGACCGCGCTCGGACTGGCGGCGGGCGGCCTCGCCGCCATCACCGTGCTCGACGACTTCGCCGGTGAAGAAGCCCTCGGCATCGGACTGCTCGCACTGAGCTTCGTGACGGCAGCGACGTCGTACCGCCGATGGGCGTTGAACGAGCGCGCCATGCGTCTCGACGAACCACTGCCGGTCTCGCGGCTTCCGCTCGCCATGGCGATCGGCGTGGCCGTCGTCGCCCTCGTGGCTGGGGTGCTCTTCGCCGTGGACGCTGCTCGATGACGAGCTCCGGCGGCTCGAAGGAACCTCGACCGACGGTCGTGTTCGATCGGATGCTCCAACACGAACGAACCGCGCTCGCGTGGGAACGCACCGCGATCGCCACGATCGTCGCCGGTGCACTCCTCGCCCGTCATGCCGCGACCATCCACATCGGGCTCGCCGGGCTCGGTGTGGCTCAGTTGATCGTCGGTGGCGCCTTGCTGATCTGGACGGGTCGACACTACGAACACCTGCACGCCCCGCTTCGCGCCGGCGAGAACCCGGCGCATCCTCGTGCGGCGCGTCTCGTCGGAATCACGACCATCGGCTTCACCGGTGTCGCCACCGTCGTGGCCGTCGCTGCACTCGTGACGTAGGACGGCGGCCGAGGCCGTCGGTCAGGTCGCTGCTTGACGTCGCAGCTGTTCGCGCACCTTCGAATCGCGCCAGAACGACGCGGTACGCGACCCGTACGGCTCCCACGGCGATTCCACCGCCGGCTCCGGATCATCACCCATCACGGTGACGCGCTGGATGACGCGTTCGCCGACGAAGTCGTTCAGCACATGGTGCTGCGTGCAGCGGTTGTCCCACATCGCCACCGTTCCGGGCCGCCAGCGATGGCGAACGGTGAAGTTCGGCTGGTGGATCCATCGGCACAGGTAGGTGAGCAGCATCGTCGACTCGGCGTCGCTGAGTTCGACGATCCGGCGCGTGAAGTGCTCGTTCACGAACAGCGACCGTCGCCCGGTCTCCGGGTGCACCCGCACGACCGGATGAATGTGCATCTTGTCGGGCACGAGATGAGGACTCGCGTCGTGCAGGGCGGTGAGCCCGTCGCACATGACGCGCATCGGTGCGGAGAGTTCGTCATACGCCTTGTACGCATTGGCCCACAGCGTGTCACCGCCCACCTCGGGGCACGTCTTCATGTGCAGGATCGCGAACTTCGACGGATGGGGTTCGAAGGTGATGTCGCTGTGCCACTCGTCGGCGATGCCGCCGGCACCGTCGGTCTCCCGCAGCTCGAAGAACTCCGGCCGCTCCCGCTCGAGGTCGAGATTCGGGTGCGCTTCGAGTTCACCGAACAGTCGACCGAACGCGATGTGCTCGTCGGGAGTCGGACACTGATCCGGCAGGAACAGCACCTGATGCTCGATCAGGAGTCGGTGGAGCTCCTCGGCATCCGCGGGAGTCGCCGATGCCACCGACACACCACGGACCTCGGCGCCGAGCGAGCCCGACAGGCGCTGCACATCGAGTTCGGATCGTGTCGTCGTCACGGAGACTCCTCGGATTCGTCAGGTTCGGTTGGCGGCGAGGTCGGCGAACAAATCGGCCACGGGTCATCGACACGCCACCTGGTGGTGCCGACGACGGCATCGACGACCGTAGTCGTTCGGCGGTCTCGGTCGCCGAGCGACGTCGGCGAAGGATGATCGACGACTCGTCGGGAGTCGCCCAGGAGTGAGACGATCGACGGATGATCATCGACTCGCTGGACATCGACGCCACCACGTTCCGGGAAGGAACCGGCTGGGAGGTCAAGCCCGAAGGCGCGTGCAAGGCCGAGGTGTGCGTGCCGCTCGGCTCGATCCAGACCGATGATGGCTTCGACCTGACCACGACGGCCGAACGGCTCGGCATGGCAATCGTGTCCGACCCCGCCGCCGGCGTGCATGCGGTGGGGCCCGAGTCGTTCGGGGGGACGGCACTGGTCACCGCCGAGGCGCCGGACGTCGCGCTGCGCGATCTCGACGGCAACGACGTGCGGTTGTCCGACCTCCGCGGACGCAAGGTGGTCCTGGCCGCGTGGAGCCCGTATTGAGGTTGCCGTTATGACCTGCCCGGGTGGCAGGCACTGCGTTCCGAACTGGTCGCCGAACACGGCGACACCATCGAGATCGTGACCGTCGGGATCGAGACCGACGGTGCCGAAGCCGTGCGGGAATTCATCGAGGCGGCGTCGCCCGAGCACCCGTCACTGGTCGACGACGACCACGTGATGGAACGGGCATTCGGAGTCGTCAACATCCCGAACGTGATCTGGATCGACGAGGCCGGCACGATCGTCCGGCCTGCCGAACCCGGTTGGGGTGGTCCGGTGCAGTATCCCGACTGGCTCACCAAGGTCATCGAGGACAACGCGAAGCAAGCCGAGGCCGAGGGGCGCGACCCCGCTGCCGCAGCGAGCGCCGGCCAGGACCGTGACAGCTACGCGGACGCCGTGCGCGATTGGGCAGTCAACGGCGCGGACTCTCGATTCGTGATGACGCCCGACGAGGTCGTGAACGCGTCGCAACCGAGGTCGCTCGACCAGTCGGAGGCCGCCGCGCGATTCGAGCTGGGTCAGCGCGCCTGGCGCGCAGGCGACCGCGATGGGGCGTTCGCCCACTGGCGTGAGACGCACCGCCTCGACCCGGACAACTGGACCTACAAACGTCAAGCCTGGTCGCTCGTCGGCAACGAGGCCGCAGGAGGCGGCGACTTCGGCCGGTTCATGCAAGTGCCCACCGACGACTCCTGGCCATTCGACGGCGACTTCGGTACCGACACCGGCAAGGTCAGGCCCGGCGAGTACTACCCGAAGACCCTCGACGTCTGAGCCGCGGCAAGACGCGGCTCGCAGGAATCACCGCCCATACGATGGGACCGTGGCGATCGACCTTGCACCGCATCATCAACAGCTGATCGACGACGGGTACACGATCGTCGAGAACGCGATCGAACCCGAACTCGTCGATGCGCTGCTCGACGACGTCGCGCGCCTCGAAGCGGAACTCGACCGGCAGCCGGCGAGCAATCGCTTCGAAGGCAACCGAACCACGCGCACCTACAACCTGTTGGCCTACGGCGAGATCTGGCAGAAGGTGCCGGTGCATCCCGTCGTCCTCGAACTCATCGAAGGCGTGCTGGGCCCGCAGTGCCTGGTGTCGAGTCTGGCCTCGATCTCGCTGGCGCCGGGTGAGACCGCGCAGGTGGTTCACGCCGACGATCAGGTGCAACCGTTGGCCAAGCCGCACGTCGCCACCGTGTGCAACTCGATGTGGGCATTGACCGACTTCACCGAGGCGAACGGAGCAACCCGCGTGGTTCCGGGAAGTCACCGGTGGCAGAACCCCGACTACTTCGCGGGCGATGCGAACGTCCCGACGATCCCGGCCGAGATGGCCAAGGGAAGCGTGCTCGTCTGGCACGGAAGCACCTGGCACGGCGGTGGAGCGAACGTCACGAGCGACGACGTCCGCGTCGGGGTCGCCATGAACTACTGCGCCGGGTTCATCCGCCAGCAGGAGAATCAGCAGCTCGGCATCCCACCCGAGGTGATGGCGACGTTCTCACCCCGGCTCCGCCAGCTCTGCGGGCTCGGGATGTACCGCGGCCTGACGGGCAACATCGAGAAACAGAGCCCGGCGGAACTGCTCTACGGCGACCCCGCCGAGGTCCCACTGTGGGACGCTGAGCCCATCGACGCGCGCGGGTAGATCCCGTTCGATCCGATCGCGAACGCGGCGTCTTGCCAGGATGGCGGGGTGCCTGGACTGACCGACGACGAACTGACGGCCTTTCTCGACGAACCGGGTCACCTGCTGCGCCTCGGCACGCTGGGCGTCGACGGTCTGCCCCGAGTCGTCCCGATCTGGTTCATTCACCGCGACGGTGCGCTGTGGTTCACGCCACGAGCGAAATCCGCATGGCTCGGCGACCTGAAAGCTGACCCGGCGATCTGCGCGACGATCGATGAGTCGGTCGGGTCGATGCGCAAGCTCGTCGCTCGAGGCCGGGCCGAGCTCGTGCACGACCTCGGCAACGACGACGAGTGGCGCGACCTGTATCGGGAGATCGCCTGTCGATACACCCCGGCGGAGTTCGCCGATGCGTACATCACCGACACGATCGCGGAGCCACGGGCGCTGTACCGCCTCGACCTCGAATCGAGTGAGACATCGACGTGGCGGATGCCGACTCGCGACGGCGAGAACCGGTTGGCGGTGTGGGGCAGCCAGTACTACCACCGCGACTGACGCCGACGTCCGATCAGTCGTCTCGCCGAGCGACGCGCCATCATGAGTCGCACTGCCGGTGCACGAACCGCACCCCGACCGGAAGCAACGCGATGAGTGACCACGCCCACCCACCCGAGCATCACCACCACGGCGATGCCCCGTCAACGGTCCGACCGCCCAAGCAGGAGCAGGAGGACGCGTCGACCGAGATCACCGAGGTCGCGCCCGGCATCCTCCGCAGCCAACTGCCGATCAGCATGCCGGGCCTCGGTCACGTCAACTGCTACCTCCTCGAGGACGAGCGTGGTCTCGCCGTCGTGGACCCCGGCCTGCCCGGTGACGAATCCTGGGATGCGCTCGGCGATCGCCTGGGCCGCGCCGGATTCAAGGTCGCCGACGTGCACACGATCGTCGTCACCCATTCACACCCGGACCATTTCGGCGGGGCGATCCGGCTGCGCTACGAGACCGACGCCGACATCGTCACGCACGAGACGTTCCGCACGATGTGGCAGGAGGCCGAACTCGACGACGAGGAGGACTCCGCGACCTTGGACGTCAACTCCGTCGACGACCGCGCGGCTGCGCTCGAACGATATTTCTCCCGTCCGAACCCGTGGGGTGGCGCGCGGTCCGGACCTCCGCCCGAATTCCTCGAGCGGATGCGTGCGGCCGGCGAATCGATGGGCGGTGCGTTCGCCGTACCGAGCCCCACCCGACCGCTCACCGATGGTCAGACGATCAAGCTCGCCCGCCGTGAATGGGTCGCCATGCACACCCCCGGCCACACCTACGACCACCTGTGCCTCCTCGACCCCGAGCACGGTGTCGTCCTGACCGGCGATCACGTCCTCCCGTCGATCACCCCGCACATCAGCGGAATGAGCCCACAGTCCGATCCGCTCGCCGAGTTCTTCGCATCGCTCATCCGGATGGAGGAGCTCCACGACGTGACGATCGCGCTCCCGGCACACGGCCACCCGTTCGAGGATCTCGGCGGCCGGGCGCGCCACATCATCGAGCACCACGAGGACCGGCTCGACATCATCCGCGATGCTCAGGAGCAACTCCCGAACGGCACCGTCGACGACTTCATGCGCGTGCTGTTCCGAGAGCGGTCATGGGGCGAGATGGCGGAGAGCGAGACGTACGCCCATCTCGAGCACCTGCGTGAACTCGGCGAACTGTCCAGGTCCGACACCGGTGGATTCGCACACTACGCACCGACCGGCTGATGTCGACCGTGCCGGCCGGAAATCGTTTCGATCGCCGACCGCCGGGCCGTAGCGTGCGGCAGTGAGCGCTCCCGCCAGCACCGATCTCCCGATCGTCGCGCAACGCGAGCGGATCTGGCTCGTGATCGTGCTCGTCATGGCCGCGACGTGTGTCGCTCAGGCGTTCGGACGATTCACCTGGGGAGTGGTCCTCCCCGACGCCCGCGACGATCTACTCGGTGGGTCGAACTCGC
Organism: Ilumatobacter nonamiensis YM16-303; assembly: GCF_000350145.1. Taxonomy (GTDB): domain Bacteria; phylum Actinomycetota; class Acidimicrobiia; order Acidimicrobiales; family Ilumatobacteraceae; genus Ilumatobacter_A; species Ilumatobacter_A nonamiensis. The sequence continues at coordinate 6,216 of NZ_BAOL01000002.1, read as the reverse complement.
TCGCCGGCTTCTTCGGGACCTTGAACGTCACGGCCTATCTCGTCGGCACGATCGGGGTGTCGTGGGCGGCGTCGCGAGTAACCCTGGTCGGACTCATGCGGATCGGTCTCGTCGTCTCGACCAGCGCGCTCGGACTCGCATCGATCGCACCGTCGGGACCCGTGCTCGCGCTCGCCCTCATCGCCATGGGAATCGGAGGGGCGATCATCTGGATTCCCGCACCGGCGATCGCGGCCCGATCACTTCCACCGAATCGCGCCGGACTCGCCGTCGGGCTCGTCGGTTCGGGCATCGGACTCGGCATCGTCTTCGCCGGGCAGATGGCTGGCTACCTCGAGCGCCGGAGCGACAGTGGCACCTTCTGGCAGACGCTGTACCGCATCGAGTTCTCGATCGCGCTGCTCGTCGTGCTCGGCACGTTCCTCTTCCTCCGATCCCAAGGCGATCGACCGGCCGTCGCCGGGGGGTTCGGCGGCATCACCGCGCTCCGGACCGTGCGCGGCTGGGTCCCCGCGGTGGTCGCCTACGCGTGTTTCGGGTTCGCGTACATCCTCGTGATCGGCTTCCTCGTCGCGCGTCTCGAAGACGACAGCGGCTTCTCCTCGAGCGACGCGACGAACATGTTCTCGCTCGTCGGCGCGGCGACCGTCGTCGGCGGGCTGTCACTGGGCCGGTTGTCGGATCGGATCGGGCGGCGCATCACCCTCACCGCCACGTTCGTTGTCTTCGGCTTGTGCGGACTCCTGGTCCTGACCGGGCGCCAACCGTGGGTCGCGCTCGCGGCGGTCGGGGTCGGGCTGATGTTCTCCGGGATGCCGGCGCTGATCATCGCCCACATCGTCGACAACACCACCGTCGACACCTACGGCCCCGCCTTCAGCGCGGCCACGCTCGCCTTCGGTGTGACGCAGATGATCTCCCCGCAGATCGGCGGAGCGATCGCCGACGCACTCGGATCCTTCACCTGGGTGTTCATCCTGTCCGCGGCGGTGTCCTTCGTCGGCGCGGGTTTCGCCAGCCGACTCCCGGCCCGCTGACCCACCGCCACCCGCCGGCACTGCAGTGGAGGACGGCAACGCTCGCCGCCGGTCTGCGAGATGCCGTCAGCTGGCGAGGTCCTTGTTCTCCGGCTTGAACTGGCTGGCGACGAAGACGGCACCTTGCGGATCCTCGATCGTCGCGGTGCGAACCCACGGCATGTCGACCGGCTCACTGAGCACCTTGCCGCCGAGGCGCGTGGCGCTCGCGGCGGTTGCGTCGACATCATCGACGCCGAAGGTGATTCCCCAGTGGGCTGACGTCTCCGACTCGCCTGAGTCGATCGTCTGGGCCGTGGCGACGACGGTCTCGAATCCTTCGGGCGCACCCATCTCGGCCATCCCGGCCCGCATTCCCGGGTTCAGTTCCTCCAGGAAGTCGCCGTAGGCCGGCATCGACCAGTACACCGCCCCCGGACCGATCTCGATCGGCTTCCATCCGAACACGGCGTCGTAGAACGACGCGACCGCGCCGAGATCGCGGGCGTAGAGATCATTGAAGTTGACGCCGCCGTGTTCGTTCACCGCGAGCGCTCCCCGGTGCTGCCCGGGCTGCCACACCGAGATCGCCGCACCGTCCGGGTCGGCGAGGATCGCCATGCGGCCGGCGTCCATCACGTCCATCGGTTCGCTGATGATCGTGCCGCCGGCCGACTTCGCGGCTGCTGCGGTGGCGTCGGCGTCGTCGACCCACACATAGGTGTTCCACGCCGGCTCGGACGGCGCTCCGTCGGGGATCGACCCGAGCGCCGCTGCATCGCGCCCGTCGATCCGGGCCATGAAATAGTGCCCCGGAGCATCGGCCGGCATGGTGTCCTCGCACTCCCAGCCGAACAGCTCGGAGTAGAACTCGGCGGCAGCGGCCGGGTCCGGGTACGCAGCGTCGGCCCAGCACGGCACTCCGGGGATGTAGCGATCTCGTTCGGTCATCGGACTCTCCTCATCATGGGTCGGTGGTGCGATCACCACCTCGGATGCCACGAACGTAGAACGGGATGCGGTCAGTTTCTGTCCGCAATCCGGAAATGGCTGCGGATTCCCGAAACCGCTCACGACGATGTTCATCGGTGGCCGGCACCAACGCATTTTTAGCCGGGCGTCAGGCGGGTTGCGGGTCGGTGTCGACGAAGACGATCAGCGCTTCCGGCTCGCCGAGCATGAAGTAGCGGTCCTGCCGTGCGGGCTCCGGACGGTGGAACGACATGGACGCGTCGTCGAACTGGTCGCCCTCGTAGCCGGCTGCCTCGATCAGTTCGGCGACGGTGGCGAAGGGCTCGTCGGGGCCGTCGGGCGCGGAGATCATCAGCTGAGCTCCCGTCGTGGCCAGCAGGTTCTCTCCATCGGTTGATGCGAAGCGAGCACGTGAGACCGACTGGATCTCCGATGGGCCGGCCGGTTCGACGACGCCGATCATTGCCGCCAGGTCATCGTCGATCCACTCGGAACGCGTCCCGAGCGACGCCGGGTCGGGCGCCTCCTGGTACCGGCGAACGGAGAAGGAGAGCCGCCCTGACTCCGCATCGTCGCTCCAGTCGAGCGGTGAGATCGAGACCGTCAGGCGTTGCGGGAATCCGCCGCCGACGACGACGGCGTCATCGAAACGACCGTCGATCACCTCGTACGAATCCTCCACCGACGACTCGTCGGGGTACAGCTCCGACAGCAGCTCGGCGATCGCGGCCTGGATCTCCAGCTGCGTCTGGCGGACGTCACCGTCGACCTCGACGGCCTGCGAGTACCGAACCTCATAGGCCTCGGCGCCGGTGACCGCGCCGGTGTCGGGATCGAACTCCGGGTCGTACAGCTCGGTCGCCGCGTGGACGATGGGTGCGTCCGCGACCAGGATCGGTGGGTCCATTCCCTCGATGTCGAGTTCTTCGGCGACCAGCGTCGCCGCGTCTCGGCCCTGCGACAGAATCTCGACGGCGGGACCGATCTCACCACCGTCGATGGGGGTCAGACCGTCGAACGCGAAGTCGACGACGTCCGAGTCGGGGTCGGGCGGACCACCCGAGTCGTCGCCGACGATCGACGACTGAGCGGGCGGGTCGGACTCGACGACAGGGAGTTCACCGGTCTGGCTCACCACCGTCACATCGAGGTCCGACGCGACGTGCTCGAACACATACGAGCCATCCGTGAACGCTTCCGCGAAGAACCAGACCTCTCCATCGTCCAGGTACTCGTCGCTTCTCCCGAAGTCGTCACCGAGGACCACGGCGACGTCGGCGAGAAGACCCTCCAGTTCGGCAGCTGCCACGTCCGGATAGCGCACGGTCGCCCCCATGCTCTCGGTCGCAGGCTCGCCGGGGCGGAACGTGGAGGTGAACACCGTTCGGTCGACATCGATCACCGCATCGGCCGGACCGATTCCCAGACGATCGAAACGCTCGCGCAGCGGCTCGAACATCGGCTCCCGCAGACCAGGTCCGTCGGCGAGACGACTCGCTGCGATTCCTCGAGTGATGTTCAATCGAAGCACCGTCCGAGGATCGGCAGACGGCACCGGGAGCGACGCCTCGGAGACGCCGATGTCGTACGACGCATCCGCTTGCCCGAGATTGACGTAGGCGCCACGTTCCTCTTCCCATGTTCCGGCGCGCTGATTCGGATACTCGTCGAGATCCATGACGGCTTCGGCCACCGCCTCGGCGATGTAGCGGGAGGCAGCGATCGGGTCATCGACCCCCGGCATCTCGACGAGCATCTCGTAGCGGTCCTCGAACACCTCGCCGCTCAGGACACCGAGGCCTTCGACACGGTACCGCTGCTGGGTGCGGAGCGTGGGCGCACCCGCGATCACCGCTCCCGGCAGCATTCCTGCCGGCTGCTCGTCGAGGTGTTCGCTGAGCAGGCGTCCGTTCAGCGTCTGCCACGTCGCCGCCCACGCGATCTCGTCCACGACCGGCTGAACGCCGTCGATCGAGATGGTGAGGTGCTGACCGCTCGGATCCGAGCTCAGCAGACCGTCCAGTTGTTCGATGTCGACGTCCGGGACCGTGGTCGTCGACGGCGGAACCGTGGTCGACGGCTCACTCGGCACGGTCGTCGTCGGCAGCGACGTGGTGGTCGCGATGGTGGTCGTCGAGGTGGCCTCGCGTGCGACGACCTCGACGTCCGGCGACCCCGAGCATGCGGCCATCGCGAGGGCGACCACGATCGCCACGACGCCAGTCGCTGTGCGCCGACCGGCGTGGAGATTGCCTCTCCGCGCCCGGCTCATGAGAGCACGCTACAAGTCGGGGACGACGCGCAACCGGGTGACGATCGGCCGGTCTCGCGGCTACCAATCCGTCGGTGCATAGTCCTTGAGGAACTGCCCCCACACGTGGGTACCGGTGTTCAGACCATCGATGATCGGATCGACGATTCGGGCCGCGCCGTCCACGATGTCGAGCGGCGGATGGAACCGGTGCTCGGCCGTCTTCGCCGCCGCGACCGCAACGGGATCCTCGTCGCTGACCCACCCGGTGTCGACGCTGTTCATGTTGATTCCTGCGTGGTGATAGTCGGTCGCCGACGTCCGCGTCATCATGTTCAGCGCCGCCTTGGCCATGTTGGTGTGCGGATGTTTCGTGGTCTTGCGGGGCCGGTAGAACTGGCCTTCCACCGCCGAAACGTTGACGATGTGCTTGTGGGCGCCGGGGGTGGCCTCCATCAGCGGCTTCAGCCGAGCATTGAGGACGAACGGCGCGACCGCGTTGACGAGTTGCGTCTCGATCAGCTCGACCGCTGACACCTCGTGGAGTTGCAGCCGCCACGAGTTCCGACCGCGCAGGTCGATCTGCTGCAGGTCCTGATCGAGTTGGCCGGCCGGGAACAGGGTGTCGACGGACGGCCGATCCTCCGGGAGCAACACCGCCTGTGACATCGCTGCGGCGTTCACCAGGCCCGGCGCGTCGGACCGCTCCGCTCGACGTGCGACATCGTCGGTCTCACCGTCCGATCGCGCAGCCGGTTCGAGTGCGCGATCGACATCGCGCAGCGCTTCGTACGACCCGACCAACCGGAGCACCCGATCCGGAAGCGAACCCAGGGCGGCGGATTCCCTCTCCATCATGTGCTCGTAGAAACCCGGTGGCCGACGCACGGTCTGACAGGCGTTGTTGATGATCGCGTCGAGTCGCGTCCGCGTGGACAGGATCTGGGTGCAGAACGCTTCGACGCTCGGCGTGTGCCGCAGGTCGAGCCCGAAGATCTCGAGCCGATCACCCCACTCGTCGAAGTCCGGCTCGGCGGCGTACCGCTCGGCGGCATCACGCGCGAAGCGGGTGGCGACGATCAGTTCGGCACCGCATCGCAGCAGCTTGATTCCCGCCTGGTACCCGATCTTCACGCGCCCACCGGTGAGCAGGACCGTCATGCCGGACATGTCGGCGAGTTCACCGCGCTTGGCGAAGTTGAAGGCCGCACACGACGGGCACAGCTGGTCGTAGAAGTGATGCACCTCGTGGTAGCGGACCTTGCAGATGTAACAGTGCTGCGGCTCGAGCGTCTCGCGGAACGGCGGTTGGTCGGGGTCGTCGGCAACGTCGCGCTGATCGAAGTCGTCCGGGGCGAAGACGTCGGGCGTCGTGAACACCGGCCTGGAGCGCAGCGACCGGATGCCGGTCTCGTCGAGCGTCTCCTCGTCGCGTCGCAACCGATCGCTCCGACGACGTTGCTGCAGCAGCTTGGTGCGGCGTCGGCGGATCTCGGGGTCGGGCGAGAACACGTCACCCGCAGCGTTGAGGAAATCGGCGCGCTGTTCGGCATCGAGTTCGGCCAACATCTCGGGGGCCTCGATCACGTCCCGCAGCAGGGCCAGCGTGTCGAGCAACCGCTCGCGCGTGTCGTCTCGCCCGACTCGCGCACCGGTCGGCTGAGCGCTCCGGTCCGGCGATTCCACCGTGGCGAAGCTATCTCGTCGCGGTTCGGCCCGGGTCCCGGGTCGAAGCGCGACGAGAACGTCAGGGGCGGGAGATCGCGGCGAGTGTGATGGCCGCGGCATGGCCGACGTTCAACGAGTCGACCTCCGAGCTGATCGGGATCTTCACGCACCGGGTCGCACGCTCGATCACCGCGGACGTCAGGCCCGGACCTTCGGCCCCGAGCATGACGGCCACACGTTCGGGCACGACGACGTTCCACACGTCGTCAGCGTCCTCGGCCGGCGTCATCGCCCACGTCTCGAAGCCGG
>NZ_BAOL01000003.1 GCF_000350145.1 Ilumatobacter nonamiensis YM16-303 | reverse complement strand
GCTCCGTGCGCGAACTGTTCACGAGAACGCGGATCGGTCAGCGGATCGGCGCCAACGCGGCGCGACCGCGGTATTCCGCCGAGTCGCCGAGCATCTGCTCGATCCGCAGCAGTTGGTTGTACTTGGCGACGCGATCGGACCGTGCGGGAGCGCCGGTCTTGATCTGACCGCAGTTGGTGGCGACCGCGAGATCGGCGATCGTGGCGTCCTCGGTCTCGCCCGAGCGGTGGCTCATGACCGACGTGTACGCGTGGCGCGTCGCCAAGTCGACCGTGTTGAGCGTTTCGGTGAGCGAGCCGATCTGGTTCACCTTGATGAGGATCGAGTTGGCGACGGACCGATCGATGCCGGTGCGGAGCCGGTCGACGGTGGTGACGAACAGGTCGTCGCCGACGAGCTGGACGCGATCGCCGACCGCTGCGGTGAGCGTCGCCCAGCCGTCCCAGTCGTTCTCGTCCATCGCGTCCTCGATCGACACGATCGGGTACGAGTCGACCAGGCGGGTCCAGTAGGCCGACATCTCGCTCGGCGACAGGACCTTGCCCTCGCCCTTCAACTGGTACGAACCGTCGTCGAAGATCTCCGAGACCGCCGGGTCGAGGGCGATCGCGATGTCGTCGCCCGGCGTGAATCCGGCCTTCCCGATCGCCTCGACGAGCACCTTGATCGCCTCCTCGTTGGAGTCGAGGTTCGGGGCGAACCCGCCCTCGTCGCCCACCGCGGTGGACAACCCGCGCTCGGCGATCACGCCCTTCAGAACGTGGTACGTCTCGGTTCCCCAGCGCAGAGCCTCGGAGAAGCTCGGAGCACCGACCGGCATGATCATGAACTCCTGGAAGTCGATGGAGTTGTCGGCGTGGACGCCGCCGTTGATCACGTTCATCATCGGGACCGGCAGGACATGGGCGTTGGGGCCGCCGACGTACTGGTACAGCGGCACGTCGAGCTCGATCGCCGACGCCTTCGCCACCGCGAGGCTCGTCCCGAGGATGGCGTTGGCTCCGAGGCGGGCCTTGTTGTCGGTGCCGTCCAGGTCGAGCATCACCTGGTCGATCAGTCGCTGGTCGAGTGCGTCGTAGCCGATCAGCTCATCGGAGATCTCGTCGTTGACGAAGCCGACGGCGGCGAGCACGCCCTTGCCGCCGTAGCGGTCGCCCCCGTCGCGCAACTCGACGGCTTCGTGTTCGCCCGTCGACGCGCCGGATGGCACGGCCGCCCGGCCTTGCGCTCCCGAGTCGAGGAGGACCTCGACTTCGACGGTCGGGTTCCCGCGGCTGTCCAGGATCTCGCGGCCGTTGATTCCGATGATCTCACTCATACCCGAGGAACGTAGTGGATTCGGCGCTCCCAGGTTCGGGCTCCTTGCGGGCAATGGTCACTTCGTCCGGTGCCGAGGCCAGCACGTTGCGGATGTAGGGCTCGAGCGCGTCTTCGAGCGGTACGTCGGCACCACTCTGCTCCGACAGGAACCAACGGTGTTCGAGCAGTTGGTGGTAGATCTCCGCGCCCTCGAGCTTGGAGAACAGTTCCGGTGGGATCTGGGCCATCAGCGGCTCGAACCGATCGTCGAGCCACCGGACAGCGATGACGTTCTCCGGCAGGTTGCGCACGGGCGCACCCCCGTAGCCCGTGGACTCTCCGGCGTCGATACGCGCGTGGCGTTCCTTGTTCAGCGTGTGTCCGAACGAGCGGATGTCGTCGAGCAGTCGGCGGGCCTGGTTCTCGGTGGTCTCCAGACCGGTCAGGTGGCGCAACCGCTCGGAGTGGAACCCGTGTTCGACGACGCGTGGGATGTAGCGCAGCCGCCCGCCGTCGACCTCGTCCACGATGTCCATCTCCTCGACGTCGAAACCGAGATCGTGCAGACGCTCGATGCGCCGTTGCACGGTGCGCGTGGCGACGTCGCGGTCCAGTTCCTCCGGTGCCGTCAGCTCGTCCCAGAGACGGCCGTAGCGCTCCTCGATCTGCAGTGCGACGTCCATCGGATCGATGTCCGAGCGGAGTCGGCCACCCGCTTGGAGGTCGAACAGACCACCGGCGACGTTCTCCGTCGCGACCTGCAGGTCGAGGCGACGCTGACCGTCGGACAGTTGGTCGAACTTCTCGCCGGTCTCCATGTCGATGACGTAGGCCGACAGTGCACCGGCATCGCGCCGGAAGAGGGTGTTCGACAGCGAGCAGTCGCCCCAGAAGAACCCGGCGAGGTGCAGGCGGACGAGCAGCACGACCAGCGAATCGAGGACGCGTTCGCCGAGGTAGGGGATCGTCAGGCCGCGACCGGCGAGCAGGGTCCGATACGGAAGCGAGTAGTCGATGTGGCGGGTGACCAACAGCCCGTCGACGCTGTCGGGTTTCTCGGTGACCGCAGCAACGACTTCGGCGGTCGGGAGTCCGAGTTCGTCGAGCTCGCGGAGCAGCCGGTACTCGCGCTGGACGAGGTTGTCGGGGAGCTCCTTGATGACGTAGCTCGTTCCGTCGAGTTCGATCAGGCGCACCACGTGGCGGTGTAGGCCGAGCACCCCGTGCATGTGCGGTCGGTCCCAGTCCGCCAAGCGCTCGGCAAACGGCAGTTGCCCGATGTTCGGGTGTGCCGACGGATTCGCGATCTGCAGACGCATCGACCCATTGTGTCGCGCTGTCGATCAGGTCGACGCGGTCACGACGGTTTCGACGCGGCCTTGACCTTGTCCCACAGTGCGTCCAGGACGGCGAGCTCGCTGGCGCGCAAATCGATCTCGCGCTCGCGAGCGAGTACTTCGACCGCTTCGAACCGGCGACGGAACTTGTCGGACGCACTGCGCAAGGCGAATTCGGGGTCGACGCCGACGTGGCGCGCGACGTTGACGGTCGCGAAGAGCAGATCTCCCAATTCGGCGGTGGTCTCGGCAGCGTCAGCGGTGTCGATGGCGTCGGACAACTCGCGGGTTTCCTCGTGGATCTTCTCGAACGCTCCGGCCGCATCGGGCCAGTCGAAGCCGACCTTCGACGCCTTGCCGCCGACCTTGGCGGCGTAGGCGAGCGCCGGGAGCGATCGGGGGATGCCGTCGAACACCGATGTTCGACCCTTCTCGGCGCGCTTGATCTCATCCCAGTTGCTGAGGACTTCGTCGGTGCCGCTGACCGCCACATCGGCGAAGACGTGCGGGTGGCGGCGGACGAGCTTGTCGTGGATGCCGTCAGCGACATCTGCGATCGTGAACCGACCTTCCTGCTCGGCGATCACGGCATGGAACTCGATCTGGTACAGCAGATCGCCGAGTTCCTCGATCAGGTCGTCGTCGGCGGTGGCTTCGTCGCGATCGGGATCGGACAGAGCCTGGAGCGCGTCGACGACTTCGTAGGTTTCCTCGATCAGGTACGGGATCAGCGTCTCATGCGTCTGTTCGACGTCCCACGGGCAGCGCTCGCGCAGTGTGCGGGTGAGCTCGTGGAACCGGACGTAGTGGCGCCCGACCGGTGCGTCGAGCCGCGGCACGTAGAGCGATGTGAGGTGATCGGCGTCGATCGCACGGTCCATCTCGGCCCACGTCGTCTCGACGATCTGTTCATCAGGCGTCCCGAGCGCGTGGAGCAACGTAACGGGTTCGTCGCCGGTCGCGTCGTCGGCGGCCAACTTGATCTCGCTCAGCACCCAGTTCGCGTGGGTGTGTGCCACGAGCAGCGGGCCGACGTCCCCGGCAGCACCGCTGGAGAACTCGTGACCATCCACGAGACGCACTCCGGACTCGACGGGATCGATGCCGAGCCGGGCCCACGCCACATCGAGGAACGACATGGCGGGCCGGATGTCGAGGCGCGCTCCGGCATCGTCGGATCGTTCGCGAAGCAACCGGACGGTGCGTTCCAGGACCAGCGGAGACCCGGGCACGGCGTACAGGATCTCGCCGTGCTCCTGGGCGTCGGTGACCAGCCGCTCGGTCAGTTGGGCATAGACGTCGTCGAAGGTGTCGGCGGCCTCGTACAGGTCGTCGTGTGCGACTGCGCCGCCCGCGGCGTCGGCCAGAAGGTGTGCCGACGGGTGGACCGCCGTGCGGAGGTGCCGGCGGTCGATGCGGTCGATCAGCGTGAGCGTCTCCGCGGTGACGTGTTCGACGCCGCCGGGACCCAGCCCGACGATGACGATCGTCGGCTGAGGATCGGGAGGAGCCATGCGGCGATCTCGGTGTCAGCCGAGGGGGACGACGGAACCGGTGTCCCGGTCGAACGTGCCGTAGCGAGAATCGACGTGAACGTCGATGTCGTCGAGGACGAGACCGACTCCGCCGGTCTGCCGGATGAGGTCGAGAACCGCCTCCAGATCCTGTTCGGGCAGGTCCTCCGGGGGCGAGTAGGCGATCAACAACCCGGCGTCGTCTCCATCGGCTGTCGCGCTCGACGCGGTGGCGACCGGGTTCGACGCGTTGACGCTGAGGAGAGCTCGGATCTCGTTCGACGGCTCGCTTCCCGGAGTGACGACTTGGTTGATGTCGAAGCATCCGGCCTCGCCGGCGACGGCGCCCAGGTCCGGGTCGGTGTTCAGCTCCTCGAAAACGGTCGCGAATTCTTCGCCGGAGTCGAGTCGGTCGGCGGCCTCCTCGGCGCCGTCGAGGGATGGAGCGACGAGCAGTCGAGCGCAGACCACGCCGGACGCTTCCAGGCCCCGCCGGTACAGCGCGAACAGGTCCTCCTCGGGAATCTCCTGGAGAAGGTCGGTGCTGAACAATCCTTCCTCGACCGCCGTCGACTCGATCCAGCCCGAGATCGCGGCACGGGCGACGTTGAGGTCGTCGCGCTGATCCTCCGGTACCTCCTGCTCGTCGAGGAGGTCGTCGAGCTCGTCGCTGGACAACTCGACGGACTCGACCCGCGCGACCGCGTCGTTGTCGGAGAACGTGGAGCATCCGGCCGTCAGCGCTGCCGCGGTGAGCGGGAGCAGGATCGTCATCAATCGGCGATTCACCCGCAGCACGCTATCCGGGTCCGCTCGCGTCGCCGGATTCCACCGCAACCAACCCGATCCTCCGCCCACCGGCCCGTGCCTCCTCGCCGCGCGCGTCCCCCTCGGCCTGCGCCGGAGAAATTTCGAGCGATCGTGACGCTGACCGTCCGGATCCCTCGAAATTTCTCGCGGGTCGAGGCTCGCCCGAGCGAACTTCGTCGGATCGCCACCGTGGCGGTCACGATCGCTCGAAATTTCACCGAGGGGGCGGGTGGGCAACGCGGGCAGGGAAGCGGGGTGGCGGGTGGTGGGCCGCACGCGCGAGCGATGGACAGGGTCGCGCCGGAACGCCGACGGTCAGGCCGGGACGAGGTCGCGGAGGAACTGGACGAGGTACGTCGCTGGATCCTGGCGGCGGGGGAGAGGCACCACGAGCTGGTCGAGGTCTTCTTTGTACTTGGCACCCTTGGAGAGCCGCCGCAGGCGGATCGTCGCGCTCATCGGCAGGTCGATCGGCTGGATCCGCGCATCGCTGGAGGTGATCTGCAGATCCGTGACCCCGAGTCGGTGGCATTCCGCTCGCAGATAGCCCACCTGCAGGAGTGCCTCGGCCGGTGCGGGGAGCGGCCCGTAGCGGTCCTCCCATTCGGTGCGGATGTCGTCGACCTGCGCTTCGGTCGTGACGTCGGCGAGACGGCGGTAGGCCTCCAACCGCAGCTCCTCCTTCTCGACGTAGTCGTCGGGAAGGAACGAGTCGGTCGGAACGTCGAGCTTGATCTCGGCGGGCTGATTCGGGAGCGGTTCACCCTTCATCTCGCTGACCGCCTCCGTGACCATCTGGCAGTAGAGGTCGTAGCCGACGGCCGCGATGTGACCGGATTGCGACTCTCCGAGCAACGAGCCGGCGCCACGGATCTCGAGGTCGCGCATCGCGATCTTGAACCCGGAACCGAGTTCGGTCGACTCGCCGATCGTGCGGAGTCGTTCGTACGCCTCCTCGGTGAGGACCTTGTCCTGCGGGTGGAACAGGTAGGCATACGCCCGCTGACCCGACCGACCGACGCGACCCCGGATCTGGTGCATCTGACCCAACCCGAGCAGGTCGGCACGCTCGACGACCATGGTGTTCACCGCGGGCATGTCGATACCCGATTCGATGATCGTGGTGCACACGAGCACGTCGAACTCGCCGTCCCAGAAGTCCTGGACGACCTGCTCGAGCGAACCCTCGTCCATCTGCCCATGGGCGATCGCGATGCGCGCTTCGGGCACGAGTTGGCGCAGCCGTTGCGCGCTGGTCTCGATCGAACGGACCCGGTTGTGGACCCAGAAGACCTGGCCCTCGCGGAGCAGTTCGCGGCGGATCGCCTCGACCGCGACGCGCTCGTCGTACTCGCCGACATAGGTGAGGATCGGCTGCCGCTCGGCCGGCGGAGTCTGCAGGAGCGACAGGTCGCGGATCCCGACCAGGCTCATCTCGAGCGTGCGCGGGATCGGCGTGGCGGAGAGTGTGAGGACGTCGACGTTCGTCTTCATCCGCTTCATCTTCTCCTTGTGCTGCACCCCGAACCGTTGCTCCTCGTCGACGACGAGCAGGCCGAGGTCCTTGAAGTGGATGTCGGCGGCGAGCAGGCGGTGCGTGCCGATCACGCAGTCGATCTCGCCCGACTTGACCTCCTGGATCACCTTCTTGGCCTGCGCTGGAGTGAGGAAGCGAGAGAGCACCTCGACGCGGATCGGGTAGCCGGCGAAGCGGTCGGCGAACGTGTTGCCGTGCTGGGTGGCGAGGAGGGTCGTCGGCGCGAGCACCGCGACCTGCTTGCCGTCCTGGATCGCCTTGAACGCCGCCCGGATCGCGATCTCGGTCTTGCCGAAGCCGACGTCGCCGCACACGAGACGGTCCATCGGGAACTCGCGTTCCATGTCGGACTTGATGTCGACGATCGCCTTGTGCTGGTCCGGAGTCTCGACGAACGGAAACGCTTCCTCCATCTCCGCCTGCCACGGCGTGTCCTGAGCGAACTGGTGCCCCTCCGCGGTGACCCGCTGCTGGTAGAGCAGCACGAGTTCCTGCGCCACCTGGCGGACCTCGGACTTGACCTTGCTCTTGGTCTTGGCGAAGTCGGAACCACCGAGCTTGTTCATCTTCGGCGCTTCGCCGCCGACGTACTGGCGGATCGTGTCGATCTGGTCGGACGGGATGTAGAGCTTGTCGCCGCCCTTGTAGGCGACGAGCAGGTAGTCGCGCTCGACGCCGCCGATCGCCCGCTTGACCATTCCTTCGTACTGACCGACGCCGTGCTGGTGGTGGACGACGTAGCTCCCGGTCTTGAGGTCCTCGAAGGTGCTGGCGGTTTCGCCACGTTTGCGAGAGCGGGCCTTGCGGTGGGCGCGTCGACGGCCCGTGAGGTCGGACTCCGCGACGATCGCGACCTTCGCGTTCGGCAACGTCGCACCCCGGTGCAGGGGCGCGATGATGATCGACCCTCCCGGAGCGATGTCCGCGTCACCGGCCGAGAGCTTGAAATCGAGACCCTGATCGAGGAGGAGCGACTTGAGTCGGCGGGCCGAGCCGTCGCCGTCGGCGGCGACGACGACGCGGTAGTCGTCGGCCAGGAGATCGCGGAGTCGGTCGGTCAAGGCGGAGCCGTCGCCGACGACCGGGCCCCATCCCATGGCTTCGACCACGGGCGTGTCCGGCGATTCGGGTGTCGAGTCGATCGACCAGAAGGAACCCGCGGCAGCGAGCAGGACGTCGGGATCCGCGTGGAGCCTCGGAAACGTCTTGTCCGGGTCGCGCGCCCACGTCGACGCGAGAGTCCGGGCCAGATCGTCCTCTTCGGCGATCAGATCGGCTGCGCGGTCGCGCATCCGGCGTGGTTCGACGAGGACGACCTTCGCGTTGTCCGGAAGGACGTCGGTGATGAGCGTGTCGGCGCCCTCGTCGACGAGCCAGGGGAGCCAGGACTCCATGCCGTCGAAGTGGTGTCCCTCGGCCAGCCGTTCCCATTGCTCGCGACCCCACGGTTCGGTCTCGACGAGCGCTTCAGCCCGCTCGCGGACCTCCGAGGTCGGTGTGAGCTCGCGAGCGGGGAAGATCCGCGCCTCGTCGAGGTCGGTGGTGGAGCGTTGATCGTTCACGCTGAACCGAGTGAGCCGGTCGACCTCGTCACCCCACAGGTCGATGCGGATCGGGGCGTCGGCACGGGCGGGGTAGACATCGACGATTGCTCCACGGCGGGCGAACTCGCCGCGATGTTCGACGACCTCCTCGCGTCGGTAGCCGAAGCTCACGAGCTGCTCGGCGAGCTGGTCGGGGTCGACCTCTCCACCCGGCCGGACGACCACGGGTTCGACGTCGAGCGCTCCGGGGCCGAGCTTCTGCAGGAGTCCGCGTACCCCGGCGACGATCACCTTCGGGCAGGTCTTGGGGTCGCGGAGCCGCCACAGCACGTCGAGGCGTTGGCCCATGGTCTCCACGTTGGGGCTGACGCGCTCGAACGGCAGCGTCTCCCAGCCGGGGAACAGCGCCAGTTCGTCCTCGTCGAGGAACTGGCCGAGGTCGTCGTGCAGTTGGCGCGCCATGGTGCCCGTGGGGCAGGCGACGAGCAACGGACGGCGGTTCGAGAGCTGTGCGAGGGCGGCGATCGAGATCGGACGGGCGACCTCGACGACGGCGAGGCGCGCATCCGGTTCGCCGAGGGCACGGGTGAGGCCCGGCTCCTCACGGAGCAGCGGTGCGAGCGAGCGGAGCGGTGCATCGGTTGCCGACGGTGAGGCGGACTCGTCCGCTTCGGGGGCGCTGGGTCGGTCGTCGCGCGCGACCGATCGGAGTTCGTCGTGGCGCAGGTCGGTCACGCCAGCCATTGAACCACCCGATCTCGTGAACTGTTCCGGCGCTCCGTACGCGAACTGTTCACGAGAACACGAGGGCCAGCGTCACGAGCGCGAGTTGTAGCGCTGCATCGCCGCGTCGACGCCATCCGCGATGATCATCTCGACCGCGTCGGCGGCGTCAGCGATCGTGGTGTCGAGCAGTTCGCGCTGGCGTTTCGGGATCTTCGCGAGGACGTGGACCTTGCCGACGTGCGCGCTGTCGGGCTTCCCGACACCGATCCTCACTCGCAGATAGTCCTGGGTCTTCAGGTGCTGCGTGATCGAGCGGAGTCCGTTGTGGCCGGCGAGGCCGCCGCCCGCCTTGATCTTGAGCGTTCCGGGTGGGAGATCCAGTTCGTCCTGGATCACGATGATCTGCTCGGGAGATTCGATGCGGAACCGTCGCACGAGCGCACCGACGGCTCGACCGGACTCGTTCATGAACGTGATCGGGAACGCCAGCGCCGTTCGCTCGTCGGCGCCATCGGCTCCGGGAAATCGTGTCTCCGCGAGCAGCGCGTTGTCGCGCCCGCCCTTCAGCGTCACGCCGCGACGCTCTGCGAGGAGTCGGAGCGCGTCCTCGCCCACGTTGTGTCGCGTGTTCGCGTACTTCTCGCCCGGATTGCCGAGTCCGACGACGAGCCAGTCGAACGGCGCACCTTTGCCCTCGCGTCCGAACAGACCCATCAGTCGTCGACCGACCCGAAAACGACACGATCCGACGCGCCGGACGCGTCGGATCGTGCAGGTGTGCGGAGGGTTGTCACTCGCCCGATTCGTCGGCCGGGGCAGCGTCGTCGCCCTCGGCCTCGCCGCCCTCTTCGCCTTCGCTCTCCGCCAACAGTGCGGCTGCTTCGGCTTCGGCGGCTTCCTCGTCGAGGACCGGCGTACGCATGATGCCGACCGTGACGACGGTCGTCTCGGGATCGTGCGTGGCGGTGGCGCCGGACGGGATCGACAGGTCGGCGATCGTGATGGTCGAGTCCATGTCCATCTCGGACACGTCGAACACGATCTCGTCCGGGATGTTCCGCGGGGTTGCCGACACTTCGAGGTCGTTCATGATCTGATCGATGAAGCCGTTGTTGTCGTTGACTTCCTTGGCGGTGCCGGTCAGGTGGATCGGGACGTTCACGATGATCTCTTCGTTCAGGTTGACCTGGATGAAGTCGATGTGCTCGATCGTGAGGCGCACGGGATGGCGCTGCGCGTCCTTGATGATCGACGGGTACATCTCACCGTCGATCGTGAGGTCGAGGATCGTGTTGAGCCCGGAGCTGCCGGAGAGCGCGGCGCGGAGTTCGCGACGGTCGACGGAGATGCTCAGTGGGTCCATGCCCTGGCCGTACACGACGGCGGGGATCTGGCCGTCGTTGCGGAGGCGTCGCGAGGAGGAGCTTCCGGTTGCCCGGCCGGTGTTTGCGTTGAGGATGGTCTCGGTCATGATGTGGTGTCCAAACGTGTGCGGCGGGTGCCTGGCGAATCAGGTCATCGTCAAGTGCCACCGGTCGAAATACAGCAGCGAGCAACGCTATCGCCCCCGCATCCCACCTCAACCGCTGCCGACGCCGAGAGGCTGTCGCCACCTGCGCACCCTCCGCCTCGTCCCGTTGCCGTCGCCTCCGCCTGCCGCGCCGCCGCCCCCTCCGTGCAATTCTCGCCGCCCCCTCCGTGCAATTTTCGTGGGATCGGGACCGGTGGCGTCCAGTTCGCTCGAGATTCACACGCGCCGCGCTCACTCGTAGAGAAATTTCGTGGGATCAGGACCGGGCTGGGTCACGATCGCACGAAATTTCGGTCCGAGTGGGGGAGAGGAGCGGGAGGTCGGATGGGCGCGAATCGTGCGCGGTTCCGGGGATGGTCCGGCCGAGCAGCGCTGCCCGCTGCTCGTAGGCGCGGCGGATCAGTTCCGCTGCCTGGCGAGGATCCCGCCGGAGCGACTCGTCGAGCGGGATGGTCTCCCAGCCGATGGCGAGTGCCCCGAGCACGCGCGCATTGTCGCGTCGCATGGCGTCGTCACCGCCGTGCCACCAGCTGTGACCAGGTTCGACGCACAGGCGGAGATCGGGCCACGCCATGTCGACGCGGATCTGCTGGCCGGATGGAAGATCGAGCCGATGCTGCCGAGTCGGTTCAGGGAGGCCGACGTCGTGCAGCGCCGCGAGCAGGTCGAGTTCGAGGCCGCTCTCGGCCGGACGCTCCTGTTGAAGAGCGATCTTGAGCCAGCGTTCCATGCGGAGCGTGCCGTCCTTTCCCTGTCGGCGATACTTCCGCAGGTAGCTCGCCGCGGACCGTGGCGAGACCAGCCGGAGGTGCCAACAATCCTCTGCGGCGCGCTGGAAACTCCGGTCGTCGAGCCGTGCGGCCAGGTCGTACAGCATGCGATGAGGCTCGGCGACGGTTGCGCCGCCAGCGAGGTGTCGGCGGTGTCGGTGTGCGTCGTACCACGTCGTCGAGCGCACCTCGACCCACTGCGGAAGTCCCGGTCGATCGCCTGCGGGAACGGTGGCGCAGATCGGATGCCGGGACATCTCCCGGAGTCCGTGGAGTCGACCGGCGGTGGTGCCGGAGAGGAATCCTCGGTCTGCGAGGTGCAGTGACACAGCGATCGCGCGCGACAGGAAGGTGTCCGGCGAGGACGCGATTCGGATCGTTCGGGACGTGACATCGATGACCAGGCTGTGCCGCCGCGCTCGGCTGAGTTGACGGTTCGAACAACCGAGTTCACCGAGTTGTGAACGACTGACGATGCCGAACTGCTGAGCGGCGACCTGGAGAAGTGCGGAATGGATCACGCCAACACACGGGGTCGTCAGCGCCCCGAAACCGGAAGGCTCACTCGTCGCTCAGAAATTTCGAGCGATCGGGACGCTCAGCGTCTCGATCCCACGAAGTTCCTACGAAGGGACGTTGCGCCGCGGAGAATCTCGAGCGATCGAGACGGGAAACGTCCTGATCCCACGAAATTTGCTCGGGAGGCATTTGCTCGGGAGGCATTTGCTCAGGAGGCATTTGCTCGGGAGGAATCGGTCGGGTCGCGACGGGTGGGCCGCGACGGGTGGACGCGGGCGAGTGCGGAGCGGCGGGGGACCGATCGGGCCGCACGGGGTCGCGGCGGCGGGGCCGGTCAGGCGAGGTTTTCGCCGTCGAAGATGTCGCTGACGCTGGTGTCGTCGAAGACGGCGCCGAGCGCTTCGGCGATCAGTGGCGCGACCGACAGCACCTCGACGTTCGGGAGCTGTTTCTCGGGTGGAAGCGGCAGGGAGTTGGTGAGCACCAGTCGCTCGACGGGAGCGTTCTTCAGTCGGTCGACGGCCGGACCGGACAGGACGCCGTGCGTCGCCATGGCCCACACTTCCTTCGCTCCACGCTTCTTCAACAGTTCCGCCGCGGCGACGATCGTGCCGCCGGTGTCGATCATGTCGTCGGTGAGCACGCATGTCCGTCCGGCGACGTCACCCATCACCTCGGCAGCTTCGGCCACGTTGGTCGAGCCCTTCGGACGACGCTTGTAGATGAACGCCAGGTCGGCGCCGCAGTCGACGAGGTGCTGCGCCATGCGCTCGGCGACCTTGATGCGGCCGGCATC
This sequence comes from Ilumatobacter nonamiensis YM16-303, assembly GCF_000350145.1. Lineage (GTDB taxonomy): Bacteria > Actinomycetota > Acidimicrobiia > Acidimicrobiales > Ilumatobacteraceae > Ilumatobacter_A > Ilumatobacter_A nonamiensis. The sequence goes on along the minus strand of NZ_BAOL01000003.1, from coordinate 67,286 downwards.
GGGCGACACGATCACCGGTTCGGAAGCGTTCTCGCGCACGTACTGCTCGAGCACGGGCATCGCCGTCAGATGATCGACCGGGCCGTCGAAGAACCCCTGGATCTGACCCGAGTGGAGATCGATCGAGATCATCCGCTTCGCGCCGGCTTCCTTGAACATGTCCGCGATGAGGCGCGCCGTGATCGGTTCGCGCCCAGCAGCCTTGCGGTCCTGGCGGGCGTATCCGTAGAACGGGCAGACCGCGGTGATCCGCTTGGCGGATGCACGCGAGGCGGCGTCGATCATGATCATGTGCTCCATGATCGAGTCGTTGACCGAACGGCCGTCGACCCCGAAGTGGGTCTGCATGACGAACACGTCGGTTCCGCGCACCGACTCGCCGAAGCTGCAGCGGACCTCACCGTTCGCGAACTCGACGAGGTTGTCGTGTCCGAGTTCGATGTTGAGATGCGTCGCCACCTCCTGTGCAAGAGCCGGATGCGTACGCCCCGTGTAAAGCGCGAGTCGCTTGGTGGTGACCTTTTCCATGTGGTGGTGATCCTCCCGCGGTCACGTCGACCGGCGTTTCGACGGTCAGTCTGCGCGCGCAGTGTAGAACGGGCCGGTCGTCGATTCCGACGCCACGGACGAGCCCGCTGGTAGATGGGCGTACGGGCCGACGACGGCACCCTGTCCGATGTCGGCGTCCTGGCCGACGGTCTGGGCAACCTGCGCATCGGCCGCGACCGCGCAGTCGACCAGTTGGACGTCCGGGCCGATTTCGCAGCCGTCACCGATCACGGTCGATCCCTGCAGCATCGTCCCGGGGTAGATCGTGACGTCGCGCCCGATCGAGACGTTGACGTCGATGAACGTCTGCCTCGGATCGAGCATCGTCACGCCGTTCAGCAGCCAGCGGCGGTTGGTCCGACTCCGCAGCTCCCGCTCGGCCTTCGCGAGCTGCCAGCGATCGTTGACGCCTTGGGTCTCGGCGGCCGGAGCGCGCACGCACCCGACCCGGTGGCCCATCGAGGCGAGCACCGAGATGACGTCGGTCAGGTAGTACTCGCCCTGCACGTTGTCGGTGGTGAGGGTCCGCAGCGCCGGGCCGAGCAGGTCGCGCCGGAACGCGTAGATCGACGTACACACCTCGCGCACGTCGAGTTCATCGGGTGTGGCGTCGCGCTGTTCGACGATCCGGAGCACCTGACCGTCCTTCTGGCGGATCACCCGGCCGTAGCCGGTCGGATCGTCCATCTTCGACGTGAGCATGGTCGCCGCGTTCTCGTTCGCGACGTGGGTCGCGACGAGTTCGTCGAGCGTTTCCGGTCGGAGCAACGGGGCGTCGCCAGGGAGGATGACGATCGTCGTGTCGTCGTCGTAGTCGTCTCCGTCGAAGGCGGTCATGCCGATCGCGGCAGCGTCGCCCGTGCCGTTCTGTTCGACCTGCTCGACGAAGGCGACGTTCGCCCAGGTCGGCGACCGCTCCTGGACCTTCTTGGTGACCTGCTCGGCACCGTGTCCGACGACGATCGCCGTGCGCTCCGGCGTGAGCTTCTCCAGCGCGTGGATGACATGGAGGATCATCGCGCGGCCGCAGATCATGTGCAGCGGCTTGGGTCGACTGGAGCGCATTCGCGTCCCTTCGCCGGCTGCGAGCACGATGGCCGAGACGCTCATACCTACGAGGCTACTGGCGGGTCAGCGCGCGAGAACACGGCTTCACCGAACGTTCCCGGGAGAGGAATCGAACCCCTATTCTCGGCACCAAAAACCGCTGTCTTACCGTTAGACGACCCGGGATGGGCGTGCTGGCCAGGCGTCACGGTAGCGGCGCGTGGCGCCACTGGCGACGCCCGATAGTCTGGCTCGCCTTATGGGTTCTCTGATCAAGAAGCGCCGCAAGCGCATGCGGAAGAAGAAGCACAAGAAGATGCTTCGCCGCACGCGTCACCAGCGTCGCAAGTAGCAAACATTCGCATCGTCACGGAGTCAGCGGTTCGGCCGTTGTCGTCGTGACCACCACCCGAGCGCCCTCGTCGACCAAGTCGCCGAGGGCGTTGTCGCGCTCGTCGGGCGTGAGCTCGCGTTCGGTGAACCACGTTGCGCCGCTCCCGGCGAGGACCGGTGGCTCACCGATGCGTTGTGCGATGAGGTCGCGCCACCGGGTCATGAGTGGTTCGACGGCGAGCGCCGCCGGCTCCAGGTCGTTCGGGCCGTCGCTCGTTGGGCCGCCGAGTGCGTCCCAGGCTCGATAGACGTCGGGCGTCGACATCCGCAGCGGTGGGATGATCAGCGTGATCTCGCGTTCGATCGGGTCGAGCGGCTCCACCGTTTCGCCGATGCCGCTGACCCGAGCCCGTCCGCCGACCAGGCAGAACGGGATGTCGGCGCCGACTCGTGAAGCCGCGCGCAGCGAGTCGGGATCCGTCCCGAACCCCGCCCAGTGCAACACCGCCGCCGCGTCGGTCGATCCGCCACCGAGCCCTCCGCCGTGGGGAATCCGCTTGTCGATCGTGACCTTCGCCGTCCGGTCGACGAGGTCGAGCGCGCGCCACACGAGATTCGTCCGGTCGGTCGGCACGCCGTCGGCGAACGGTCCGCTCGCCTCGACACCTTCGGCAGCGGGGTCGATCGTGAGCACGTCGTGCAGATCGAGACTCACCATCTCGGCGTCGATGAGGTGGTAGCCGTCGTCGCGGACTCCGACGACTCGCAACGTTCGAGTCAGTTTGGCGTGAGCCCGGATCCGGGCCGCGCTGCTGTCCGGAGGTGACGTCATCGGTTGGCGACCGTGTGGGTGAGGCGGACCCAGGCGTCGACGTCGAGGTTCTCGGGCCGGTCGGTCGGTGCAACCTCGGCGTCGTGGAACTGGGATTCGGTGACCACGCCAGCGAGCGACTTGCGGAGCATCTTCCTGCGCTGGCCGAACGCGGTTCGAACGAGGTCGAAGAGTCGGACCGGATCGACCGTCGGTGGTTCGCGGCGGGTGATCTCGACCAACGCGGACTCGACGTTGGGCGCCGGGAGGAACACGGTCGCGGGAACGAATCCGACGATCTGCGCTCGTCCCCAGAACGCTGCCTTCACACTGACGGCGCCATACGCCTTGGATCCGGGTGCGGCCGCGAAGCGTTCGGCGACCTCGCGTTGGACCATGACCAGCAGGCGCGTCACCTGTGGGACGTCGTCGAGGATGTCGCACACGAGCGGAGTGCCGACGTTGTACGGCAGATTGGCGACCAGCGTCCAGCCACCGTCGACACCCGGGTCGAGGAGCGCGTTCCAGTCGGCTTCCATCGCGTCGGCTTCGACGACCGCGACGTTGTCCACGCCGGCGTCCGCCACGATGTCGCGCAACACGGGAACGACACCTCGGTCGACCTCGATCGCGGTCACCGAGGCGCCGGTCTCGGCGAGCGCGAGCGTCAACGATCCGAGGCCGGCACCGACTTCGACGACGTGGTCGGACAGCCCGACGCGGGCGAGTTCGGCGATCCGCCGGACCGTGTTCGGGTCGACGACGAAGTTCTGTCCCAGGTCGCGACGCGGGGCGAGGCCGTGGTCGTCGAGCAGCGAGCGGACAGCGGGGCGGGAGTGGGTCACCGAGTGCGTCCGGTCACTGCTTCACTGGTCACTGGGTCACCTCGACGGTGATCGGGGCTTCCGTCGGGTCGGCGAGGCGGGTGAACGTGTCGGTGTGCAGGACGATGTCGGCGACCTGCGATTCCGGGGGTTGACCGGTGAAGCACGTGACCGTTCGGCCGTTGTCGAGATTCCTGACGGTGACCGTGAGACCGGCGCCGATCTCGCTGAGCAGGCAGGTCCGAACTCCGGGCACGTTGCCGCGATAGCTGGCGCTCAGCTGGAGGGGCGCCGTGTCCGGTTGTTCCGGCACGGCGATCTCGTTGACGCCGGGATTGGCGTCTCCGACGGGGCCCGTCAGGAAGGTGGGGTCGTCGTCGGTCAGCTCCAGCGGCGGTCGGTTCGAGTTGCTGTCGACCTCGATGGCGACCTGATCGGTCGCAACGGCCTCGTCGTCGGTCGTCTCGGCATTCTCACGCTGGCTGAAGAAGTAGATCGCGGGGAGCGCGATGAGCGTGAGCAGGCCCAACAGCAGGAACCGGCGTCGATCGATGTCTTCGTATGCCATGGTGATTCCTCGCTCCGCAGCGTACCGCTCGGCCGTCTCGGCGACCGGGCAGCGTCACGTGTCACCAACCCCGCAACGGAACCGGACGAGCCTGGTCGAGAATCAGGCGACCGAGGTCAGGCGACCGCCGAAGGCCTCGTGTGTCGCGTCGACCGTGCGAGCTGCGAAGTCGGCCACCGGCTCGTCGCGGAGGTCGGCGAGGAACTGACCGACGTGCGGGACCCACGCGGGCCGGTTCTTCTTCCCGCGGTACGGCACGGGCGCGAGGTACGGGCTGTCGGTTTCGACGAGCAGTTTCTCCGACGGACACAGTGCGGCGGCTTCCTGGACGTCTTTCGCCGAGTTGAACGTGACGATGCCGGAGAACGACAGGTAGATCCCGCGTTCGAGTCCACGGGCGGCCGCGTCGGGTCCACCGGTGAAGCAATGGAAGATCGTGCGTTCCGGGACGCCCTCGGAGTCGAGGATCTCGAACGTCTCGTCCCATGCGTCACGGGTGTGGATGACGAGCGTGAGGTCGTGTTCGTGGGCGAGGGCGATGTGCTCGGCGAACACGGTGCGTTGCGCGTCCCGCGGCGAGTGCTCGTAGTAGTAGTCGAGTCCCGCCTCGCCGATCGCGACGATGCCGTCGGTGTCGAGCAGGTCGACGATCGAACTGGTCCCGTTGGTCGCCTCGTGCGGATGGACCCCCACGGTTGCGAAGACGTTGTCGTGGCGAGCCGCGACCTCGATCGCTGCCAGTGACGTCGCCCGATCGCACCCGACGGTGACGAGGATGTCGACGCCCATCTCGTCCGCTGCGGCGACGGCGCCGTCCGGTCCGTCGGGAATCCGCTCGTCGTGGATGTGGCAGTGCGAGTCGATGTAGCGCGGAGTCACAGCTTGATCCGGGGGAAGAGCGGATCGCCCTTCACGACGTCGGCACCGCCCGGGTAGCCGCCCCATGTGACGGCGTCGGGGAGATGCTGGTCCGCGACCTGGCCGGGCATCCCGATCCGTTCCCACACGGTTTGTGCGGTGTCGGGGATCGCGGGGGAGGAGAGGATCGCGACGATCCGGAGTGCTTCGAGCGCGTCGCCCATCACCCGGTCGACGTCCGGTCCGGGATCGGCCTTCCAGGGCTCGTTCTGCTCGAGGTGTGCGTTCGTTGCACGGATAAGCCCCCATGTCGCATCGAGGGCGCGGCTCGGCTGGAGTTCGGCCCATTGCGCGGCCGATTCGGTGTAGGCGGTCTCGGCCGCGGCGGAGAGCGGGCTGTCCGGGTCGGGTGCAGGACCGACGCCGTCGCACTTCTTGGCGACGACCGTTGCGACGCGCGCGGCGAGGTTGCCGAGGTTGTTCGCGAGATCGGAGTTGTAGCGGGCGACGAGACCCTCGTAGGTGAAGTCGCCGTCGCTGCCGTAGGGGGTCTCGGCCAGCACGTAGTAGCGGAACCCGTCGAGTCCGATGTCGTCGATGAGATCGAGGGGGTTGACGACGTTGCCCGACGTCTTCGACATCTTCTCGCCACCGACGAGCAGCCACCCACCGATCGCCCAACGCTTCGGGAGTTCGACCCCTGCAGACATCAGCATCGCGGGCCAGTACACGCAGTGTTGGCGGACGATGTCCTTGCCGATCAGGTGAATCGCCGGCCACCAGTCCTCGTAGTCCTGATCGTCGGAGCCGAAGCCGACCGCCGCGAGGTAGTTGGTGAGCGCGTCGAACCAGACGTAGGTGACGTGTTTCGGATCCCACGGGAGCGGGATGCCCCATTCGAGCGAGGTGCGGCTGATCGAGAAGTCACGCAGGCCACTGCGGATCAGACCGAGCGCCTCGTTGCCACGGTGCTCGGGCGTCATCGCCGTCGGATGCTTGGCGTACCAGTCGAGCAGGCGGTCCTGGAACCGGCTGAGGCGGAAGAAGTAGTTCTCCTCCTCGAAGTACTCGACCGGCCGCTGGTGGATCGGGCACAGTTCCCCCTCGCCGGCCACACCCTCGGCCGAGACGAGTTCGTCGTCGGAGTAGTACTCCTCACAAGCGACGCAGTACTTGCCGGCGAACGTGTCGAGTTCGATGTCGCCGGCGTCGTAGCAACGCTGGAGCAGCTCGGCGACGGCGACCTTGTGACGGGGTTCGGTGGTGCGGATGAAGTCGTCGTTCGCGATGTTCAGCTTGTCCCAGGCGGCGGCGAACTTCGGCGCGATGTCGTCGGTGAACGCCTGCGGCGAGACGCCGGCCGCCTCGGCGGCCTGCTGGATCTTGAGGCCGTGCTCGTCGGTGCCGGTGAGGAACTTGGTCGGTGCGCCGGTCAAGCGGCTCCATCGCGTGATCGCGTCGCCGATGATCGTGGTGTACGCGTGTCCGAGGTGAGGCTCCGCGTTCACGTAGTAGATCGGTGTCGTCACATACGTCGAGCTCACGGCCTGCACGCTACTGGCCGACGTCGTCCCCCGACTCGGAGGAAAATGTGCGCTGTTGCCCGTCGCCGATGAACACTTTCGACGACGCCGATGTCACATCGCCGGGGCTGGGAGCCGCATCGGTCGGTTGCGTACGGTTCCCCGGCGTGAGCCTCTTCGCCGATGCAACCGCTGTCCGTCCGATCGGGGAGGGACGCTTTGCCGCCGTCGTGCACGAAGGTTGGGACATCGGCGGCAACGCGAACGGCGGCTACCTGTTGGCGATCGCGACCCGAGCGATGGCGGACGTCGTGGGTCGGCCGCCGCTGACGATCACGGCCCACTATCTCCGACCGGCACCCGCGGGAGCATGCGAGATCGACGTGTCGATCGTCCGGTCCGGCCGCCGCCTCGCCACCGCAACAGCGACCTTGTCGATGGATGGCAAACCGACGCTGCGGCTGCTCGGATCGTTCGCCGAGCAGACCCCGGGTGGCCCACGCGCTCGGATGAACGATCCCGTCGACCTGCCGGCGTACGAGGACTGCGTTGCCGCGCCCGCGCCGACCGAGGGACCGCTTCCGGCGCTGATGGAGAAGATCGACGTTCGGCTCCGCCCGTCGGACGGGGGATTCCGCAGCGGGAATCCGTCGGGGCGCGCCGAGATCAGCGGATGGTTCGCCCTGGCCGACGACGAACCGATCGATGCCATCGGACTGATGCTCGTCGCCGATGCATTTCCTCCGCCGGTGTTCAACTCCGGTCTCCCGGTCGCGTGGGTACCCACGGTCGAACTGACCGTTCACGTCCGCGGCGTCCCCGCGCCCGGACCGCTCCGGTGCTCGTTCCGGTCGCGGTTCATCCACGACGGATTGCTGGACGAGGAGGGCGAGGTCTGGGACTCCGCCGGTGAGCTCGTCTGTCAGTCCCGCCAGCTCGCGTTGATGCCCCGGGCGTGACGCGAGCGCTGATCGGTCTCAGCGCCGGAACACGCCGGCCCGCTTGCCCCGGTTGACCTGGGTGCCCAGGGCGAAGCCACCGATTCCGATTCCCACGGTCGCGACCCCCGACAACGTTCGGCGGATCACCGACTTCGTGCGTTGGCTGAAGATCACGATCGGCCAGCCGTTGCGTCGGGCGTAGCGTTCGAGCTTCGAGTCGGGATTGACCGCGACGGGGTGGCCGACCGACTCCAACATCGGCAGGTCGCTCGCCGAGTCGCTGTAGGCGTAGCTCTGGCCGAGGTCGTAGCTGTTCCACGACGCCACCGCCTGCATTGCCTCGACCTTGCCCTCGCCGTAGCAGAACGGACCGTCGAGTTCGCCCGTGTAGAGCCCGTCCTCGACCTGGCTCCGGGTGCCGATCCCGCCGGTCATGCCCAGCGCGTGGGCGAGAGGCTCCACGATCTCCTGTGGTGCCGCCGAGACGATGAACGTGTCGCGCCCGGCGCGACCGTGACGCTCGAGGAGACGCTTCGCTTCCGGACGAACGCGCTGGATCAGTCGGGGCAGGATCTCGGCATTGAGCGCCTGGAGATCGGCCTTGCGGAGGCCGGTGACCGCGCCGAGAATTCGCTTGCGGACCTCGTCGCTCGTGTCGTCGCTCGCGCCGAACAGTTTGAAGGCGATCGCGCTTCCGGCGTCGCGCACGAACTCGTGCGTCGGGATGAATCCGACCTTGCGGGCCTGGATGGCGAGCGTGAACGCGGACGAGCCCGAGATCAGCGTTCGGTCGAGGTCGAAGAACGCCGCGCTCGGACCGCTGCTCGTGACGGAGACGTATTCACTCATCGGGTCCAGTGTGCCCGTTCATTCGGAGTCCGTCGTGTCGACTGCGGGTGAGACGTTCGTCTCCTGTTCCAGGGCGAGTTGATACACCTCGCGTTTGCGACGTCCGGTGGCGGCGGTGATCTTCGCCACGGCATCGCGAGTCGAGGCGCCGCCGGCGAGCGCGTTTCGGAGCTCGCGTCGGACGTGGTCGTCGGAGGCATCGACGACCGCCGTTGCCGCTCCACCGACGACGATCACGTATTCACCTCGCGGTTCGCCCAGGTCGACCGTGCCGAGCGTGCCGCGAATCGTCTCCTCGTGCAGCTTCGTCAGCTCGCGGGAGATCGAGACCGGACGGTCGGCACCGCACGCAGCGGTGAGCTCGGCGAGGGTGCGCTGCACGCGGTGCGGAGCCTCGTACAGCACGACGGTGCGGTGTTCCGTCGCGATCGCGTCGATGCGCTCCGATCTCTCGCGACCCTTTCGTGGGAGGAACCCCTCGTAGACGTGGCGACCGCTCGGAAGGCCGCTGATCGTGACCGCCATCGTCGCGGCAGTGGGTCCGGGGACCGCGCTCACGTCGTGACCGGCCGTGACGGCGGCGGCCACGAGAAGCTCCCCAGGGTCGGAGATGCCGGGGCTTCCCGCATCGCTGACGACGGCGACATCGCCACCGGAGCCGAGCGTGTCGAGTACCTGCGCGACCAGGTCGAACTCGGTGTGTTCGTTGCACACCGCGAGGCGCTTCGCTCGAATTCCGGCGTGCTGCAGGAGCTTGCCGGTGCGGCGGGTGTCCTCGCAGCACACGAGTTCCGCGGTGCTCAGGACTTCGATCGCTCGCGGCGCGAGGTCGCCGAGGTTCCCGATCGGTGTGGCGACGAGCCACAGCGTGCTCATCGGTCGTCGCGCACTTCGATGGTGTCGCCGACGTGGACACCCCATCGAGCGAATGCCCCGGCTTCGGCCTCGATGACCCGTCGGGCCCTGGGCACGGGGAGGCCGACGCGTTGGCGCGGCATCTGCACGGTGCGGATCACGAGGTCGTCCTCGTCGAGGAACGCGACGTCGATCGGGAATCGCATGCCGATGGTGTGGACCCAACGGCATCGATCGAGGACGATCGCACCATCGAGGGAGTCCCGGCCGAGCAGACCCTTGCGTCGGGCGGACCGGGAGGAGGCGCACTCGGCCGACGCCAGCACTCGTGCCTCGCTGACCAGCCATGCCATGTGCACGAGCATGGCACGCCCGACCCGCGGAGCGAACGTTTCAGACGTTGAAGCGGAACTCCATCACGTCGCCGTCCTGGCCGATGTAGTCCTTGCCCTCGACGCGCATCTTGCCGACCTCCTTGGCCTTGGTCCACGACCCGAGCTCGAGCAATTGGTCCCACTGGATCACCTCGGCCTTGATGAAACCGCGCTGGAAGTCGGTGTGGATCCTGCCGGCGCACTCCGGTGCGGTCGACCCCTCGTAGAACGTCCACGCCCGGGACTCCTGCTCGCCCGTGGTCAGGTACGTCCGCAGTCCGAGCAGGTGATACGCGCTGCGGACCATCCGGAACAGAGCGCCTTCGCCGAGCCCGAATCCCTCCAGGATCTCGGCGCGCTCCTCGGGATCGGTGATCGCCGCGGCTTCCGCCTCGAGTTGGACGCACATCCCGATGATCTCGACGTTGTCGCCGGCGTTGTTGAACTCGGCGGCCACTCGAGCTTCGTGTTCGGGGATCGCGTCGAGGTCGTCCTCGCCGACGTTCACGACGACGAGGACGCGTCGGTTCGTGAGGAGGAAGTACGGCTGAAGCGCCTCGCGCACGTCGTCGCTCAGGCCTGCCCGATACAGCGGGAGACCGTCGGCGAGGGCGTCGTAGGCAGCTTGCAGTGCCTCGGTTTCGTCGACCATCGACTTGTCGAGCTTGGCCGCGCGCTTGGTCTGGTGCAGGCGCTTCTCGACGGTTTCGAGGTCGGCGAGCGCGAGCTCGATCTCGACGATGCGCAGGTGTTCGAGCGGGTCGGACGGTCCGACGATGTCGTCGTTGACGAACGCTCGGAGGACGAACACGATCGCGTCGACCTCGCGGATGTTGGCGAGGAACTTGTTGCCCAGACCTTCACCGGTGCTCGCGCCCTCCACGAGACCGCCGATGTCGACCACCTCCACTTGGGCGTGGATCGTCTTCCTCGACTCCGACATGGCGGAGAGACGGTCGACGCGCTCGTCGGGAACCATCGCCACACCGATGTTCGGGTCCTTGGTCGCGAACGGGTACGGCGCGGCGAGCGCCCCGCCCCCGGTCAGCGCGTTGTAGAGCGAGCTCTTGCCCGCGTTGGGGAGGCCGACCAATCCGAAGCGTTCCATGCAGCGGGGAGGCTACCGACGTCGCTCCGCCACGAGCCCCGCTCGATCGTGGTGACCTGCCGCCGTTCTCGTCGCGCCTCTTCTCGGCGATCTTGCTTCTCGTCGCGTCTCTGCCCGGGTCGCGGGTCGATTCGCAACGAGAACTGAGGTCCGATGAGAAACGGCGCGACGCGAATGGCCCCGATCGTGCGCCGAGGCGCGACGAGAACGGACGAAACGATGGCCCCAGGCTCGGTCAGGCGGCATCGGGGGCGGGGATGTCGACCCATCGTTCGACCGCGCGGCGGATGTGCGCGGCGACGTCGCTCGGACGGGTCGTGATCTTGCGATAGGTGAATCGGAGCACGATCCAGCCGTGGGCGGCGAACTCGGCGTCGTTGTCGCGATCGCGCTCGAACTGGTCACGTGCTCGACCGTGGTAGCGCCACCCGTCGCACTCGATGACGATCGGTGTGCCGACCACGCGGAAGTCGACCTCTCGACCGCCGACGAAGGGATGGAACTCGATGGGCGGAAGTCCGTATGCCGACACGAGCCGTCGCATCGCTGGTTCCAACACGGAATCGGCCGGCTTCGCGTCGATCGCCCAGTCGTCGAGTGCCGATCGGAGCGCAGTGACTCCGGCGCGTCCGCGGCGAGCGTGTTGCTGCAGCACGGTCTCGATCGCAGCGATGGAAGCGAGGTCGTTGGTGAGTGCATGGCCAACCGCTCCATGGACGTCGTCGGCCGCGACGGCACCGAGATCGAGCAGGGTCCGGAGGATCGAGGTGCACGAAATGTTGTCCTGGCGGTGCGGCTTGAGACGCATCAGGTCGGAGGGTCGGTGGACGACAACCCCATCGAGCCCGCGGATGTAGGTCGTCCGGTCACCCATTCGGGTCCGAGGAACGATCACGTCGACGGGCGGAGGATCGACCGTGGGGATTCCGTGCAGCAGGGCCGCCGAGCGGTGGGAGGCGAGCGCCCCGTCGCCTGCGGCGAGCACCGCCGCCGCGATCCGCTGGCGCGAGGTGTCCGCCGTTCCGACCAGTCGTGCAACGTTGCGGTGGATCGGAACGAATGTCCCGTTCGTCGTCGCCCGCTGCCATGAGGATGACGAGAGTTCGGTCTGGTGACGGGCCACGACCCCGTGTTGTCGTCGGGCGATGCGGTCGAGTGTGTCGAGCTTCATGCCCCACACACGGGGTCGTGACTCACCGGAACAGGAAACGGCATTGCGAACTTCGTTCCCGTCGCGCATCGGCCCGGAACCCGGGCGAGAGCGCGACCAGAACCGAGGCGCGACGAGAACGAAGTCGAGGCGGGGCGACGAAGTGGGTCAGGGAGCGGGTCGGTGGGGATCGTCGCGGCGGCGGGTGCCTGATGCGAAGAACAGCAACGATCCCAGCAACGCGAGGCCGCTTCCCCAGCGCTGGATCGGGACAGCGGAGCCCCCGCCGGTCCGGGGGAGGTCGTCGGGCGGGATCGACGGCGGGGCCGACACGTGTGGAGGTTCGGTCGTCGGGGGTTCCGCGGGCGGTAGTTCCGTGGGTGCGGGGCGCCAGCGCACCTGCTGGTCGGTGTCCTGCGGGTCGTGGTGTTCTGCGATGACGAGGCCGGTGTCCGCGTCGGTGATCGTCGTGAACACGACGGCGGTGCCGCCCTCGTCGGACAGGTCCGCCGACGTGTACGGGATCTCGACCGACGGCTGCGTCCCGCCTCCGACGTCCTCGACCGCGAACGTGGAAGACGCCGAAGCGCTCGTCGCGGTCGGTTCGCCGGCCGCGTCCAGCGTCATCAGAACAGAGTCGGCGCGGAGCTCGACATCGGGTCGGGACACGTCGAGGTCGGACAGCCACAGGGTCTCGACGACGGTGCCCCCGCCGAGGTCGATCCATCCGTCACCGTCCGCGCCATCGACTGCCAGCGATCGGACCGTGGGGACGAAGACGCTCTGCTCGATCGATTCCATGTCGTGGTGCGTGGCGACACGATCGTCCCCGACGAACAGGTCCTCGGCGACGACGAAGTGCCCCGATCGGTCGAGCCACTCGGAGTCGACGGGAACGTTGAAATCGAGCTCGAACGCCTGGCAGCCGTCGTCGCCAGGAGCCGCGACGAACTCCGCGGTCGCGTGGATGTCGGTCGGTTCGACCGTCCCGGAGTCGGAATCGACGAACATCAGCTCACCCTCGACCCGGTACGTCGTTCCCTCGACCACGCCACACACCTCGACGGCATCGACGATCACGCCGCCGGCAGCGCTCAGGTACTTGTCACCGTCGGCCCGGTCGGTTGCCGTCGTTCTGATCGTCGGCGGTGGAAGTGTGTTCTCGAAGCTCACGACGAGCGGTTCGGTCGTGTCGACTGGTACGGCGACACGAATCGGTTCGGGGAACGGTTCGTCGCCGGGCCATCGCTCCGGTCGGTCGACCTCCCGGATCGAATAGTCACCGGCGGGCACCGCGAGAGATGAGGCTCGTCCGGTGTCGTCGGTGGTGAGCGTCCCGAAGTTCGTCCCGTCGCTGTCGCGGGTGACGGTGAACGTGAACCCGGCGAGCTGCGGACCGAAGCCCGGGGATCCGACGACCTTCTTCTGGATGGTCACGTCGTGCTCGACCGGACGGTTCTCGATCTCGACGACGGTCGGCGCGTCCGGGTCGGTGGAGAGTCCGCCGTCCGCGATCACCTCGACGGCGTCGGGACGCAGCGCCAGGCCGACGGGCGCGGTGATCTCGCGGATCGTGAGCGGCGTCGGGTGGTGGGCGGCGATCGGCGGGAAGTCGACGACTCCTTGGTCGTCGGTGGTCCTGCGGGTCACCTCGGTTCCGTTCGCATCGATGAGGGAGAACACGGCGCCGTCCACGCCGAAGGTCGAGTCGGTCGTGGTCTTGACCGCTCGGACGAATCGTTCGACCACCTCCCCGGACAGTGAGCCCGACGCGCTCCGGATGTCGGCGGTGAGGGTCGAGACGTTGTTCTGCGCATTGATGCCGTCGCCGTACAGGTGCAGGCGGGATGGCGCGGCCGACGTCTCGAACCCGACCGACCAGGTGCCTGGTTCGGTGACCTCGATCGTGAATGTCGCGTTGCCCGACGCGTCGGTCATGCTCGCACCCTCGAGGCGACGGCTCCCGCCGAGTGCGGGCCAGCCGGCGTCCTGAGCGTTGAGGAAGGCGACCGATCGGCGGACGGCTCGATTGCTCGCCGACTCGACGTTCGCGTTGGTCGATGACGACGGCCACACAGGAAAGTTCGGAAGCGGGTTCCCCGCCCTGTCCTGAACGTGGACGGTCACTTCTTCCGCGGCGCCGATCGTCGCCGGCGGTTGTCCGTCCGTCGACTCGACCGTGACGGTCGGTCGGCCCGAGGCCGTCATGTCCCCGGCGACAGCGACCAGGCGCCGAGCGAGTTGTACTGCCGAATCACCGATCGCTGATCGCCGGCGACCGCCGGGGTCGCTGAACGTCACTGCCGATTCGAGGTCGATCCGTGGAGTGCGCGCACCGTCAGGCAACAGCGAGCGCAACGCGAACCAGACGGCGATCTGACGGTGTCGCGTTGCGGAGATTCCCGCTGTGGCGATGCCTGCCAGTTCGCCGGCCCGATCGATGCGCAGCGGCTGGTACGGAACGACCTTGTCGCCCCCGTAGAGCGTGATGATGGTTGCCGCTCGTCGCATCTCGTCGGCAGTCCAGGAGGTCGGCAGCGCTCGTTCCGAGATCGGTCCGACGGGAAATCCTGTGTGGGTGTCGTCGACGCACCAGCCCACTCCGGTGGAGTTGTTCTTCGTCGTCGGAATCCCCCACGCCGGTCCGTAGTGCGCACCGGCGGCGACCGACGGGATGGTGCCTGCGTCGGAGTCGATCCGCAGCGTGATGCCACAGAACGACGGATTGCCGGCGCACGCTCCCGGGTTCGGAGCGGAGGCGTCGACCGGCTCGTCCGACCGCGCCGACTGAAGGGCGATCACTGTGATCAGCAGGCCGATGGCACCAGCGATCCGTGCGACCCGTCCCCGAGGATGCCGCTGCGTTGCCATCACCTCGCCTCGCCCTCGGAGCCGGCAAGCTGCGAGAACGCGGCGTTCTGCGCATCGGTGAAGCGGTCGGCCCACCGAGGCGGGAGGGATCCATCGGGCTCGGGAATGATCCGAGCACCGAACGTCTCGCACACGGTTGCCGGCGTCGGATCGCTCGCTGCTGCTTCCCGATAGCGGCGTGCCTCGGTGGCCGTCCAGGCTCCGGCCGATCGCAGCTCCTCGACCAACTCCAGCTGCGCCGCGTGCGCGTGGCGTCGAGCGGCTGGCGCGTCGACGGTCGCTGCGAGCCACGTGAGCCATTCGTCGGCAGCGTCGGCGGAGGGCGGACCGTGGTCGGTCACGAGCGCGCTCGCTGGTGCGAGGGCGTAGTGCTGCCAGCACCAATCCGGTCCGATCGTGACCGGCTCGTCGGGCATCGCGAGGGCGGTGACCAGCACGACCGCGCAACTCCCGAGTGCGAGTTGACGCGAGCGTCTGGGCTTGCGCTGGTGGTGCGGCGCGATCGATCGGCGTCCGAGTTGCTTCATGCGCTGACACGGGGTCGTCGCGGCCGCGAAACCGGAAACAGCGTTCGACCGGCTTGGTTCTCGTCGCGTTCCCGCCCGCGACGCGGGGTCGATGCGTGACGAGAACCCTTGGCCGGGGACGAGCGGAACGCAGGAGTGCGGAAGTGTGTGCCGTTCTCGGTTCTCGTCGCGTTCCTGCGCGCGATGCGGGTCGATGCGCGACGAGATCGAAGGGGCGGGAGCGCGAGGACGCGGCGTGACCGGTCAGGGATGGAGGATGAGGAGCGACTCGCCGACGTCGGTTTGCGCGGCGGTCACGATCGTTCCGTCGTCGAAAACGGCGGCGCCGGTGTTGCAGGGCATCACGATCTCGGCCGGTTCGAGACCCGTGTCGCGCCCGCGATCGGTGTCGATGGTGTCGTACGCGCGCAATTCGTTGTCGAGGAATCCACAGATGCCGAGTCGCCCGTCCGGAAGTTCGATCATCGCCGACGGCGCGCGTGCAGGTTCGTCGATCTCGTCCATCTCGTTCCGATCCGGCTCGATGTCAGCTCGCCCGATCCTCTCCACGTCGTCACGCGACTCGTCGTCGGGATCGGGGCCGGCGGCGTTGTCCGCAACCCAGATCGCCGACCCGTCGTCCGTCGCCCGAAACGCCCACGGGTTGGTGTACCCGGTGCTGACGACTCCTTCGGCCTGGTCGGGCATCGCATCGGGATCGAGTCGGAGGATCGCACCGCCGATCCCGGTCTCGGTGTCCCACCCGGTGTTGCGCCCGAGCCCGATGAGGATGGAGCTCGCGTCGTCACGCTGGAGCACTCCGCCGATCGCTCCGCTGCCGGACTCGCCCGCGCTCCACACGATGCGTGGATCCGCCGAAGGGCCGATCTCCCCGACGATCAGTTCGAGGTCCGGGGTGGTCCACGATGCGTAGCGGCGCCCGTCGATGAGCACCTGGCCGAGCAGACCGCGCTGCTCGCCGTCGATGCCCACGTCGACCGTCGCGACGGTCTCGATCTCGGAGCCGGAATCGTCGATGTCGAGTCGGTGGATGGTGCCATCTCGGCGCGAAGCCCACTCGACGGTGCGCGTGCCGTCGGCGGCGTCCACGGCGATCAGGCCGACCGTGTCGCCCGGTTGCGCCTGGCCGAACTCGGCGAGAACCTCCGGCTCGGACGAGTCGCCGCCACCGCACGCCGTGCCGAGAAGGGCGACCGCGATCAGGCCGACGATCGTGGTGCGTCCGTGGAGCGACGCGGTCGGCAGCATCGCGGCCAACGTACTGTTCTCGTCGCGCATCGGATCGGCGGGCGGGTCGATTCGCGACGAGAACGGAGGACCGGAGCCTCGCTACGATCGCAGGTATGACACCGGAGGCCGCGCTCCTACGCGTGATCCACTGCCTCGACCGCTCGCGGGCATCCGGTTTCAAGACCAAAGCGTTCGTACGTGCCATCGACGTCGTGCGTTCGACCGACCCGGACGAGCTCGTCCGCCGGGCCGAGAACGACACGCTGACCGACCTCGACGGCATCGGTTCGTCGACCGCGCAGGTCATCTCGGACGCGCTCGCCGGACGGACACCCGCGTACTTGATCGACATCGAGGCGTCGTCGCAGGTCGAAGTGAGCGACGAGGCCCGTCCGTACCTCGACGCGCTGCGCGGCGACTGTCACCTGCATTCGACGTGGAGCGACGGGGGAGCGCCGATCGAGCGGATGGCGACGACTGCGATGGCGATCGGGCACGAGTACATGGTGCAGACCGACCACTCGGCTCGTCTGACGATCGCTCATGGTCTCAACGAGGAGCGGTTGAGTGAGCAACTCGACCAGATCGCGGCCGTGAACGAGGCGATCGCCGATGCCGGACACGACTTCCAGATCCTGTCCGGGATGGAGGTCGACATCCTCGAGGATGGCGCTCTCGATCTGTCGAACGAGATGCTGGAACGGCTCGACGTCGTCGTGGCGAGCGTTCACTCCAAGCTGCGGATGGAGAAGCAGCAGATGACCGAGCGGATGTTGCAGGCGATCGCGTCACCGCACGTCGACATCCTCGGGCACTGCACCGGTCGGATGATCGGCAAGCGTCCGCCGAGCGATTTCGACGCCGACTACGTGTTCGCCGCGTGCGCTCAGTTCAACACGGCCGTCGAGATCAATTGCCGTCCCGAGCGGTTGGATCCGCCACGGGACCTGTTGCGACTCGCGGTCGAGTACGGGTGTTGGTTCACGATCGACACCGATGCCCACGCGACGGGTCAGCTCGAATGGCAGGCGCTCGGTTGTGACCGTGCGGCGGACTGCAATGTTCCGATCGACCGAATCTTGAACACGAAGCCGGTCGACGACCTGCTCGAATGGACCCGCGCCGCCGCGTGACGCGCAGCCGAAGCCGTTCTCGTCGCGTATCGGCCCGGGTAGCGGGCGCAAACGCGACGAGAACGAAGGTGCGGGCGGACGGGAGCGGGCACCGCAGCTGGACTGGGTTCTGGTCGCGTTCTGGCCCGGGTAGCGGGCGCAAGCGCGACGAGAACGGAGGGGGCGGTGAGGTAGCGGCGGGTCAGGACATGAGGGCGGTGTACGTGGCGAGGAGCGGACCGGCTCCGCGCGGGTCGCCGGTTGTGGTGTCGCCCATCTTGTTCATGACGTAGCTGTAGCTGAGCTTGGCGTCCATGTCGATGATCGCGAGCGAGCCGCCCCAGCCACCCCAGTAGCAGGTGTGCGGGTTGGGGAGAGGGAGCATCGGGCTGGGCAGACCGAAGCCCATCCCGATCTTGAGGTCGGCACCCAGCACCTTGTCGATTCCTTCGGCCTGGACCTCGAAGATCCGCTCGAGCCCCTCGGGCGAGATGATCTGCTTCCCGTTCGCCGTGCCCCGGTTGGCGGTGAGGGTGTGGATGAGCGCGACCGATCGTGCGTTTCCATGTCCACCCGCCGCGGGAATCTCGGCCCGCCGCCACGCGGGTGTGGACGAGAACGAAGCGTCCATCACCGGGTTGGACAGCGTGCGGACAGCGATCGAGTCGGGATCGACCAGACCAGCGTCGGCGCCCAGCGGGGCGACGGGCGGGATGACGTGGGCGATCCGGCCGTCGTGTTCGGCAGCGGTGCCGATGTGGAAGTCGGCTCCGAGCGGGCCGGCGATCTCGTCGGCGAAGAAGGTGCCGAGCGACCGACCGGACACTCGCTTCACGATCTCGCCGAGCAGATAGCCCTGGCTGATCGCGTGGTAGCCCGACCCGGAGCCCGGTTCCCACCACGGTGCCTGAGCAGCGTGCAGTCCGACCAGCTTGTCGTGGTCGAGGAAGTCACTCATGTCGAGCGGCTCGTCCCAGCCCGACAGGCCCGCGGTGTGGCCCATGATGTGGCGGGTGGCGACCTGGTCCTTTCCGGCAGCGGCGAACTCCGGCCAGTACGTGGCAACGGGCGCGTGCAGGTCGAGCTCATCCCGATCGGCGAGAAGGAGGCAGCACAGGAACGACATCGTCTTCGTCGTCGACCAGACGTTGATGATCGTGTCCTCGGCCCAGTCGCGTTCGCCGTCGTCGAACGTGGCGCTGCCACCCCACAGGTCGAACACGACCTCACCGTCGACGGTGGCGCACACCGAGGCGCCGGCCTCGCCGTGCAACTCCCAGTTGGTGGCGAACGCGTCGCGAACCCCCTCGTAGCCAGGCGCGACGGTTCCGTGGATCTCGGTCATGACGCGACAGTAGCCACCGCCCGTCGTCCCGACCGGGACGAGACGATGGCTACCGTCGGATCGGATTCAGTTGTTCAGTCGGCGTTGGGAACAGCGTGGCGACGGCGCATGGCGACCGAGGTCACGATGCCGGCACCGAGGAGGCCGGCGCCGATGATCAGCGTGATCATCGTGGCGTTGCTGCCGGTGGACGGCAGCACTCCCGACGAGGAGCTGCTGGTGGGCTCGTCGGGATCGTCAGCACCGCTGGGCTCTTCCGGATTCTCTGGGCTCGCGCAGGCGCTGGTCGCGGGCGGATAGCTGACTGCCGCGGTCGCCGTCGGGTTGACCTCGACCTGGATGGTGAGACCGTCGCGAAGAATCGCGTCGGACGTGTCGGGAACCCACTCGTCGCCGTCGAAGAACCATCCGGGCCAGTCCGTTCCGTGGCCCTCGCTGTCGACGGTGGCACCAGGGTAGAGAAACTGTCCGCTGAGTGATTGAACGACGAACTCCTCGACGAAGTCACCGTTGATGTCGAAGATCGTCAAGGTCGCCGGACCGAGGGACGAGAACCCGACCGGGAGGATCTCGT
Organism: Ilumatobacter nonamiensis YM16-303; assembly: GCF_000350145.1. Taxonomy (GTDB): domain Bacteria; phylum Actinomycetota; class Acidimicrobiia; order Acidimicrobiales; family Ilumatobacteraceae; genus Ilumatobacter_A; species Ilumatobacter_A nonamiensis. The sequence goes on along the minus strand of NZ_BAOL01000003.1, from coordinate 47,837 downwards.
ACTGGATGTACGGGACGTCGTTCTGACAGACGGGAGCGAACGCGCTGACATCGAGCGTGCGTTCCTCCGGGGGATCGGTGTTCGGCGGGTAGTCACCGCCCGCGCTGGCCAGTGATGCACTCATCGAGAGCGCGATCGTCGCAGCTGCGGCGGCAACCGTGGCTCGGACGAGCGATTTCTTCAACATGTTGAGTTCTCCGATCAACCTCTCGTCCCGAACCGAACTGGCCGCGACTGCAGAACGCGGGCAATACTACAGAAAGTGGTGGGCGACCACTAGCTTTTTCTCACCCGTAGTGAATCCGTAATGCAGAGGGTGGGAAATTGGCCGCTCGACGTGGGCGAAGCTCACTCGGTTGGCGATGCGTCGAAACGGCCGTAGCATCGAATGCCTTATGTCGAAGAAGACCAAGAAGCGCAAGGCTCGGCTCCGCCGCTCGAAGGCGAACCACGGCAAGCGTCCCAACATGGGCCGCGGCTGACCGCCACGCGTACACGCAACCGAACGAACCACGAGGCGTCCGCACGCTCATCGCTGATGGGTACGCGGGCGCTTTGTCGCGTTCGGGCACGTTTCGTGGATGTCGGAGCTGCGCGGTCGGTCTGGAAGGATCGGGTGATGACGGCGTGCGTGGAGTGGTTGGACGTGGCGGGGGAGCCGGGTGCGTGGCGCTCGATCGGGCTCGTCGTCGCCGACGACGGCCTTGTGCCGCTGATGGGGACGTCACTGCGGATCGTCGACCCCACCGAGCATGGCGGGCCGGGTGTGGTGGGCTGGACGTTGAGCGGAGTGTCCGACACGCTCGACGGAACAGAAGTGGACGGACTGCGTACTCGGGCGGTCAGCGCGTGCGATCCCGTGTTCGGAGCTCACGAGCTCGGCGCGAGCGGGCTCGACCACGTCGTGGTGATGACGCCCGACCTCGAGCGGACCAGCGGGGCCATCGCCGTCGCGACCGGCTGCGAACTCAAGCGGGTCCGCGAAGTGGGTTCGATGCGGCAAGGATTTCATCGGATCGGCCGAGGAGGGTTGATCGTCGAGATCGTCACGCGCCCCGAGATCCCGGCCGGACCGGCGAGTTTCTGGGGTCTGGTGCTCAACGTCGGCGACATCGACGCAGCGTGCGATCGGATCGGCCCCGACCGGGTGAGCCCGCCGAAGGACGCCGTTCAGCCGGGTCGTCGAATCGCGACGATTCGAGACGAGGTCGGACTCGGTGTTCCTGTCGCCCTGATGACGGTGTGAACGCCGACGGTGGACGTCAGGCGCCGCGGACCTGGGAGTCGGTTGCGAGCTGATCCAGGAACCACGCGTAGGTCTCGGCGATCCCCTCGTCGAGTTCGATCGACGGCTTCCAGCCGAGGGCGTTGAGCTTCGACACGTCGAGCACCTTGCGCGGCATCCCGTCGGGCTTCGACGGGTCGAACCTCAGCTCGGCCTCGCCGCACACGACGTCGCGGATCTTCTCGGCCAGCTCGCGGATGGGGAGATCCTGGCCGGTTCCCACATTGATGTGACCGACATCGCTGTAGTTGTCCATCAGGAACAGGCAGGCGTCGGCGAGATCGTCGACGTGGAGGAACTCGCGCATCGGTGAGCCGGTGCCCCACACCTCGACGATCTTGTCGTCGGTCGAGCGGGCGTCGTGGAACTTGCGCATCAGCGCCGGGAGCACGTGGCTCGAAGTGAGGTCGAAGTTGTCGTTCGGCCCGTAGAGGTTGGTCGGCATCGCCGAGATGAAGTCACTGCCGTACTGCTGGCGGTAGGACTGGCACACCTTGATCCCGGCGATCTTTGCGATCGCGTACGCCTCGTTGGTCGGTTCGAGTGGACCGGTGAGCAGCTGCTCCTCGTCGATCGGCTGATGAGCGTCGCGTGGGTAGATGCAGGACGATCCGAGGTAGAGCAACTTGCTCACGTTGCTCTCGTGCGCGGCGTGGACGACGGTGCCGTGGATCATCATGTTGTCGTAGATGAACTCGGCCGGCCGGGTGCTGTTGGCCATGATCCCGCCGACGGTTCCGGCGACGAGGAAGACATGATCGGGACGGTGGTCCTGGAACCAGCGCGAGACGGCGGCCTGGTGCCTGAGGTCGAGTTCGGAGCGCGTGGCGGTGAGAAGATTGGTGAAGCCCTCGCGTTCGAGTCGGCGCATGATGGCGGATCCGACCAGTCCACCGTGGCCGGCGACGAACACCCTGCTGTCCCGATCGATCGACATCGGACCACGTTACCGAGTGGGGCCGGTGCCCTTCAGTCGCTCGCGCGTCGCGCGTCGAGATAGGCCACGCCGACTTCGCACGAGTCGTTGATCGCACACCAGCGACACGTGACGCCGGGTCGGCGCGTCGGAGCGCGTCCTTCCGACTCGAGCTCGATGATGCGATGGAGTCCGTCGAGCGTCCGGCGCATCGCCGTTTCGAGCATCCGCTCCGATACGTCGTCGGCCTGGGCCTCGGCCGCGTCGAGGTAGAAGGTGGCGACCTTGCGAGGCGGCACCTCGCGTACGAGCGTCTCCAGGAGTGCGTAGAACGCGAGGTCCTGACGATGTCGTGCGTTGGGTCGGCCGGTCTTGAGGTCGATGATCACCTTGCGGCTCTCGCGTCCGTTCGGTCGGCCGAACAGCAGGTCGACCTTGCCCGACAACGTGATCGGGCCGCTGTTCGGCCACCGGATCGACGCTTCGGTCACCGGTGCCCAGCGTCTGCTGAGCGGCGGGAAGTTCTCGAGGAACTGGGTCACCCGCACGGTGGTCTGACTTCGGACGTCGGCTTCGTCGGCCGGAGACAGCGTCTCGATCCACTGACCGATGCTTCGGCTCTCGTCGCCCAGACGGGACATCGCCTCGTCGACGAGATCGATCGGCGTCGGTTCACCGCGGCGTTGCGGCCAGGAGAGCAGCAGTTCGATCGCCTTGTGGGCGATGGTGCCGTTCGCGTTCGCGCTCGTCCACTCGAACTCGTCGGGAAGCAGATGATGCTCCTCGCATTCGAGGACCGATGCGATCCGATGCTTGGAGATCCAGACCTCCTCGTCGGCACCGAGCCGCGCGGCGAAGTGATCGAGTGCGGCGCGCATCTCATCGCGGATGTCGTCGACGAATCCTGCATCGAAGACCACCGGATCACCCGATCGCCGGAGCACGTCGAGCGTGCGCTGTTGGACCGGGCTGAGGCCGTCGATTCCGTCGGTCATCCACGCCGACTGTAGGCGGCAGATCCCCCCGTGCCCTTCGTCCCCTCGGTAGTCTCGCAGGCGCCGTCGAGCCTCCGTCGTGTGCGATCGGCCCGTCGTTTTCCCCTCGCCCATGTCGAACAAGACCGCACTCAGCATCATCCTCGCGACCATCATGGTCGGGCTGGTGGCGACGTTGATCATGGTGAAGGTGACCGAGGACGCTCCGCCGCCGACGACGACCACCACGACAACGACCACCACCACGACGCTTCCCCCCACGACCACCACGTCGACGACCACCTCGACGTCGTCCACGACGAGCACGTCGACCACCTCGACCGTGCCACCGACGACTGCCGCCCCGATCGAACGGTTCTTCGTGGGTGTGCTCGTCGTCAACGGAACGAGCGCGGGGGAGCGGCTGGATCCTGTCGTGCAGACCCTGAACGACCGCGGGTACCTCGATGTTCGTGGTGTTGCCGGCGCGGTGCAGGCGCAGGAGACACGGATCTACTACGTCGATCCGTACATCGCCGAGGCCGAGAACGTCGCCCTGGACCTCGGATTCGACCTGGACGAGATCGAGATCCTGCCGATCTCGGACGCGCCGCCCGTGCCGGGAATCGGGGTGGCAAAGGTGATCGTGTACCTGGGTCCGGGTGCACTGCCCGAACCGCCGCCGATCACCGAGGCCCCGCCCGCGGACGTCTGATCCGCCCCGCGTGGTCACCGCCGGACGGACACGGTGCGCGGGCCCGGGAACGTTGTCGAAAATTCCGCGCATCCAAATCAGGTCCGTGAACGAACCCAGGTGAACCATCCCAACAAGGAGCGTTCACATGACCCGCACACGACCACTCATCGCCGCGACCGGAGCCGCCGTGCTCCTGGCCGCGGGTTTCCCGAGTTCAGCGCTGGCTCAAGAGGGTGGTGGAATCTTCGACGTCGATACGACCGACGACACGGTCGACGCCGCACCCGGAGACGGCGAGTGCGCCGATGCCGACGGGGCGTGTTCACTGCGCGCCGCGGTGCAAGAGGCGAACGAACACGACGGTGCGTCATCGGTCCGACTCGGTTCCGAGACCTACGTGCTCAGCGTGGGTGAGGCGGGTGACGAATCCGCGGAGTCGGGTGACCTCGACATCACCGGCAACGTGGTGATCAACGGCCGTGGGAGCGTGATCGACCTCGCGGGCTCCGGCGACCGCGCCTTCGACGTGGCCGCCGACGCGAGCCTCGCCGTGTCGCGTGTCGACATCGTCAACGGAGCGACCGCGGACACGGAGTCCGGCGGCGCGATCCGGAATGCGGGCATCCTCGACGTGTCCCGGTCCAATTTCCGGGACAACGTCGTCACCGGTGAAGGAGCATCCGGCGGCGCGATCGCCAACGGCGGCGACCTGCGCGTGCAGCGCAGCGAGTTCACCGGCAACGAGGCCACGCGCGCCGGCGGTGCCATCGAGGCGACCGAGGGCTCGGCAACGTCGATCGATCGCTCGACGCTCGACGGCAACACAGCGGGACCGATGCCCGGCAACGGGGGTGCCTTCCACCTCACCGGCGCCGGCACGGTCGACATCAGCCGGAGCGTGGTCTCCGGCAACACGGCTGCCAACGAGGGCGGCGGTGTGTGGAACTCGGCGCTCGGTGACATGACGCTCGACCGTGTCGAATTCACGGGGAATGTCGCCAGCGGTGTCGAAGCGGACACCGGCGGTGGAGCGATCTTCAACCAGGGCAACGACGACAACACCAGCGGTGGAGTCCTGACCGTCGTTCGCTCCACGCTGTCCGGGAACACCGCTCCCGAAGGCTCGGGGTCCGGTGGAGGCATCCTCAACGAGGGCGGGGACCTGACCGTGCTGCGCAGTCGTTTCGTCGACAACGAAGCGGCCCGCGCCGGTGGCGGCATCGAAACGGTGGCCGGAACGGTCACGATCGATCGGACGTGGATGTCCCGGAATGCGACCGGACCCGAGCCCGGCAACGGTGGCGGCCTGCACATGAGTGGTGCCGGCGTCGTCGACGTCACCCGGAGCCAGTTCTACAACAACGTCGCCGCCAACGAGGGTGGGGCGCTCTGGAACTCATCGGTCGGCGTGATGACGCTGGACGATGTGTCCCTCCGGTTCAACGCCGCGAACGGTGTGGAGGCGGACAACGGTGGCGGCGCCCTGTTCAACCAGGGTGACGGCGAAACCGGCGGAACCCTGTCGGTCACCGACTCCAAGATCACCCACAACACGGCGCTCGAGGGTGCCGGGTCGGGGGGCGGCATCCTGAACGAGAACGGCAGCTTGACCGTGGTCGGAAGTGACATCTCGCGGAACAGTTCGGCACGAGCGGGTGGCGGCATCGAGACCGTCGGCGGCACGGTCGACGTCGACAGGGTGGTGTTCGATCGCAACGCCACCGGTTCGGAACCGGGCAACGGCGGGGCGCTGCACATCAGCGGTCCGGGAAGTGTGGACGTGAACGGGTCGCAGGTCACCGGCAACTTCGCTGCCAACGAGGGCGGCGGACTGTGGAACTCGACGGTCGGCACGTTGACCGTGACCGCCAGCGACATCACCGACAACGAGGTCGGCGTCGCCGAGAACGGTCCGAACGTCTTCCAGCAGGCACCGCTCGAGGGCGGCGTGTTCACGGTCGACGGGGAAACCATCCCCGAGGGTCCGAACCAGATCTGATGCGTTGACTGAGCTGGGTGCCCTCGAGGCGCCTCCTCCCTGGCACATCTCGGCGGATCGAGACGCTCAGCGTCCCGATCCGCCGAGATTTTGCCGCGAACGGGTCCCGTGACGGTCACCGGGCGGGCGATCAACTCTGGGGTACCCCGCCGTCATGATGGAGACATGGAGTTCTCCTCGACCGTCGAGTTCGCGCAGGCGGCCCGCGCGCTCAGCCGTGCCGCTGCTCGCCGGTCGCTGATCGCGCCGAGCTTCCGGTGCCCGCCGCGCCTCGTCGGCGTCGATCGGAGCATCCGCCGCCGATCCGGCCGTCAGGGCGACGACCCGGTCGTGTCGGTGCGGGTGAAGGGTCGCCCTCGGGAAGCGGTGCTCGCCGACATGATCGAGGGCGTCGTCGTCGGCAACGGACTCGGACCGCCCGACGCCGACCGGGTGCGCAACGAACTCTGGACGGTCATGGCGGCGGCCGAACTGCGGGCCACGGCCTAGTCTTCGCTGCCACCGGCCCGGGTGGCGAAACTGGCAGACGCGGGGGGCTTAAACCCCCCTTTTCCTTCGGGAAAGTGCGGGTTCAAGTCCCGCCCCGGGCACCAACGAGCAGGCGTGACGGAGATGTCCGATCCGTCGGCATGCCCCTCGTCGTCGTGCTTGTGCCCGAAACGCTTACAGAACGACGGTGGGAACGTGCGCGAGGGCTCGGTGGATCAGCTGCTCATCACAACACGGTCTCGCACCGAATGGTCAACCGACCGACCGACCGAGCGAACTCTGCGGTTTCTCGACGGGTCAGGTCCTGCTGCCGGGTGGCTCGACCGGTTGCTTCCAGCGGTTGAGATAGGTCACCTCGCGTGCCGGGCGACGGGGTGCGGGGGTGAAGGTGTCGCCGGTGTAGTAGGCGACGGGGAGCAGGCACACCTGGGTCACCGTCGACGGAATACCGAGGACATCCGCGATGTCGGCCTCGTGTTCGAGGTGGAACGTCGTCCACGCCGAGCCCACGCCTCGGGCGCGAGCCGCGAGTTGGAAGCTCCACACGCCAGGAAGAACCGACCCGTAGTACGCGGCGGTGGAACCGAGCGCTTCGGCGGGCGGCGGGCGATCGAGGCGCATTGCCAGCACCAGCGCGGGGACATCGGCGAGGTGCTCGACCAGGAACTTGCCCGATTCGATGACACGTTCGGCGCGCTGGTCCTGCGGCGCGCTGGAGTGTCCTTCGAGGTACGGCGCGCCGACCTCGACGTATCGCTTCGCGATCTCCTGCTTCGTCGAAGCGTCGTCGATGATCATCCATCGGTTGCGTTCGAGATTGCCGCCCATCGGTGCGTGACTGGCGACGTCGATGCACTCGAGGATCTCGTCGTTCGGTACGGGTCGGCTGAGATCGAGCCGTCGACGGACCTGCTTGGTCGTCTTCAAGAGGCGGTCGGCCTCGGCGAGATCGAAGCCGGTTCGCGGGTGGCGGGTGCCGGGAGTGGGGTTCGGGTCATTGTCGTTCATCGGTGGTCCTTCACGTGGCGGGGGAGGAGTGGCTGGAGAGGAGAGGTGCGGGCAGCGTGACGAGCTCGACACGTGTCAGAGTTCGAAGAGGATCTTGTTCACACCGTCCTGGCGGGCGTCGAACAAGCGGTACCCCTCGGCTCCTTCGGAGAGCGGCATCCGGTGGGTGAACAGGCCCTCTGCGCGGAGCCGTCCGCTCTCGAGCAGCGGCAGCAGCGACGGCCAGAGTTCGGGGACCGGAGCCACTCCCGCCCGCACGGTCAGACTGCGGTAGATCAGCTGGGCCATGTCCAGCCCGGTGCCACCCTGCGGCAGACCGATGAACGATGCTGTGCCACCGCTGCGAAGGATGCGGGGAACCGAGGCGATCGCGGCGGCCGCTCCGGATGCTTCGAAGCAGCGGTCGACGAGACGACCGCCGGTCAGCTGGCGAATCGCAGGATCCAGATCATCGCCCGGCGACAACACACTCGCACCGAGGCCGGCAGCGTGGTCTCGGCGCTCAGCGACCGGGTCGATCGCGATGACCTGCGCTGCACCACTGAGGGAGGCGAGTTCGACACCGAGCAGTCCGATCGGCCCGAGGCCGACCACGGCGACCGTGTCACCCGGCCTGATCTCGCACCGGTCGATCCCGAACTTGGCCGTGGCCAGCGCATCGGTGAGCAGGAGTGCCTGTTCATCGGTGACGTACTCGGGAATCGTGCGAATCGTGCGATCCGCGTTCGGGACCTGGACGAACTCGGCTTGCCCTCCCTGGAGTCGCGCCGAACAGCCGAATGCCACGGTTGCCGGACATCGTCCGATGCCGGAGCGGCAGGCGCGACAGTTTCCGCAGCCGGTCCCACCAGCGACGAAGACGCGGTCGCCGACTGTCGAGTTGTGGACCATGGGCCCTGCTTCCACGACTTCGCCGATGAACTCGTGCCCGACGCAGAACGGGTCGAGCCCGGTCGTGTAGTCGACCTTGCCGATCGCATCCCCGTGGTAGATGTGCAGATCCGACCCGCAGATGCTGCACATCTGGACCTTGACGATGACCCCGTTGTCGATGGTCAACTCGGGATCGTCGAAGTCCTCGTAGCGGATATCGCGTGGACCGTTGAAGACGAGTGCTTTCATGGTGTCCTTTCAGGACTGACGGATGAGTCGGTCAGCCTTGCGGAACAGGCTGAGCGTGATGGCGTGGAGGGTGTCGCCGGTCGCCTTCGGAGCCTTGCCTGCGATCGCGCGAACGTGCGTCCCCTCCAGGATGATGCCGGTCTTGTAGCAGGCGAGAACGCCGTACCAGGCGGCCGCCGAGACGTCGCGCCCGGATCGTTCGGCGTATCGGGCGACGAGGTCGTCGACCGACGGAAACGCTTGGACGAGTTCGGCGGCGGGGCCTGCGTCCGCCTCGTCGTCGGGAGTGCGGAACGCGATGATCAGCCCGAGGTCGATCAGTGGGTCGCCGATCGTCGTGAGCTCCCAGTCGACGATCGCCGCCAGCTGTGGACCGTCATGTCGATACATGACGTTGGCGGTGTGATAGTCGCCGTGGATGATGCCGGGGGCTGAACTCTCCGGGCGATTCGCATCGAGCCAGTTCCCGACATCGTCGATGCCCGGGATGTCGGGCACCCACTGGTCGCTGATCTCGCGGTAGCCCGCCAACTGCTTCCGCCAGCGGCCGACCTGTCGTTCGAGGTACCCGTCGGGTCGGCCGAGGTCGCCGAGTCCGACCTGCTCGTGATCGACGGTGCTGAGCGTCGCGGCGCCATCGATGAGCGCGAGACCCATCTCGCGTTGCATTGCCGGGTCGGATCGATGTGGTTCGGGCAGATGTGCTGCCGCGTTGAAACCGTCGACTGGCTCCATCAGATAGAAGCTCGCGCCGAGCACCTCGTCATCGGGCTCGCCCGCGATGAAACGAGGGTGCGGAACATCGGTGCCGGCGAGCGCTGCGAGCACCCGCGACTCTCGCCGCATCGTCTCGTCGCTGTTCGCCCGCTTGTGGAGCGGCGGACGCCGCAGCACGTAGTCGCGGCCGTCTCGCCGGAAGCGCACCAGCACGTTCTGCGTGCCGCCGGTGAGCTGGGCGACGTCGGTGAGGTCGCCGGAGCCGAGGTCCTGCTCGTCCATCCATTGGCGAAGGCGATCGAGGTCGACGCCTTCGACGGTCTCGTTCGTACTCATGAGTGGTCGGTCGCCAGCCAGACGATCAGTGATCGGCCGCTTCGCGCTCGAAGTGAGCGGCGTACTTCGCCCGAGCCGCAGCCTTGCGGGCAGGAATGTGGGCGCTCGGCCAGAGCCCGTCGACGGGCTTGTGTTCGCGCAGGACCTGGCGGGCGACGGTGGTCTTGTGGACCTCGGTGGGGCCGTCGGCGAGCGCCATGACTTCGGACGCGATGAGCATTCCGGTGAAGGGCATCTCGTTGGACACTCCCAGTGCGCCGTGCAGATGCATCGCCCGCAGCGCGACGTCGTGGTACACCTTCGGCATCGCGACCTTGACGGCGGAGATGTCCTTGCGGACCTTGCGGTAGTCGTTGTACTTGTCGATGCGCCAGGCCGTGCGCAGGACGAGCAGTTTGAACTGTTCGATCTCGATCCACGTATCGGCGATCTGCTCTTGCACGACGCCCAGCGATGCGAGCGGGCCGTTGCGTGTCTCACGTGACAGAGCCCGTTCGCACATCATGGCGAACGCAGCTTCGACCTGGGCGATGGTGCGCATCGCGTGATGGATGCGCCCGCCGCCGAGGCGGGTCTGGGCGATGGCGAACGCGGAGCCCGGCTCGCCGAGGAGGTGGTCGTTGCTCACCCGGACGTTGTCGTAGTGCATGTAGGCGTGGCTGCCCTCCGCTTCGGTCTCGTTGCCGATCCCTGTGTTGCGGATGATGTTCACGCCCGGAGTCTCGGCCGGGACGATGAACATCGACATGCCTTCGTACGCACTCACGTCGGGGTTGGTGACCACCATGACGATGAAGAAGCTGGCGAACTTGGCATTGGACGAGAACCACTTCTCGCCGTTGATGACCCACTCGTCGCCATCCTTCACGGCGCTGGTGGTGAACATGGTCGGATCTGCGCCGCCCTGGGGTTCGGTCATCGAGTAGCACGAGCTGATCTTGCCGTCGAGCAGAGGCTGGAGGTAGCGCTCCTTCTGGGCGTCGCTGCCGTAGTGGGCGAGGATCTCTGCGTTGCCGCTGTCGGGTGCCTGGCAGCCGAACACGGTCGGTGCGAACCGGGACCGGCCGAGGATCTGGTTCATCAGCGCGAGCTTCACCTGTCCGTAGCCGGGTCCGCCGAGTTCGGGGCCGAGGTGGCAGGCCCACAGCCCACGTTCGCGGACCTGGTCCTGCAGCGGGGTGATGAGCGCCAGGCCGGCTGAGTCGGACTTGTCGTAGGGGTCGTCCAGCACGAGGTCGAGGGGCTGCACCTCGTTGGTGACGAACTCGTCCATCCAGTCGAGCTGTTCTTGAAATTCGGGGTCGGTCTCGAAATCCCAGGCCATGGCGTTTCTCCAGTCAATTCTGTCGCTCAGTCAAGCGATCCGCATGTTAACACAACTGTTTCAAAATAGCTACTTACTGTGTTACAGTGACCGCATGGACGGGAACGGCTCGAGTGGACGGGACGCATTGGTCAGTAGCGCCCGGCATCTCTTCGCCGAGCAGGGCATCGACGCCGTCTCGTTGCGCGAGGTCGCCCGTGCCGCCGGCCACCGCAACACCAACGCGGTGCAGTACCACTTCGGGGACCGTGACGCGCTGGTCGCGGCGGTCGTCGAACCGTTCGAACACGATGTCGGTGCCCGGCGAGCCGCACTCGTCGACGTCCTCGCTTCGGAAGCGGTTCCGTCAATGCGTTCGATCGCCGGTGCGCTGGTGCGTCCATCGGCGGCGATGCTCGAAGTTCCGGAAGGGCGGGAGCACCTGCGCATCGTTGCCGAACTGATCGTCGACATGGACCGGTTCAACGCGTCGACCGGTGACGCCGACAACCACCTGGTCGAATGGGATCGCCTGGCCCGTTCGAAGATGGCCGACACCACGCTCCCGCTCCACCGTCGCTACGCCGCCATCTCGCTCTGCTTCAGCGAACTCGGCCGGCGCGCTGCGACTCGTCGGCGTCCGGATCACCGTCTCTTCGTCAGCGACCTGATCGACCTCGTGACCGGCGTCCTCCTCGCCGACGTGTCCGACGAGACGCGACAGCTGCTCGACGAGCGAGAACGACAACGCATGAAGAAACAGCTCGACACCCCCACCGAAAGGGCAGCAACATGACCGACGAACTCCTGGACTTCACGGGCCAGGTCGCACTGATCACCGGCGGCAGCCGCGGCCTCGGCCGCCAGATGGCCCTCGCCCTCGCCGCGCGAGGCGCCGACGTCGTCGTGACCAGTCGCAAGGTCGACGCATGCGTCGAGGTCGCCGGCGAGATCGAGGCGATGGGGCGCCAGGCCCTCCCGTACGGGTGCCACGTTGCGGACTGGGATCAGATCGACGGACTCGTCGAGGCGGCCTACGAGCGCTTCGGCAAGATCGACATCTTGATCAACAACGCCGGCATGTCGCCGCTGTACGACAAGATCAGCGATCTCTCGTCAGAGCTCTTCGACAAGGTGGTCGGGGTCAACCTCAAGGGGCCGTTCCGATTGATGGCCGTCGTCGGCGAGCGGATGGTCGCCGACGGTGGCGGATCGATCATCAACGTCAGCAGCGTCGCCTCCGAGCGTCCGATGCCGGGAGCCGAACCGTACGGTGCCGCCAAAGCGGGGCTGAACGCCCTCACCCGTTCCTTCGCGTTCGCCCTCGGCCCGGCGGTGCGGGTGAACTGCATCGTCGCCGGGCCGTTCCTGACCGACATCTCGGATCACTGGAACATGGACGCCTTCGAGAAGGACGCAAGGATCAACCAGGCCCTGAAGCGAGGTGGCGAACCCGACGAGATCGTCGGGGCAGCCCTGTACCTCGCCAGCCGCACCAGCTCGTTCACCACCGGCACGCTCATGCGCGTCGACGGCGGCGGGCGATAGCTCGCGAGGTGGCCCCCGATGCTCAGAGATCGTGGGCTGCCAGGAAATCGAGAACTGCTGCGTTGAACGCTGCGGGCTGATCGATGTTGGAGGCATGGCCGGCGTCGGGGATCACGACCTTCGTTGCGCCGGGAATCTTGGCTGCCATGTAGTCGGTGGCGTTCAGGAAGGGTTCGTCGTCCGCCCCCACGAGCACCAGGCTCGGAACGCCGATCGACGGCAGTGACTCGATGACGTCGGCGCTGTGCTGGGTGAGCATGTGTCGAGCGGCGAGCACGAGACCGTTGGGATCTCGGTGGCTGGCTGTTGCCTGCTCCACCGAGCGGTCCGCGAGATGGTCGAGGCCACTTTCTGCGAAGCCGTCGGCGAACGAGTTGGCGTAGGTGTTCCAGCCGGCACGTGCCTCGTCGTTCTTGAAGCCGGGCCCCGTGTCGATGATCAGGAGCGCTCGAACGCGCTCGGGATGAGCGCCGTAGAAGGCGAGCGACATGTAGCCGCCGAGCGAGAGCCCGCCGACGATCGCCGACGGCGCGTTTACGTGGTCGAGCAGCGCTGCCATGTCGGCCACGGTGAGAGCGGCACTGTACTGATCGGCATCGGTCGGGCTGTCGCTTTGGCCATGGCCTCGCATGTCCCAGGTGATGAGTGTGTGGTCGGCGGCCAGAGCCTCGATCTGGCCGCTCCACATCTCGGACGTGGCCGAGTAGCCATGCGTCAGCAGGAGCGCCGGGCCGGCGCCGTGCACTTCGAAATGGATGTCGACTCCGTCGCGGGTGAGTGTTGGCATGTCAGAGGCCCTTCCTGGTTTCGGTTCGGTTGGACTTCGACATCGAAACCCGACAGTCGAGTATAGTCGACATCAATGTCGAAGAAGCGTCGATGCGGCCCGGGTGTGTTGCCCGTGAGCGGTGCTGGCCCTGACCCCGAGGAGCGATGATGAGCGCCGAACAATCTGGTCAGATCCTGGCCGAATGCACCACCGAAGGGCTCCTGACGATCACGTTGTCGCAACCCGAGAAGCGAAACGCACTCAGCCTGCACATGCGCCGAGAACTCCGAACGGCGATCACCGGTCTGGCGAGCGATGTGCGGGCAGTCGTCATCACGGGTGCCGAGGGCTACTTCTGCTCGGGGGGCGACTTGACCGAATCGACGACCGATGCCGACGAGGTCCGTCGATTCGACGACCTACTCGCCATCGTCGACGCCATCCTGCTCGCCCCGGTTCCGGTGATTGCTGCTGTCGAGGGTGGAGCGCACGGTGTCGGCCTGTCGATCGCGGTCGCCTGTGATCACATCGTCGCGAGCGAAGAGTCGAGCTTCGGTGCTCCTTTCACCAAGGTCGGGCTCGTCGGCGACGGGGGCATCACGTGGACTCTTCCGCGCCGAATCGGCCCATCGCGAGCGCGCAGCATGCTCATCGGCGCGGAACGGGCGTCGGCAGGGGAGGCCCTGGGGATGGGCCTCGTCGACCGTCTGGCTCCAGCGGGCCAAGCATTGGAAACTGCCAGCGACGTGGCGGCTGCGTGGGCCGTCAACTCCCCCGAGGCGATCCGAGCCATGAAACAACTCTTGGCGGCTTCTCCGGCGAGCCATGTCGAAGCGCTCAAACTCGAAGAACGCGCACAGCGCCGGATGATGGCGGGGCCGGACGCTCGCGAAGCGCGCGCGGCGTTCGCCGAACGGCGGCCACCGAACTTCCGGTGAAGATCGCGGCGAGCGGTCAGTCGGCCGAGTCGACCAGTCGGTGGAACCGCTCGACCTGGTCGACGCGCTCGTGGCGATCGTCACCGACCGGCACCACGTTGAGGACGGTCACGCCGGCCTCGCGGTAGGCGGAAAGCCTCGCGGAGACGAAGGCCTCGTCACCGATGAGCGACGTCGCTCGGGCGAACTCGTCCGGCACCAGGTCGACCGCCTCCTGGCGTGCGCCGGAGAGGTAGAGCGCCTGGATCCGTTCGCCCAGGTCGCCGAACCCGTAGCGGTGGGCGAGTCGGAGGTAGAAGTTGGTCTCCTTGGTGCCCATTCCTCCGATGTAGTGCGCCAGGCTCGCTCGGTGACCACGCATGGCGCGGTCGGTGTGGAGGTCGATGGCCAGTGGTGCGGTGACGCTGATCTGGAGCGGACCGAGTTCGGCGGAGCGTCGTGTGCTCGCTGCGGTCAGCGGTTCGCCCCAGACTTCTCGTGCACGCTCGGGCCAGAAGAAGACCGGCATCCAGCCGTCTGCGACCTCCGCGGCCAGCGCGACGTTGCGGTCGCCGACCGCGGCCACGTAGATCGGGATCAGCCGTTCGGGTCGGTGGATGAGCTTCAGACCGCGATACGGCTCGCCACCGGGTTCGAGGCGCCCTGACGACAACCGTTCACCGGACCAGAGCGCTCGGCACTGTTCGATCACCTCGCGGGTGCGGGCGAGTGGACGGCCGAATTGGCGGTCATGGAGGCCTTCGATGACCGCAGGTCCGGAGGCGCCGAGGCAGAGCAGCGCTCGGCCATCGCTGAGCGCGTCGAGCCCCGCCGCCGTCATCGCGATGAGTGCCGGCGATCGCGTCTGGACCGCGAGGATCGCCGGTCCGAGGTGGATCCGGTCGGTTCGGGCCGCCAGCGCGCCGAGCGCCGTGGGTGAGTCGTAACCGTACGATTCGCCCAGCCACGCGACGTCGATTCCGGCGTTCTCGTACGCGACGACGTCGTCGATGATCTCGGAGAATTCGGTGCTCGAGCCGTAGTGGACGCCGATTCGCATGTCGTGCTCCAGCCGGCTCACGCGTTTCGCCGGACGTCGCGGAACGCGACGTCGGTATCGACGGAGGGCTCGCGGGGCAGGCCGAGGATGCGTTCGCCGAGGATGTTGCGCTGGATCTCGTCGGTCCCGCCCGCGATGGACTGGGCCGGGACGGAGATGAGTACCTCGCCGATCATTCCGTCGAAGGCGCCGTCGGCGCCCGACAACATTCCGTCGGCTCCGCCGATGAGGGAGTGGGTGCGTGCCGCCTGTCGTGCGAGGTTGCTCAACGCCAGCTTGCCGATCGACCCTTCGGCGCCGGGAGGCCGACCGAGCGCCCGAGCCGCAGCTGCTCGGCGAGCGGTCCACTGGCTCACACGTTGCATCGAGATCAGGCGTGCCAACTCTTGTCGTATCACGGGGTCATCGGAGGACTGTGCCCGGTGGGCGTATTCGACAGCCAGGTCGACACGTCCGGCGCGCTGCGGGTACCACGCGTACGTCTGGTAGTACCTCTCCGCTTCGGCGCGCGCTTCCTCGGCGGCGCGCCCCTCACCCGGGAGATCGGCCTTGCCCATCGAGGCGAATCGACGCTCGTACGACAGTGTCGTCAGCGCGACCGACCATCCCTGACCGACGTCGCCCACCACGTTCTCGGCCGGAACGACTGCGTCGGTCAGGAAGACCTCCATGAACGATGCGTGGTAGTTCATCTGCTTCAGCGGCCGAACCTCCACGCCGGGTTGATTCATCGGCAGGACGAAATAGGTGAGGCCACGATGTTTCGGCACGTCCCAGTTCGATCGTGCGACCAGGAGCCCGAAGTCAGCGTGGTCGGCGCTCGTGTTCCAGACCTTCTGGCCGTTGAGGATCCACCGGTCTCCGTCGCGTTCGGCGCGGGTCGTGATTCCTGCGAGGTCCGAGCCTGCGCCGGGCTCGCTGAACAGCTGACACCAGGTCTCTTCGCCGGTGATGATCGGCTCCAAGAAGCGGTCCCGCACTCGGTCGGGGCCGTGATCGACGATGGTGGGGGCAGCGAGTGACATTCCGCCGCCGACCGGTGTCCCCACCGCTCCGACGGCAGTGAGCTCCTCGGACACGATCGCGTCGGCCCACGCCCCCAGGCCACGACCGTGGCGCTCGGGAGCCCAACTCGGAACGGCCCAGCCCGACTCCAGGAGTCGCCGGCGCCATTCGAGTAGCGAGAGATCTGGATCCCAGGCTGCTGCGAGCCACGCTCGCACCTCGGCACGGACGGTTTCAGGGGTCGTGCGTGACGAATCGGTGGGATTGCTCGTGGCAGCGATCATGGCGACACCGTACCTCGACTCGACAACGATGTCGATTACTACGTCGAGAATTCGACATCGGTGTCGAGTAGGATCTATGCTGACCCCACTCGCTCACTGCGGAGATGCAGAAGTCAAGGAGTCCACCTGTGGCAACACACATCCCGATTGTCAACTACCTCGATCTCGATGACCCCGCTCATCTCGTCGCGACCACATGTGACGAGTGTGGTGCGAAGTTCTTCGGAGAGCGGCTCGCCTGTGCTCGCTGTGGTGGACGGGGCTTCCACCACGAGCGCTCGGCTCGTACCGGCACCGTCGGTTCGTTCTCGATCATCCACCGCGCTCCGGCCGGAGTCGAGGCCCCGTACGTATCAGCAATCGTCGACCTCGATGACGGAGCGGTCGTCAAGGCCAACATCGTCGGCTGTCCCGCCGATCCCGAGTCCGTCCGGCTCGGCATGACCGTCGAACTCACCACGTACGAGGTCGGCACCGATGACGACGGCACCGCCGCCGTCGCGTTCGGCTTCGTCCCGTCGAAAGGAGCATCGTGAGCAGCAACATCGACGACCACGACATCTGGATCATCGGCGTCTCCATGACGCGTTTCGGCCGGTACCCCGACAAGGACGCATTCCTGCTCGGAGCCGAAGCCGCCCTCGACGCGCTGGACGATGCCGATCTCACCATCCACGACATCGACATTCTCGCCGCCGGCAGCGTCAATCAGATCCGTGCGTACCCTGCACAGCGCATCCAGAAGCACATCGGCCAGACCGGCATCCCCGCCGTCAACGTGATCAACGCCTGCGCGACCGGCGCCACCGCCGTCCGTACCGTTCATCAGGCGATCAAGGCGGGAGAAGCTTCCATCGGTCTCGCTGTCGGGACCGAGCAGATGGGCAAGCAGGGCATGCTGGGTGCCGGCCGATTCGGTGCAGGTGGGGAGCGCAGGTTCGTCCCCGAGGGTCCGCAGGGTGCCGTGATGCAGACCGAAGGAATCCTCGGGACGGGGCTGATGCCGGGCACGTTCGCCCAGGCGGGCATGCGCTATGCCGCCCAGCACGACGGAGTCGGACCGGAGCAGTTCATCAAGATCGCGGTCAAGAACCACGAGAACTCGGTGCGCAACCCACTCGCCCAGTACCAGAAGGCGTTCACCGCCGAGCAGATCCGCGACGCCGAGATGATCGCGTACCCGAACACGACCCTGATGTGCTGTCCGACGGGGGACGGCGCGTCCGGTGCAGTGTTGGTCTCGGGCGAGCGACTGCGGTCGCTTCCGGTCGAAACGCAACGCCGCGCGGTGAAGATCAGCGCGTCGGTCCTCACGAGCGATCCATGGGCTCCCGACGGGCTTGTCCAGCCCGACATCAACACCCTCACCCGGAACGCGGCGCGACAAGCCTATGAGGTCGCCGGGGTCGGTCCGGCCGATCTCGACCTGGTCGAACTGCACGACTGCTTCGCGACCGCCGAGTTGATCCACTACGACAACCTCGAACTGTGCGAGCCCGGTGGGGCCGGCGATTTCATCGATCGCGGTGCTCCGAAGCGCGATGGCGAGACGCCCGTCAACGTGTCGGGCGGATTGCTGTCGAAGGGCCATCCGCTGGGTGCCACGGGAGTCGCCAACATCTTCGAAGTCTCCACCCACCTCCGGGGCGAGGCCGGCGACCGTCAGGTCGAAGGAGCGACCGTCGGCTTGACGCACGTGATCGGCCTCGGTTCGGCCTGCTCCATCCACATTCTCGAGAAGGGAAACCTGTGATGAACGGAATCTGTGATGGTCGCGTCGTCGCGATCACCGGTGCGGGCCGCGGCCTCGGCCGCGAGTACGCGCTCGAGTTCGCGCGCCAAGGCGCGCGTGTCGTGGTCAATGACCTGGGTGGCGAGAGCGACGGGGGCGGCTCGTCGGCCGGGCCTGCTCAGCAGGTCGTGGACGAGATCGAGGCGATGGGCGGCGCAGCGGTCGCGAACACCGACGACATCGCCGACTTCGACGGCGCCAAGCGTTTCGTCGAATCGGCCATCTCCTCGTTCGGCCGGCTCGACACCCTGGTCAACAACGCGGGCATCCTGCGCGACCGCACGATCGTCAACATGTCGATCGAGGAGTGGGACTCCGTGATCCGAGTGCATCTCCGGGGCACCTTCTCGCCGACGCGCTGGGCCGGCGAATACTGGCGCGAGCGCTCCAAAGCGGGCGACCAGATCGATGCCCGCCTGATCAACACCTGTTCGTCGTCCGGTCTCTATGCAAACCCCGGCCAGGCCAACTACGCGGCCGCCAAGTCGGGGATCGCGACCTTCACGGTCGTCGCCAGTCGAGAACTCGCTCGGTACGGCGTGCTCGCCAACGCGATCTATCCGACCGCGCTGAGCCGTCTCACCGAAGAAGTCTTCGCCAAAGCGGGCCTGACCGACGAGGCCGTGGCCGAGGGCGAATTCTCTCCCTTCGACGCCGCGAACGTGGCGCCCGCCGTGGTGTGGCTGGGGAGCAGTCGGTCCACGGGGATCACCGGGCAGGTGTTCGGCGTGCGTGGTGGGTCGATCGTGGTCGCCGAGAATTGGCGCCCGGGTCCCTCGGCCGAGGTCGATCGTCGCTGGGACCCGGCCGAGCTCGACGAGATCATTCCCGATCTGGTTGCTCGGTCGACCGAAGCGTTGACACCGGCCTCCAGCCGCTCGGCAGAATAGGGAGACGCGAGTTGGACAACGCCGTCCCCGGCTTCTGGTACGAAGCGACCGAAACACCCGAGTGGGTTGCCGTCCACGACATCGATGGAACCGCATACACGGCGGGGGAGATCCTCGCCAAGACCAATCGCGTCAGCAACGCGCTCCGTGCCGAGGGCGTCGAAGCGGGCGACGACGTGGCGATCCTGACCCGAAATCGAGCCGACACGCTGGTGCTCGAGCGTGCCTGCGCGCAGATCGGCGTGTACCACACGATGGTCAACAGCCACCTCACGGCGCCGGAGGTCGCGTACATCCTCGAGGACAGCTCGCCCCGTCGCGTCTTCGTCGAGGACCGAACGGCCGAGCTCGCTCGTCGCGCGGTCGACCTGGCCGGCATCGAGCACGGCCGCGTCTGCTCGCTCGACCCCGGTGATCACTTCGTCACCGTCGAGGAATGGAGTTCCACCGAGTCTGTCGAAGCGCCGAGCGACCGCACCATCGGTCCGGTGATGTTGTACACGTCGGGGACATCGGGACGACCGAAGGGTGTTCGCCCGCCGCGCGTCGACATGTCACCGGAGGAGTACGCGACGATACGCAGCGGACTGCTGCGCAGGTACGGCATCGACCCGAGCGAGCAGCTCGGCAACGGTGTCCATCTCGTGACCTCCCCGCTGTACCACGCGGCCCCGCTCGCCAACGCGTCGATCGCTCTCGATCTGCGTCACCCGGTCGTCCTCATGGACCGGTTCGACGCGGCGTCGGCATTGCTCCTCATCGAGGAGCACGCGGTGACCTGGACCCACGTCGTCCCGACCATGATGCGCCGCTTCATGGAGCTGCCCGAGGCGGTTCGGGCCGGTGCGGACACGTCATCGCTGCGGTGGCTCATCCATGCCGCCGCCCCGTGCCCGGTCGACCTCAAGCGCCGGGTCATCGACTGGCTCGGTGATGTGGTGTGGGAGTACTACGCGTCGACGGAAGGCGGCGGCACCGTCATCAGCGCGCACGAGTGGCTCGAGCGTCCCGGAAGTGTCGGGCGGCCGTACCCCGGCGCCGAGATCCGGATCTTCGACGAGGTGGGCAACGATGTCCCGCCGGGCGTCACCGGCGACATCTACATGCTCAACAATCGACCGTTCACGTATCACAACGACCCCGAGAAGACCGCTGCGTCGATGCGCGGCAACTATGTCACGGCGGGTGATGTCGGCTACCTGGACGAGGCGGGCTACCTGTTCATTGCCGATCGTCGAACCGATCTCATCCTCACCGGTGGCGTGAACGTGTATCCGAGGGAAGTCGAAGACGTGCTGATCATGCACTCCGATGTTGCCGATGTCGCCGTGATCGGTCGGCCGGATGACGACCTCGGGCAGGTCGTCCACGCCGTCGTGGAACTCGCGGATCCGGATCGGGACAGCGAGGATCTCGTCGCGGAGCTGTCCCTCCTCGTGGCCGAGCAACTGAGTTCGCAGAAGCACCCCCGCTCGTACGAGTTCCGTGATCAACTCCCGCGCAACGAGGCGGGCAAGTTGCTCCGACGTGTGTTGCGTGACGAAGCAGCGGGGCCGGCCGCGTCGTCCGCGTCCTCGGCATGAACTGAGTTTCGTCGGCTGGGTGGGCTTCAGGTCGCCATCGAGACGCCAGCCTCGACAAGAATCTCGGCCATCGCCTCGATCGATTCGAGGTACGCCGACACCGTCCGTTGTCGAGGTTCTGCGACGACGTGATTGACGCCGACGGCCCGATACTGCTCGATCTCGTCCAGGATCAAACTGCGATCGTCCTCGAGCGGGTCCCAGCGGGTCCGCATCGAGATCGCAAACTCGGGTTCGGGACGTGCGGCGCGCAGGTGCGCGATCATCGGAATCGAGTCCTGCGGCGAGACGAAGCCGCCATGCCAACCGTCGCCGACCGAAGTCGCACGGTCGAGGGCCACGCGGGCGTGCCCACCAATCCAGAGCGGGATGTGGCGGCTCGGTTGCGGCTTGCATCGAATCGACTCGAAGCTCGCGCCGTGCACCGGAAACTCGGCGGTGATGTGATCTTCCGTCCACATCGTGCGAAGCATCTCGATCGCCTCGTTGGTGCGCGCTCCACGCTCCTCGAACGGCACGCCCAACGCATCGAACTCGGCGCGCAACCAGCCAGCTGCGGTGCCGAGGATCACGCGCCCCTCGCTGAGCAAGTCGATCGTGGCAATGGACTTCGCCACCACGATCGGGTTTCGCATCGGCATCACGAGCACCGTGGTTCCGATGTGGACGCGCGTGGTTGCTGCTGCAACCCATGTCATTGCGGTCAGCGGCTCGAGTACGTAGGCCGAAGGTGGGTACGGAACACCGGTTGGAACAACGAGGTGGTCGCTCACCCAGACGTCTGCGAACCCCAACTCTTCTGAGAGCACTGCTGCTGCGGTCAACGAACCCCCTGACGCTGCCGGTCCGGCCTGTGGGAGGTGCATTCCGGCGGTCATTTCCTGCGGTGTTTGCGTCATGCGCAGCAGGCTAGATCGGTTTCGACATCATTGTCGAGTTTGGCCCTTGGCCCGCTGATGAAACCGTGAAGCTCATCGGCCGAGATCGCGCATTTGCTCCCCCCACCGCCTCTAGCGAACCTCCGCCGCGCCGGAATCGACGAGCGACGTGATCGCGTCGTCGTCGTACCCGACCTCGGAGAGAATCTCGGCAGTGTGCTCGGAACGCATCGGCGCCGGTCGCCGGACGGTCGCCGGCGAGTCGTCGAGGATCATCGCCGGGCCGATCGAGCGGTAGGGCCCGATCACCGGATGCTCGGCCTCGCTGATCATGCCGCGGTGGAGGGCAGGGTCGGCCAGGATCTCGTCGAGGTCCGGCACGGGGTTCGCTGGGATTCCCTCCGTTGCGCAGAGTTCGAGCCAGTCGCCGGTCGAACGCTCGCGAACGATTGCGGCCAGCTCGGAGTAGACCCTCTCGGCCTCGAGCAGGCGGGTGTTGTGATCTGCGAACCAGGGTTCCTCGAGCAGTTCCTCGCGACCGACTGCGGCGAACAGGCGACGCCAATGGTCGTCGCTGTACGGCATCATGGCGATGTAGCCGTCGGCGGTCCGGTGCGGGCCGCGCGTCGTGGTCATGATGCGGCTGTAGCCAGAGGGTTCGCCGACCACGGCGGCACGAGAGAGGTGTTCCGTGAGGTTGAACGAGAGCACGGCATCGAACATCGGCACCTCGACTCGCTGACCGCTGCCGGTTCGCTCTCGATGGAGGAGAGCGGCAAGCACGGCGCTGACGATCGTCTGGCCGGCGATCTTGTCCGCGATGATCGACGGAAAGAACGCGGTCGTGCCGACCGTGCGGTCGTTGAGGTGAGGCATTCCGGTCGCGGCCTGGACGATGTCGTCGTACGCGGGACGGTCCTCCTCGTCGGTACCGGTCCGAAAGCCCTGCGCCTGACAGAAGACGAGGTCGGGACGACTCGGCGCGACGGTCTCGTAATCGAGCCCGAGCCGCTTCAACGGTTGAGGGCGGAGATTGGTCACGAAAACGTCGCACGAATCGAGGATGCGCGAAAATGCCTCGCGCCCACCCGGCGATTTCAGGTCGAGCGAGACAGCCCGCTTGTTGCGATTGATGTTGAGCGCGATCCCTGACAGCTCACCGTGGGGGCCGCCACCCATGAAACGGTTGATGTCGCCTCGGCCCGATTCCACTTTGATCACATCGGCGCCCAGGTCGCCGAGCTGTTGTGTGGCGTACGGTCCCATGATCACCGACGTGAGGTCGAGCACTCTGATTCCGTCGAGGACGCCTCGGCTGGATGAGGTCTCCGCCGACTCCACCACGCTCATCGTCCGACGAACGTCGCAGGTCGGCGCGCTCCGACTGCCGCGATGCCTTCGGCAAAATCGGCGGTCTGTTGGAGACGTTCCTGTTCCGCACGTTCGTGGACCATTGCAGCGCGGGCCTCTTCGACGAGCGGGCCCCGCATGGTCTGGCGAATCGAACGCGTTGCCAACGGTGCCGCCGCAGCGATGTCGGTCGCGCGATCGATCGCCCGCTGGCGGATCTCGGAATCGGCGACCAGGTCGTCGCACAACCCGATTCGATGCGCCGTCTCCCCGTCGATTCGTCGACCGGTGTACAGCAGGTCGAGCGCCGCCTGGTGTCCGACGACGAGGGGAAGCGTGACGCTCAGGGCGAAACCCTGATGAAATCCGAGGAGCGAGAAGTTGGCGGCGAGCTTCGATGACGGCCCTGCCACGCGAAAGTCTGCGGCCATCGCAAGTCCCAGACCGCCTCCGATGGCCGCACCTTGGACTGCCGCGACGATCGGAAGCGGCTGCTCGAAGAGCCTGATGGCCATGTCGTAGATGTGCGGAGCTCCCTCGCGGCGCAGCTCGCCATCGCGACCGCTGAAGTCGGCACCGGCGCAGAAGTTCTTGCCCTCCGCACACAGCACCACCGCGCGGGTGTCACCCTGAGCGAGCTCTTCGGTGGCCTCGGCGAGGCGGGTCAACACATCGAGGTCGAAGAAGTTGTGTGGACCCCGTCGCACCTCGACGATCGCGATGTGGGCGTCATCGTCGATCGTGACGGCGACGTCGCGATCGAGCGCTTCGACCGGAGGAGCAGATTGTTCTGTCATGAGCCCATCGTAGTCGAAGTCGACAACGATGTCGACTTAGATCGGCGGCAGCAGCCCGTTGCGCGACTGGGTCCATGGCACGTCGCGATCGAGTCGGACGTCACTCGGAAGTCCGAGGATGCGTTCTCCGATGATGTTGAGCTGAACCTCGTCGGTTCCACCGCGGAGCGACATCGAGGGGGAGAGGAGGAAGTCGTCGGCCGCGGAATCATCGCGCAGCATCCCGTTCGCTCCGGAGGTATCGAGACACAACTCGGCGCGCTCCTTGAACGTTCGTACGATCCTCAACTTTCCGCCGGATCCGCCGGGTCCGGGAGTGCCGGATCGGGCCTCGGCAGCACTGCGCCGGGCGGTGAGTTCGAGCACTCGCCCGTTGACGAATGCGCGCATCGCTCGGTCGCGTCGAACTCGGTCGTCGAGGTCGCCGCGCTCGGCGAGGGCTCGCAGCCAGCTCGGGAGTACGAACATCTTCGGCTCGGCTGACCGACCGCGTGCGATGCCCGCACGTTCGTTGGCCAGCACCGTCATCGCGACGGCCCATCCCTGCCCGATGTCGCCGACTCGGTCGGCGTCGGACACGGTGGCGCCATCGAGGAAGACTTCGGTGAAGTGTGCCTCTCCGTCCATCTGATGGAGGGGCGTCACCGTCACGCCGGGCTGGCGCATGTCGATCATGAACATGGTGAGACCGCGATGTTTGGGGGCATCCGGGTCGGTTCGGGTCAGACACAGGCCCCAGTCCGAGTACATGCCACGCGACGTCCAGACCTTCTGGCCCTGCAGGGACCACACGTCGCCGTCGCGGGTGGCGCGGGTGGCGAGATTGGCGACGTCGGACCCGGCGTCGGGTTCGGAGAACATCTGACACACGATTCGATCGCCGGTCGCGATCGGCCTGAGCCAACGCTGTTGCTGTTCCGTGGTCCCATGTGTGAGCAGGGTCGGGCCGACGATCGACATCCCGATACCGAAGGCATAGAGGTCGGGTGCCGGGAGGGAGGCGACAGTTGATCGGATCGCTGCTGCGTCGGCCTCGGTCGCTCCGCATCCACCGTGTTCGACGGGCCAGGTCGGTACGGCCCAGCCGTGGACCGCGAGCTTGCGGAGGTACTCCCGTCCTGGGGCGAGCTCGACCTCGTGTGTCGGTGACGGTACGTGGTCCCCCGCTGGCGCAGGGTCGCGAAGGAGATTCTCGACGTCGGCGACCGATGGAGCGTTCATGTCGGCTGGTCCGCTCGAATCCGAGCGTGCCCCGAGAACACCACCTCGTCGCGCTGATTGCGCGTCACGACCGAGACCGTGGTCGCATCGGTGTCGATTGCATCGACGGTGAGCACCGCCGTGAGCGAATCGCCGGGAAACACCTGGGCGGTGAATCGTCCACCGAACGAGGCAATCGAGTCGACACCGAACGTGTCGGTGACCACACGTCCCGTCATCCCCATCGTCAACATCCCGTGCGCGAAGACTGATGGGTACCCGGCGACCTCGGTTGCGAACACCTCGTCGGTGTGGAGTGGGTTGAAGTCGCCCGACGCTCCGGCGTACTGCACGATGGTGGTGCGTTTCAGGTCATCGACCAACCGCAGTTCGACGATGTCGCCGACCGTGAGGTCGTGGATCGACCGGCTCACGACGCGCCGTCCTCGATCACCTGGACGCCCACCGATCGCGCCGTCACGACGGCGTCGCCGTTGCGGTCGACGTATTCGGTGATCCGCTCGCGAAAAACCAGGGTTCCTCCACGTGAGCTCTGCTTTTCCCATGTTTCGCCATCACTGACCCTGGCGGTGAGCGCCGCTCCGGGCACCACCGGCCGGTGGTATTCGAAGTGCTGCTCGGCATGGAGCCCACCGCCTTGGCGGCCCCCTGTCGACTCGCCCCCGACGTCGGGCTGCGTTCCACTCGGTGTACCGCCCGAGCCGAACCATCCGGATGCCCCGATCTTCGGCCGGAGGTAGTAGTCGGGGTCGAAGTGGGCGCTCGATTGCACGAACGTCGGCGGTGCGACGACCGTCGACGGGTCGGTCCGGGTCGGGTCGAACGCGGGGTTCTCATCTCCGATACTGCGGGCGAACATCATGATGTGTCCGGCCTCGACGTAGAAGTTCTCCGCTCCCATCTCGTGGGTCCTTTCGCTCGAGAGAAGTCGTGTTCTATCACCATCTCGACATCAATGTCGAGTCGCGTCAGCTGCAGCGTCGCGGACGAAAGGGGTGTTCCGCGACGTCAGGACAGCGACGTCAGAGGCGAGCGGCGTACGCTTCGCGCCAGGCCTTGCGCGGTCGATCGCGCAGGCCGAGAACTCGGATCCAGTTCGACGTGAGTGTCTCGACGGCGCGTTCGGTCTCCCAATCCTCGCCGCCGACGAACCACCAATAGCAGAAGTTCGAGGTCATCGAGACGAGCATCGCAGCGGTGGCGTCGACGTCGATCTCGGGGTCGGCGCGTCCCGCCGATTGCCACCGCCGGATCGATGCGGAGACTCGATGCGCGTGCTGCTGTCGCCGGGCGAGTCGGGCGTCGTGGATCACCGGGTCGATGGTCGCGAGTTGTTCGGTCAGGCCGTAGATGGCGGCGTGCTCGCGGTAGGCCTCGACGTACTGTCGATTCGACTGTGCGAGACGCTCGGTCGTCGTCCCAGCCGGCTGCGGCATCCCGCTGACCGCCGCGAGAATCTCTTTGCCCACGGCTTCCGACACCACACGGAAGACAGCGAGTTTGTCGGGGAAGTAGGTGTAGTAGCTCCCGCGCGCGACCTCCGCCTCGGAGACGATGTCATCCACCGTCGCGTCGAGATATCCCATCCGTTCGAAGACGCGACGGGCGGCGTCGATGATGCCGTTGCGCGTCTTGCGACCGCGGTCGGTGCCATGTTCGGCGTGCTTCGTACGTCGTTCGGCTGCGGTGCCGACCGGGATCCAACCGCCACGAGTGCGGGTGCTGTCTCCGTCGGCTGACGGTTGTTGTGTGTTGGCGGCTCGGGGGTTCATGGGTTCGGGACGATCGGAGGAACGATGAACGAGGCTAGTCGTCCGACCGACCGGGCGTCGCCGAGGTGGATGCAAAGTGTCGACGGAAAGCGAGAATTTCGATATCTATGTCGATTTCTTTCGTTGTAAGTCGACAACGTTGTCGACTTCGGGTACCTTGACCGCCATGGACACCGGGGGGTTGCATGCTGAGACGTCGGACGCCGTGCTGTCGGTGCGACAGTTGCGCACCGAGTTCGCGACGCGTCATGGTCAGGTCGCAGCGGTGTCAGATGTCAGCTTCGATGTCCGGCCAGGGGAGACCGTCGCGCTCGTCGGCGAGTCGGGTTCCGGGAAGACCGTCACGGCACTTTCGATCATGCACCTGCTGGAATCGACGGGATCGATCGCAGGCGGTGAAGTGATCTTCGAGGGTCGGGACATCGCCCACCTCGAGGAGAGGGAGATGCGGAGCCTTCGGGGGGAGAAGATCGCCATGATCTTCCAGGACCCGTCCACGTGTCTCGACCCGTTGTTCACCGTCGAGCATCAGTTGGCCGAGATGCTCCATCTGCACCGGGACATCACCGATGCCGAGGCGCGGACACGTGCGCTCGAGCTGTTGCGACACGTCGGCATGCCGGACGCCGAGGCCCGCCTCGACACATATCAACACAAGCTGTCGGGAGGGCAGCGACAGCGCGTGATGATCGCGATGGCGCTGGCGTTGTCGCCCTCGCTCCTCATCGCCGACGAGCCCACCACGGCGCTCGACGTCACCGTGCAAGCGCAGATCCTCGACCTCCTCCGCACGCTCGCGGACGAGACCGGGGCGGCGATCCTGTTCGTCACCCACGACCTCGGGGTCGTTGCCGAGATGGCCGACCGCGTCGTCGTCATGTACGCCGGGCAGGTGATCGAGCAGGGCAGAGTGCGCGAGGTGCTCAAGACGCCTCAGCACCCGTACACGGCCGCGCTCCTCAATTCGATGCCAGGGAATGCGGCGATGACCGGACAGCGTCTCGAGGCGATCGACGGTTCGGTGCCTTCGCTCTTCAACATGCCTCACGCGTGCCGATTCGCCCCCCGGTGCAAGCACGCCTTCGACCGGTGCACCGTCGAGCCGCCCCCGGTGCACGAACTCGGCTCGGACCGAAACGCGCGGTGTTGGTTGAGCGACCCGAGTGAGTCGTGGCGACGTCAGCCGGCGGAGGTGTCGACATGACCGTGACCGAGCCGTCATCCATTTCGGCCGAAGCCAGCTCCGACACGATCGTCGAGGTGCGGAACCTGACGAAGCACTTCCCCATCGAGAAGGGCCTCCTCAAACGAACGGTTGGACAGGTGCAGGCCGTCAACGGCATCAGCTTCGACGTCCGGCGTGGCTCCACGGTGGCACTCGTCGGAGAGTCGGGCTGTGGAAAGACGACGACAGGGCAACTGATCCTGCATCTGCTCGAACCAACGTCAGGCACGGTGCGTTTCGAGGGTCGCGATCTGGCCGGCCTCCAGCGCGGCGAACTGCGCCGACTCCGTCAGCGAATGCAGATCATCTTCCAGGACCCGTTCAGTTCGCTCGATCCCAGGATGAGCACCCTGTCGATCGTCGCCGAGGGCCTCGAGGTGCACGGTATTGCCTCCGGCAAGCAGAAGGTCGACCGAGTGGTCGAGCTGCTCGAACTGGTCGGGCTGTCGAGTCGGGATCTGCGCAAGTTCCCGCACGAGTTCTCGGGTGGCCAGCGACAACGCATCGGCATCGCCCGAGCGCTGGCAACCAATCCAGAGGTCATCGTCTGTGACGAGGCCGTCTCGGCTCTCGACGTGTCCATCCAGGCTCAGGTGCTCAACCTCCTGAAGGATCTGCAGGCCGAATTGAACCTCACGTACCTGTTCATCACGCACGATCTCAACGTCGTGCGCTACATCAGTGACGAGGTCATC
The DNA here is from genome assembly GCF_000350145.1 of Ilumatobacter nonamiensis YM16-303. Lineage (GTDB taxonomy): Bacteria > Actinomycetota > Acidimicrobiia > Acidimicrobiales > Ilumatobacteraceae > Ilumatobacter_A > Ilumatobacter_A nonamiensis. Next base: position 19,205 of record NZ_BAOL01000003.1, on the reverse strand, counting down.
GTGATGTATCTCGGCGAGATCGTCGAACAGGCGGCGACAGAAGACCTGTTCGAGAATCCGATTCATCCGTACACCCGCTCGCTCTTCTCCGCGGTGCCGGTCGTCGACCCGGATCTGGCCGAGAAGCGTGAACCGTTCCTCGCCTCGGGAGAGCTCCCGAGTCCGTCGAATCCGCCCTCTGGCTGCAAGTTCCACACCAGGTGTCCGTTCAGCTGCGAGGCAGCCACGCAACAGATCCCGGAGACGGTGGAATTCGAGCCGGGCCACCGAGCCGCAGCGTGCCCGTGCTACACGACCGACGGAGTCAGGGTCCGATGACCCAGCTGATCGTCAAGCGGTTGCTCAGCGGGCTGCTCGCACTGTTCCTGATCGCGACGTTCTTGTTCTTCGTCATGCGCTCGGTTCCGGGCGACGCGATCGACATCCAGCTCGCCGAGTCCGGCCTCTCGGAGGAGCGGATCACGGAGGTCAAGGACGAGATGGGGCTCAACGACCCCATTCTCGAGCAGTACGCGGACTGGGCGAGTGGCATCGTCCGGCTCGACTTCGGCGACAGCTTGGTACGCGACGAGTCGGTACTCGACATCATCCTGCGGCGGCTGCCCGTCACGCTCGAGCTGTCGTTCCTCGCGATCGCGCTGTCGCTGGCATTCGGGCCGATCGTCGGGATGCTGAGCGCCATCCGCCGGGGCAAGCCCAGCGACGCGATCCTGCGGGTCGGGTCCATCGTCGGACTGTCGATTCCGAACTTCCTCGTCGGCGTCTTGATGATCACCTATCTGTCCGAGTGGTTCGGCTACTCGGTGCCGATCGGCTACCAGGAATTCTGGGAGTCGCCCTGGGTCAACCTTCAACAGATGATCCTTCCAGCAATCGCGCTGGCGCTGTCCGTCGGAGCCGCGACCGCTCGGATGACTCGAAGCTCGATGCTCGAAGTACTCGGAACCGACTACATCCGCACCGTTCGCGCCAAGGGCGCCGACGAGCGGATGATCAACACTCGGCACGCCTTCAAGAACTCGCTGATCCCGGTGCTCACGTTGGTCGGCCTGCAATTCGGCGGGCTCCTCGGGGGCACGGTGATTCTCGAGGCGATGTTCTCGTTGCCGGGTCTCGGCAGTCAGGTGTTCGAGGCGGTCCGCACTCGCGACTATCCGCTCATCCAGGCCGCCGCGCTCGTGTACGGCGCAATGTTCATCTTGGTCAACATCATGGTCGATCTCGCCTACGGCTGGATCGACCCCCGGATCCGGGCGTCGTGAGGAGTCACCCATGGTCGACGTGAACCAGCATCTCGGGTCTCCGACGAACCCGCCATCCGAGGTCGTCGACGAGGACACCGACGTCTCCGCCGATGCTTCCGATTCGGCGTTCTCGCGCTTTGTCGGCAGCGCTCGTCACTTCGCGAAGACGCAGAAGCTCGGGATGGCGGCCCTCGCGGTGATTCTGCTGCTCGTGCTGATGGCGGTCTTCGCCGGTGTGATCTCAGCGAACGATCCGGCGCTGCAGAACCGAGGTGACGTCAAGGTCGGCCCGAACGGTGCCTACTGGTTCGGCACCGACCATCTGGGCCGCGACATCTTCGCGCGCATTGCGTACGGCGCTCGGGTGAGCCTCACCGTCGGCGGTGTCACCGTGCTCGTCGCGACCGTCGTCGGAACGCTGGTCGGCGGCTTCTCGGGCTACTACGGAGGTCGGTTCGATCTCGTCCTCCAACGGATCGTCGATGCGGTGATGTCGATTCCCGTCCTCGTGCTCGCGCTCTTCATCGTCGCACTGCTCGGCCCGTCGATCCGCAACCTGATCCTCGCCCTGACGATCGTCGTCACCCCGAGTTTCGTTCGAGTTGCGCGAGGCGAGATGCTGCGCATCCGCAGTTCGGACTACGTGCGTGCCGCTGACGCGCTCGGCGCGAGCCCGTTCCGCACCGTCGTACGCCACGGGCTCCCGAATCTGTTCGCGCCCATCATCATCCTGGCCAGCCTCACGTTCGGCAACGCGATCGTGGCCGAGGCCAGTCTCAGCTTCATCGGGCTCGGCGTGCCACCCCCCGAGCCGTCATGGGGCCGGATGGTGTCCGATGCACGCGAATGGATCCGCTTGTATCCGTGGATGCTGCTCTTTCCCGCAGCGGCCATCTCCGTCTCGGTCCTCGCCTTCAATCTCTTCGGCGACGCACTGCGCGACCACCTCGATCCAAAACTCGTGCTCTGACCGCTCGGTCGACACGCCACACCATCGCGAACACAGCGAGCCGGGCAACTGCTCGGGCCCACCACTCAGAGGTCACCAGAACAACACCAGGAGGAGAACAGACATGAGGAAATCACGAGCGGGTCGGAGAACCCGACTCCTAGCAGGACTGTCGGCGATCGCACTCGTCGTGGCAGCCTGCGGCGGCTCCGACGGAGACAGCAGCGTCGACGATGGGACCGAAGAACAGGGCAGCGGCGACACCGGCGCGGACGAGGACGGAGACGATCTCGCCAACCAGGCCGCAGGACTCGACAGCGAAGACGACTCCGAGACCGCCGAGGACGATGAGTCCGAGGGCGACGAGTCCGAGGATGCAGCGTCGGAGGATGCGGAGTCCGGCGCGGAGAGCAACGTCAACGCCGACAGCCTCATCGAGACCGTGAACGACCTCCGGTTCACCGGCGAACCGGAGTACGGCGGAACGCTCACCCATTCGTGGACATCCGACGTGCAGACGCTGGATCCCCAATCGTCGATTTCCTACAACCTGCACACTCGTCTGGGACCGATCTTCAACAAGCTCTACAGCTGGGACTACGGGCCCGACGTTCCGCAGTTCGGCAAGACCGCCGTCCCCGAACTCGCGGCCGAACTGCCCGAGATCAGCGACGACGGCCTGACCTACACCATCCAACTTCGCGATGATGTCTATTGGCAGGACCTTCCGCCGGTGAACGGTCGCCAGTTCACCGCCGACGACGTCGTCGCGACGATGGAGGCGTACCGGTCGACCTTCCAAGGCGCGATGATCGAGCGCGTCGAGACCATCGAGGCGATCGACGACTTCACGGTGCAGCTGAACCTCTCGGAACAGTTCTCGCCGTTGTCGAACAACCTTGCCAACCACCAGTTCTGGATGTTGCCCGCCGAGGCGTTCGACGAGGCGTCGGGGTACGACCCTGAGGCTCCCGTCGGAACCGGGCCGTTCGAGCTCGAATCCCACGAGTTCGACGTCGCAACGACCTATGTCCGCAACGACAACTACTGGAAGACCGACGACAACGGGAACCAACTGCCGTACCTCGACGAATTCCGGATCGCGGTCATCAAGGACGCCGCCGCCCGGAACGCAGCGTTCATCGCCGGCGAGATCGACCTGTTGGGCGATGCCGGAAGCTCACGCGAGGGGTACGAGCAGCTCAAGCAGGACTACCCGGATGGGCAGTATCTCCTGGCACTCGGCGAGGGGCTCAGCCGGATGGCGTTGAGTTGCAAGGTCGAACCGTTCAACGACCCCGACGTGCGGCGAGCGATCAGCCTCGCGATCGATCGTGAGGGACTGGGTGAAAACGTATGGGGCGGCGGCGCGATCACGTCGCCGATCTCGCTGGCCTTCCCGGACTTCTCGTTGCCCGAAGAGGAGCGTCTCGAGGCCTATCGCTACGACCTCGAGGCCGCTCAGCAGCTGCTGGCCGATGCCGGTTATCCGGACGGTTTCGAGCTCACCGTCCTCACCACCGAGGTGTACGGACCGGCCTACACCGCTCAGACCGAATGGGTGGTTGCCGACCTGGAGGCGCTGGGAATCGACGTCACCCTCGAGACGCTGGACTACGGCACCTACATCGAACGGGGCAATGTCACGTTGGACTTCGAGATGATCGTCGGCCCTCAGACGCCGTTCCAGGAACCTGACGAGTGGCTCCGAGGTCAGTACCACACGGACGGACCGCGCAACAACAGCACATGTTCGGATCCGACCCTCGACGCGCTGATCGACGAGCAGCTGTCGTTGTTCGGCGACGAGCGGGTGGCGAAGATCCAGGAGATCCAGCGCTACGTGATGGAGGACATGAACACACCGATCCCGCTCTGGACGATCGAGTATCGGACCGCAGCGCAACCGTGGGTTCGGAACATCGCTCCCTACGGCGTCCCGAACTGGTATGGACTCCCTGCCGTCGAGGTGGCCTGGCGCGCCGCCGAGTGATGCCGACAGCGGCGTTCTGATCTCGGAACGCCGCGACCGGTCGGAAGGGCCGCCCCGTCTCCCCCCGGGGCCGCCCTTCCGACCCTGGTGATCATGCGTCGCCACCGCGATCCACCTGTGGCACCCAGTTCTGCAACCCCACGTTCTGCCCGACACCACATCCGAGAGGGAGGAACGGATGACCTCCGAGCCACTCGTCGTCCGAACCGATCGTTCCGACGGCCTCACGACACTGATCCTCAATCGACCCGACAAGCTGAACGCGCTGAACCCGGGCGTGTTCGTCGAACTGCGCGAGCACCTCGATGCGATTGCCGAAAGTGACTCCGTCGGATGCGTGGTGCTGACCGGCGCGGGGCGAGCCTTCTGCGCCGGCCATGACCTCGGCGCGATCGCCACTCAGGAAGAGGCACCGTCGAAACACTTCGAACCCGAGACGGTCGACGCTCTCGAAGCCCTTCCCCAGCCGACGATCGCTCGCATCCACGGCCATTGCTACACCGGCGGACTCGAACTCGCGCTGGCCTGTGACCTGCTCGTCGCCGCGGAGTCGGCGAAGCTGGGCGACACGCACGGGCAGTGGGGCCTGGTCCCGATCTGGGGAATGTCGATTCGACTCCCCGAGCGCGTCGGGCGGTCCACCGCCAAAGAACTGATGTTCACGAGTCGTCGCATCGACGCCCGCGCCGCTGCGGAGATCGGACTCGTCGACCGGTGCGTCGCCGATGACGACCTCGACTCCACCGTCGACGGCCTCGTCGCCGAGATCCTGGCGAACTCGCGCGACACGAACCGGATCGTGAAGAAGCTCGTCGACGATCGCCTGCAGACGAGTCGGTTCGATGCGCTGCTTCAGGAGCGGGAGCTGCCCCACGGCTTTCCCCGCGATGCCGCCGAGCGAATGCGTTCCGGCGGCCGATGATCGTCGACACCACCTCGGGGTGCGTTGAATCGGAGATCGGAGAACCCACATGCTCACCGAAGATCAACATCACGACATGAACGTCGAAGGCGCCGGCCAGGCTCTGGTCGACCCAGTCGCATACGCCGACGGTCGCCTCGAGCGCGCGTGCCGGGTGCTCCGGGACCAAGCGCCGATTCACCTGGTCGAGCACGACCAGTTTCGACCGTTCCACGCCGTGACTCGTCATGCGGACATCCAGACGATCGAGCGCGACGCGGATCGCTTTCAAGCGGGCCCCCGGTATCGGCTCTTTCGCAAGAGCCAAGAGGACGCGAGCGGCGGCGTCGGCGTGCGGTCACTGGTTCGTATGGACCCGCCTGATCACACGGCGTATCGGGCGCTCGCCGCCGACTGGTTCATCCCGAAGAATCTGAGGGTGATGGAGGAACGAGCTGCAACGTTCGCCAAGGACGCGGTTGATCTGATGGCCGAGCAGACAGGCGCGTTCGACTTCGTCTCGACCGTCTCGATGTGGATGCCGCTCCGCATCATCTGTGCGATGCTGGGCATCTCGGACGACGATGGCGAGTACATCCTCCGTCAGACGCAGATCAACTTCGGTGCCGAGGATCCCGACTACGTGGCGACGGCAGCGGCGAATCTCGGCGATGGCCCCGACTGGTTCGAGTGGTTGGGCCAGCTCGCCCCGGATCGGCGGGCCCATCCGACCGACGACTTGACATCAGCCATCGCAAATGCGCGCCTGGACGGGGAACCCCTTCCCGATCTCGAGACCATTTCCTACTTCGCGATTCTTGCCACTGCCGGTCACGACACGACGGCCGCCGTGCTCGCCGGCGGCGTCGAGGCGCTCGCTCGCTTCCCTGACCAGTTGTCCCGCCTGGAGGCACAACCGGAGCTCCTGAACTCCGCCGTCGAGGAGATGCTTCGGTGGACCACGCCGGTGAAGTCGTTCATGAGAACCGCTACCCAGGACACGGAGCTGCAGGGCAACCCCGTGCGGCAGGGTGATGCTCTGCTCCTGCTCTATCCGAGTGGGAACCGCGACGAGCTCGCTTTCGACAACCCTGAGAACTTCGACGTCGGTCGAACGCCGAACAGGCACCTTGCGTTCGGCCACGGTGCACACTTCTGCCTTGGAGCCCAACTTGCTCGGATCGAACTACGAGCGTTCTTCCGGGAGCTGATTCCCCGCCTCCGTGACATCGAACTCGCTGGGGACCCGGCTTTGATCAGCACGCTCTTCGTCGGGGGCCACAAGTACCTGCCGCTGAACGTCGTCGTCGACTGACGACAAGGACCCGCGACTCCGACGACGCGAGGTTCCATTCGTGCCGAACGTGGACGTCACCGGGTCGGCTGTCAGAGCCCGAGTGTGATGCGTGCGATCCGATCCCGGACGAACGTCGGAACGAGGTTCTCGGTGAGGCCGAGCGCCTGTGCATCGAGCCCCACCCGATATCGAGCTCGCGGGTTCCCCTCGATCGTGTCGACGATCACCTTCGCACAGTGTTTCGACTCGATCATGATCGGTTGCCACAGACGAGCACTGTCCAATGAGCGCTGATAGCTCGCGTCGAATCGCGAACCCGAACGCTTGTCCAGGTCACGTTCGGTCTCGTCCCAGATCGCAGTCTTCACGCCGCCCGGCTCGACGAGCACGACCTTGATCCCGTCCCGAGCGACTTCCATGCGCAGCGCGTCCGAGAGTCCTTCGAGGGCGTGCTTGCAACCCTGATACCAACCGGTCAACGGGGTGCTCGTTCGCCCGTAGATCGACGACACGTTCACGATCCGGCCCCACTCGCGGTCACGCATGTGCGGCACCGAGAGGCGCGCCAACCGCATCGGCGCGAGGACCATCGTCTCGAATGCGAAACGGGCTTCGTCGTCGGTGACGTCCTCGATGGCACCGGTGATCGAGAAGCCGGCGTTGTTCACCAGAGCGTCGGGACGGTACTCGTCGACGACCGCTGCCCCGGCCGCCTCGTCGGTGACGTCGAGGAGCGCTGTCTCGACCGTGACGCCTGCTTCGTCTGCAGCAGCGTGCACGGTCTTCGCCTTCTCTTCCGACCGAACCGTACCGACCGAGCGATGCCCGCGGATCGCCGCCTCGATCACCGTTGCGAGACCGATGCCCGAGTTGGCCCCCGTGGTGACGATCGTTCGCTCCGTAGCTCGTCCGCTCATGTGGTTCCTCCTCTGTCGTGGTGCGTGCTGAACCCTTGCACATCGGCGGTCGGTGCGGGCGACCCGAGCGGAACGGCGTCTACCTTCGGATCGATCGGGTGAAGAGCTCGCGCGCCTGCTGGTCGAACTCCGGATGAGTCGGCTCGATGACCACGGTGGCTCGGTCGGCGCTCAGGCGACAGGTGGTCCAGTAATTGTGATGGGCGCGCGTTCGATACGTGCCGGCGACCAGGACGAGCACGAGGCCGACGCCGAACAGATCGCCGGCCTGGCGCACTGTGCTCGCGGCGATCAACCCGGCACCGAACACCAACACCGTCAGCGCGGCAACGTTTCGGCGGTGCCACGTCCTCCATACCCGGGTACTCACCGGCAACGACACGCGTGCGCGTTCGTGCACGACGCCCAGCACCGGCACCATTCCGGGAATGCCGAGAATCCAGCGACGGCCCCTCCACACGACAGCGGTCGCGTGCACCGCACGGTCGGTCGCAACACCGGACAGCACACACCGGTCGGGGAATCGGCTCGCTCTCTGATCTTCCAGCCTCACGACCGATCGAGCCATCTCTCTCCTCTCGGTGCCGCCGGCGCAGCGCGCGCTGCGCCGCTGTCGTGCGTGGCCTACTCCGCGACCCACACGTCGAAGAGATGCAAGGTGTCTTGGTACTCCCGGAACAGGACGAGTTGGTCGTCGCGGCGTTCGAACACGTAGCAGTACAGGTTCTGGTATCGGCGCCCGTTGAGCGGGTTGATCGCGTCGCCGACGGCCTCGATCGCGGCGCGGTCGCCGTCGGCGATCACCGACTTCAGTTCGAGTTGGAACTGATCGGTCGCGGCAAAGATTCCGCGGAAGACCTCGAGCGTTTCGGCCTTGTCGTAGATCGATTGCTGCCACGGCAGGTTCATCCCGTCGAGCAGCTCGGACTGCAGCGACCGCATGTTCGGGTCGTCATGGTCGGTGACCGCGATGTGCCACCGAAAGTCGGGGTGGAACAGTTGCTCGAGACGGTCGGCGTCGGCATCGTTCCAGGCGGCCACGAACTCGTCGGCGATGTGTCTCATCGTCGTGGTGTCGGAGGTCAACTCATGCCGCCCTTCGCGCCGCCGCTGACGACGAGGGTTTGGCCGGTGACGTAGTCGGACAGCGGCGAGCAGAGCCAGAAGATCGACTCGGCAGCGTCTCGGATGTTGCCCGTGCGACCGAGCGGGACCATCGCATTCGGCACCGGTTGCGAGGCGTACATCTGCTCCTCGGTGGGCTTCTCGTCGAGTGAGACTCCCCTCCGTTCGGCCTGCTTGGCCGGCATGCCCACGTGCACCGTGCGGCCACCGACCTCGATGACCTCGTCCTCGGACTGGGGGAGTCCGAACCGCGTCTGGATGATGCCGAAGGCGACAGCGTTCACGCACACCCGATACTTGCCCCACTCCTGGGACATGGTTCGCATGAGGCCGAGCATGCCCGCCTTGGCTGCGGCGTAGTTGCCCGCACCCTGCAGGCCCCACTGTCCGGCCATCGACGACACCATGACGGTCTTGCGATAGATGTCGTCGCGGTCGCCGTCGGCTCCGGCGAGTTCGCGGAAGACAGGTGCGGTGGCGCGCGCCAGCCGGAACGGAACGACGAGATGGATGTCGAGCATCGCTTGGAATTGCTCGTCGGTCATGGAGTGGATGCCACCGTCCCATGCGTATCCGGCGTTGTTGACGACGATGTCGAGTGAGCCGCCGAATGTGTCGCGAGTGTGGGCGACCAGCCGATCGCACGAGTCGGGAGCGACGAGGTCGGCAACGAACGCGCTGGCGGTCCCCGCTCCGTATGCGTCGTTCAGTGTGGCGACCGATTCTTCGGCCTTGGCGGCGTCGACCTCGGCGATCACGACCTTGGCGCCGTTCGCCGCGAGCATGGTGGAGGTGGCGCCGCCGATGCCGCGCGAGCCGCCGGTGACGATCGCGACGCGGTCCGCCAGCAGGTCGGACTGGAGTCGGGGTTCGATGATGGTCATGTCAGCGTCCTTTCCAGACGGCCGGCCGTTTCTCGGCGAAGGCGGCGAGGCCTTCCTTCAGATCCTCAGACGCCATGACCGGAGCGGCGTACTCCATCTGGTTCTTCCAGCCGTCGCCATCGTCCCAGTCGTATGCGCGCTGCACGATCTGCTTGCTGGCGCGTACGGCGAGCGGTCCGGCCGCGAGGATCTCGTCGGCGAGCTCGATCGCTCCCGCAAGGGCTTCGCCCGGTTCGGTGAGCTTGTTGACGAAACCGAGTTCGGCCATTCGCTCGGCCGACCATGCCTTGCCGGTGAGAGCGAGCTCCATGGCCAGGTGGTAGGGGATCCGCTTCGGGAGGCGGAAGAGTCCACCGCCGATCGCGACGAGCGATCGGGCCGCCTCGGGGATTCCCATCGTTGCCGTGCGCGACGACACGATCAGGTCACACGCGAGGCACAGTTCGAGGCCACCCGCGAGAGCGTGGCCCTCGACGGCGGCGATGACCGGCTTGGTGGGCGGCTTGCCCATGATGCCGAACCCGCCTCGCTTCGGCGACGCGCCCATGTCGTCGTAGGCGGCGGCGATCAGGTCCTGCCCGCTGGAGAACACGATGTCGGAGCCGGTGATGATCGCACAGAACAGCGAATCGTCGTCTTCGTAGGCGTCGATCGTGGCTTCCATCGCGCGCGCGGTGGCACCGTCGAAGGCATTGCGGCGGTGGGGTCGGTCGATGCGGATCACGAGCAGGTGCTCGCCGACCCGCTCGGTCCTGATGGCGTCTGGACCGGTTGGCGCCGCGTTCGGCACCTCGGGAACTTCACTGGTTGACACTGAATCCTCCGTTCACTGGGTAGGTCTGTCCGGTGATCCATCCCGACGCCCCGGAGGCGAGGAACGTGATCAGTGCGGCGGGGTCGGACGGTTCGCCGAACCTGCGGATCACATAGTTCCGCAGGACCTTCTTGGCGTAGTCCTCGTTGTCGGTCATGGCCGTGATCGCCGGCGTGCGGGTGGCGGCGATGGCGACGTTGTTCGCGGTGATGTCGTAGCGGCCGAGGCTGCGCGCGAGCGCACGGGTGAGACCGGCAGCTCCTGCCTTGGCCGCGGAGTACGCCTCGAGGCCCGACTCGCCGACGCGACCGGCGTCGCTGATCACGGTGATGAGTCGGCCACCGTTGCCCGCGGCGATCATCCCAGGGATCACCGCCCGACTGCAGTTGAGTGCTCCGTACAGGTTGACCTGCAGGAACGGCTCCCACTCGGCCGGGTCCTTCTCCCAGAACGGTTTCCCGGTGAGAGCATCGGGGTCGGCTCCGGCGTTGCCGGCGTTGTTCACCAGCACGTCGATCGGGCCGAGCTCGGCGCTCGTCGACGCGACCAGGTCGGCAACGAGTTGGAAGTCGGTGATGTCCGCCGGGGCGGCGACGGCGTGGCCACCGGCATCGACGATCTCTGCGACGACCGCTTCGGCGCGTTCGGCGACGTAGTCGTTGATCACGACGTTGGCGCCCTGGGCTGCGAGGTAGCGGGCCGTCTCGGCACCCACGCCCTGCCCGGCACCGGTCACGAGCGCGGTTCGCCCGGTGAGTTCGAGGATGTTCCGGCGGTCGATTCGCTCAGACACTCCGGTCGCGTCCTTCCCAGTGCGGTGCGCGGAGATCGTTCTTGAGGACCTTGCCCATCGGGCTGGTCGGCAGGGACTCGACGAACTCGAACCCCCGTGGTCGCTTGTACGAGGCCAGTCGGCCGTCGAGGAACGCGAGGATGTCGTCGGCGGTGGGCGAGCTTCCTGAGCGAGGCACGACGTAGGCCAGCGGCTGCTCGCCGAAGTCGTCGTGGGGGATCCCGATGACCGCGCAGTCCTCGACGTCGGGATGCTCGACGATCGCCTTCTCGATCTCCGCGGGGTAGATGTTGACACCGCCTGCGACGATCATGTCCTTGATCCGGTCGGTGATGAACAGGAAGCCGTCCTCGTCGAGGTGCCCGACATCGCCGGTGCGGTAGAAGCCGTCCTTGATGGTGTCCTCGCCGAGTTCGTCGCGGCCCAGGTATCCCTTCAGCACCGTCGGTGTGTTGACGGCGATCTCGCCCGTTTCGCCGGCCGGAAGACGGTTCCATTGTTCGTCGACGATCGCGATCTCGACACCGTCGAACGGGATTCCACTGGTCCCGGGCTTGGACAACTGATGCTCCGGGGCGGTGTAGGAGATCATCCCGGCCTCGCTGGCTCCGTACGACTCCCACAACACGTCGGGTCCGAGGTGTTCGATCACCCACTCCTTCAGCGTCTGGGGAACCGCCGCCGCTCCGGTGGTGAGCGCCGTGAGCGACGACAGGTCGTAACGGTCGAGGACGTCCTCCGGGAGCGCCATGATCCGCAGCAGCATGGTCGGAACGGCGGTCCAGGATTGCACTCCGTGGCGGTCGATCAGGCGCAACGCCTCCTCGGCGTCGTACGGATCGAGCAGCACCGCCGTGCCTCCGTTCGCGCACGTGGCCGTGGCGATCATCGGTCCCGCGCCGTGATGGATCGGCAAGGTGAGCAGGGTGACCGCTTCGTCGGGGTACGGCGGCACCGAGCCGACGGAGGCGCCGTACCGGAAGAGGCGATCGAGGTCGGTGACCGATGCGGGGTCGAGCGGTGGGACGCCGCGTGGAGCGCCGGTGGTGCCCGACGTGTAGAGGACCATCGATGCTCGGAGCGGGCCGAACCGGGTGGGTGCATCCGCGGTGTCGAGGAGGTCTTCGTAGCGCACGCCGGGAGAGCCCGGCTCTTGTCCCACCGTCACCACGAGTCCGACATCGGCATCGTGCCAGCCCGTCGGGTCGGTGTCGTTGCACGCCAGTCCCTTGGCCTCGCTGTCGCGGACGATGTAGGCAGCCTCGTCGGCGGTGAGCTTCCAGTTCACCGCGACCTGCGCGACTCCGATCTTCTGGAGGGCGCGCTGGATGACGAACCATTCGATCCCGAGGTGGAATCGCATCCCGAGTCGGTCCCCGGCGACGAGTCCGAGCTGCGACAGGCCCTCGGCGACGCGGTCGGCACGGTCGTTCCACTCGCTGTAGGTGAGGGTGGTGTCGCCGCTGATGACCGCTGTGGCGTCGGGTCGTTCTGCAGCCCAGTACTCGGGCGTACCGCGTTCGGCTTCTGGCAACATCAGCTGTTCTCCTTGATGGTGGGTTCGAGATGGGAGTGGACGATCTGCGCGCAGGTCGATCGTGCGGCCGTGAGGTCGACCGCCGCCGGCGAGACAGCGAACTGCCCGGCGATCCCGCGCAGGAGCGCGACGAAGGTGACCGCGAACACGTCGGCATCGACGTCGTGGCGGATTGCCCCGGCCTCCTGCTCGGCTCGGATCACCGCGGTGATGCTCGTTCGGAAACGCTCGTCGTCCTCGTCGAAGACGGGTCGGAGTTGAGCTTCCTCGGCAAACGACGATCCCCACATGACGAGAAACGCTCTGCTGCGGTCGGCATCGCGCTCGACCGCGTCGAGGTAGGCGTCGGCGATCGCGACCAGCGTGTCGCTGCCGCGTGGGCACTGCGTCTCGGCGGTGGTGCGGAGTCCGCTGATGAATCGACGCTGGCAGCGCGCCGCCAAGCGTTCGACCAGGGCGGTCCGGGTACCGAAGTGGTGATTGACGAGAGCGCGGCTGTAGCCGGCCTCCGCACCGATGTCGGCCAGTGAGGTGGCGTCGAGACCCTTGCGGGCGAACAATCGCTCAGCGCCATCGAGCAGCGCGGTCTCGGCTTCGGTGCGCCGCTCCCCTTGGGTGCGGCGACCGGTACTCGTCGTACTGCGGGCGCTGGACGGCATGGCACGAACGTACTAACATGCTGAACGCTTAGCAAGTAAGTTTTCTCGAGAGGATGCGAATGCGAGTTGCCGCTCACCCCGAACTGTTCGACCCCGACGCCGAATCCCCGACGCTGCGTGCGACGCGCTGCGCGTCGTGCGGAAGGGTTGCGTTCCCTCCGATCGCGATCGGTTGTGACGTGTGTGGAGCGCTCGAGGAACAGCTGACCCCGATCGCCGTGGAAGCCGCCGGGGTGATCCACGCCAGCGCGACCGTGCACCGCCATTTCGGCGAGCCACCGACGCCGTTCACGATCGTCGAGGTACGCCTCGACGACGGTCCGATCGCCCGAGGCATGGGCGATCCGGGTTCCGACGGATTCAGCGTCGGCCAGCGGGTTGCCGCGACATGGCAGGTCGAACGTGTCGATGACGACGGCAACGACGTCGTCGAACCGGTCTTCGCTGCGATCGAGGAGGTTCGGTCGTGAGGCGTCCGCTGTCGGATCTTCGTCCGGTCTATGTGGTCGGCATCGGACTGCATCCCTACCAGCGCCCCGGCGAGACGCCGTACACGGCGCTCGGGGTGCACGCGATCCGCGGTGCGCTCGCCGACGCCGGAATCGAGTGGACCGATGTCGAGAGTGCCTACACGGGTACCGCCACGACGGCGATGGCGTTGTCGCGTCTCATGTACCGCCACCTCGGATCCACCGGGATCCCGATGGTCCAGGTCGAGAATGCCTCGGCGTCGGGATCGACGGCCGTCCGCCAGGCCGCCTTCGAGGTCGCGGCAGGTCTCGCGGATGTCTCGATCGCGGTCGGGGTCGACAAGCCGCTCAACTTCACCATGCCGCAGGGAGCCGCCGGCGCCCGCGACCTCGTCGGTGGCCGCGCCGCGCCGTTCACCCACTTCGCATTGTTGGCCGATCGCTACATGCACGAAACCGGGGCGACACCCGAAAACTTCGCCCAGGTGGCGGTCAAGAACAGCCGGAACGGCGCGCTCAACCCGAACGCTCAACGACGCAAGGTGCGCACGCTCGAGGACGTGCTCGAGCCGCCGCAGATCAGTGGGATCCTGACTCGGCTGCAGTGCACCCCGATCGGTGAGGGCGCGGCAGCGGCGATCATCGTCTCCGAGGATGCGATCGAACGGCTCGGCATCGATCGGTCACGGGCCGTACGGATCAGTTCCTCGGCGTCGCAGTCCGAGCAGGTGTATGACGGCGAGAACTTCGACGTGGCGCTCACGAAGGCAACGACCGAGCAGGCGCTCGGCGAGGCCGGCATCGGCCCCGGCGACCTCGACGTGGTCGAACTCCACGATGCGTTCACCGTCGAGGAACTGCTCTACGTGGAGGCGATGGGGCTCTGCGAGCCCGGGCACGCTGCGGAGGCACTGATGTCGGGTGAGTTCGACATCGGCGGTCGCGTCGCAGTCAGCCCATCGGGAGGGCTTCTCGCCATGGGCCACCCGACCGGTCCCACCGGTGTCGGCCAGATCTGTGAGATCACGACGCAGCTGCGAGGCGAAGGCGGCGAACGCCAGCAGCCCGACGCTCGAACCGGGCTCGCACACATGGTCGGTGTCGGCGCGGTCTGTGTCGTTCACGTGCTCTCGCGTCCCGCCTGAAGCTCTCGGCGTCGGACCGCATCCCCAAGGACGAGCTGCGCCGGTCCCGACGGCGCCGACGGACTGATCGAGGCGCGCAGCAACCACTGAGCACTGGCTGATCGAGACAGGGTCCACCTGCGCTCGTGCGCGGATCCGATCGTGACGCGGCAATGACTGGGGAACCAACCGGGACCGACAGTGGGTGCGCGATCACGGGGTGTGTTGAAGTTCGAGCTCGGAGCTGACAGTGTGCGGGGGGCTTCGAGCCGTCGACTCGGTCACCGTCGTCGTCCCGAAGAACGAGCACAAGCGACAAGGAGCATCATCGTGTCAACGACATCACGCACAGGTCGAGAGATCCGCACTCGTCGACACCGGTTGTTTGTCGGGTTGGGTGTTGCCGCACTGGCGATCGGCGCCGTGGGCATCTCGGCGTCGACGGCGGCCGCGGGGAAGGACAAGCCGAAGCCGCCGGGCAATCCTGACCCGAAGGGCCAGCTGATCGACGTCCAGGTCCTCGGCTTCAACGACTACCACGGCCACGTCGAACCGACCGGAAACGGCACCGTCGACGGTGCCGAAGCCGGAGGCGGCGAGTACCTGTCGGCGAAGCTGAACGAGCTTCGCCAGGGACAGAAGTACAGCATCACGGCGGCAGCCGGCGACCTCATCGGCGGCTCGACAGCGTTCTCGGGGCTCTTCCACGACGAGCCGTCCGTCGAGTCGCTGAACGCGATGGAGCTCGACGTGTCGGGTGTCGGCAACCACGAATTCGACGAAGGCGTCACCGAGCTCCTGCGGATGCAGAACGGCGGGTGCCACCCCGAGGACGGCTGCTACTTCCCCGCTGAGCCGTATGCCGGAGCCGACTTCGACTGGCTCTCCGCGAACGTGGTCGACCAGAACGGCGACAGCCCACTCCCGCCCTACTCGATCGAGAAGTTCAAGAACGTCGAGGTCGCCTTCATCGGCATGACCCTCGAGGCGACCGACACCCTCGTCGCCGCGGCAGGCATTCAGGGCTACGAGTTCCTCGACGAGGCCGAGACGGCCAATGCGCTCGTCCCGATCCTGCAGGATCAGGGGGTCGAGGCGATCATCGTCCTGTTGCACGAGGGCGGGATGCAGAATCCGGCACCCGGCGACGTCAACTCGTGCGACGGCATCAGCGGACCGATCCTCGCGATCAACGACGCGCTGGATCCGGCGATCGACGCGATGATCACCGGCCACACGCACCTGCCGTACAACTGCTCGCTCGCCGACGCCGCCGGTGACCCGCGTCTGGTGACGAGCGCCTATTCGTTCGGACGGGTCGTGACCGAGATGAACCTCGTGCTCGACAAGCGCACGAAAGACGTCCGCCGTGACCTGAGCACCGCAACCAACCATGTGGTGGAGCAGGCCGCCCTCTCGCCCGACCCCGCGGTGACCGCGGTGATCGACAAGTGGCAGCCGCTCTTCGACGATGCCGGCAACACGCCACTCGGAACGATCACGGCCGACATCAACCGTGGGGGATCTCCGACGGGATCGGACCGTGGTGTCGAGTCCGCTGCGGGCAACCTCATCGCGGACGCCCAGGCGTGGGCGACGTCCTCGAACGGGGCGGATGTGGCGTTCATGAATCCCGGTGGCGTGCGCTCGGACCTCACCTACGCCTCGTCGGCGGGAGAAGGCGACGGCGTCGTCACCTACGGTGAGGCGTTCACGTTCCAGCCGTTCGGGAACACGTTGGTGACGTTCCCGATGACCGGTGCGCAGATCGTGTCGGTACTCGAGGAGCAGTGCCAGCCGGCCGGCTCCAGCCGACCGTTCCTGCACCTCGGGGTGTCCGAAGGCTTCACCTACGACCTCGCGACGACGATCGTCGGCGGGAACTGCACCTCGGTCACGATCAGCAACGCCGTGCTCGACGGCGTGCCCCTCGATCCGGCGGCGATCTACGACGTGACGGTCAACAACTTCCTGGCCGACGGCGGTGACAACTTCGGCACGTTCGCCACGATCACCGCCCCGCGTCTCGACGGTGGCAACGACCTCGAGGCGCTGTCGAACTACCTGGCGGCATTCAGCCCGGTGGCTCCACCGAGCACCGATCGGGTCAACGAACTGCCGTGACCCTGCTGTGACGGGGTCGCCCGGTCGTCGCGTGCTGCGCGCCGGCCGGGTGACCGGTCAGTCGGCCACGTGGTCGGACAACCAGGCGATGATGTCGGCGGTCACCTCGTCGCGATTCGTCTCGTTGAGGATCTCGTGGCGGGCGCCCGGGTAGAGCGTCACGGTCACGTCGGTGACCCCGGCATCGCGATAGCGCTGCCCGAGGAGTTCGACGAGTTGACCGCCGCCCGCGAGCGGGTCGGCGCTTCCCGACGTGACCAGGAGCGGAAGGTCGTCGCGGATCCCGGCGAGCACCGTCGGATCGCCGAGGCGCTCCGCGGGAGCGAACAACGACGGCACCAGCTCGTCGGGGAGGTCGAACCCGCAGAATGGATCGGCGACGTACGCGTCGACCTCGGACTCGTCGCGGGTCAGCCATTCGTACCCCGTCCGGTGTTCGAAGCCCACGTTGAACGCCTCGAGCCCGACGGGTCCGTCCGACTCCGCAAGTCCCGCCGCGAGCAGGTCGAGCGCGGTCGACCCGGAGAGGACGATGCCGGCGTACTGCGCGGAGTTGTCGATGACGATCGACTGCGAGGCGAACGATCCCATCGAATGACCGAACAGGAACAACGGCACGCCGTACTCCTCGGTGATCGCGGCTCCGTACTCGACGACGTCCGCGATCAATCCGTCGAAGCCGACGCTGCCGAAGTCGCCCAGCCGGTCCTGGCCGGTGCGGCCGTGTCCGCGATGGTCGGTGCCGAACGCGAGGAAACCCGCACCGTTGAGCGCGGTCGCGAAGCGGTCGTACCGCTCTGCGTGCTCGGCGAGCCCGTGCGCGATCTGGACGGCGCCTCGCGGTTTGTCGACGTCGGTCCATGACGACGTTGCGATGGTCGTCCCGTCCGCAGAGGAGACGAATGAGGACTGCTGAGCTGTCACGGATCGATCTTCACACATTCGCCGGGACGCCGCCATCGCCCACTCGCCTGCGTTTCGTGCCCGTCGCGCCGAAACCGATGCCGCGCGAGAGAATACGGGGATGAACCGCCAGTCGTCCGATCGTCCACACGTCGTGATCGTCGGGTGCGGTTTCGGCGGTCTCGCTGCGACGCGAGCACTCGCGGATGTCGATGTCGACGTCACCGTCGTGGACCGGGAGAACCATCACACGTTCCAACCGCTGCTCTACCAAGTGGCCACCGCAGGGCTGAACCCGTCCGACATCGCGCAGCCGATCCGGCACGTCATCCGCAAGCAGGACAACGCCCGGGTGCTGCTCGACGAGGTGTTCGACGTCGATCTCGATGCGCGGACGGTGCGCGTCACCGACGGCGACATCGGCTACGACTACCTCATCGTCGCCACCGGAGCGACGCATTCCTACTTCGGCAACGACGACTGGGCCGAGTTCGCCCCAGGACTCAAGACGATCGATGACGCACTCGACGTCCGGCGTCGCATCCTGCTCGCCTTCGAGCGTGCCGAGGCCACGACCGATCCCGACGAGCGAGCGCGGCAGATGACCTTCGTCGTGGTCGGCGCAGGGCCGACCGGAGTGGAACTGGCCGGCGCCGTGAAGGAGATCGCGACGACGACGCTGCGCGCCGACTTCCGGACGATCGACACGACAGCGAGTCGAGTTGTGCTCCTCGAGGCCGGACCCCGCGTCCTGCCGGCGTTTCCCGACTCGCTGTCCGCTTCGGCCGAGAAACAGTTGACCGACGTCGGGGTCGACGTCCGGACCTCGACGGCCGTCACCGGGATCGACGCAGACGGGGTCGCCACCGCCGACGGACCAATTCCTTCGGCGACCGTGCTGTGGGGAGCCGGCGTCGCCGCGTCACCGCTGGGTCGCGCGGTTGCCGCCGACCTCGACCGGGCCGGTCGCGTCCCCGTGACCGCCGAACTCGCGGTCGGCGGCCACCCGGAGGTCTTCGTCATCGGTGACCTCGCGGCGTCCGAGTCGGGCGGGGTCGCCGTTCCCGGTGTGGCGCCGGCGGCGATCCAGGGAGGCGAGCACGCCGCCCGCTGCATCGAGGCCGATCTCTCGGGCAGCGCCCGACCCACCTTCGTCTACGAGGACAAGGGGTCACTCGCGACGATCGGCCGCTCGAAGGCGGTCGCGGACCTGAGCCCGAGGCTGCGTTTCGGTGGTCTGTTGGCGTGGCTCGTGTGGTGTTTCGTCCACGTCTGGTCGCTGATCGGCTTCCGGTCGAAGCTGCGCACGATGAGCACCTGGGTCTGGCAGTACCTCACCGGGCGTCGCGGGGCACGACTCATCACGGGCACCACGCACCGGCGCCACCCGCCGTCCGGGTCGGCCTGACCGGCCGAGCCAGGCGTGGGCGACGCGTCAACGGCGTTCTCGTGAACAGTTCGCGCACGGAGC
>NZ_BAOL01000004.1 GCF_000350145.1 Ilumatobacter nonamiensis YM16-303 | reverse complement strand
CGGGAATCGAACCCGCGTTCTCAGCTTGGGAAGCACTCGGGCCGCATCGGCATCGCGCCTGGTAGATAGCTATTCGACCAGCTCAGAGCCTATTTTCGGACCGTTCGTGTTGTTCGCTGTTGTGCCGAAATCCGCCCTGTTTCGCGTTGTTCTAGGCACGAATTAGGCACGCCGGTCAGCGCGCCCGCCGGGGTCGGTCACTCGTCGAGACGATCGATCCAGTATGCGGGTCTACGTCGCTCATGCATGACCGCGACAATGACGAGCTCGTCGGCCGAGACGGTTATGACGAGCTGGTACGGGAATCGCAGGATGGGGAGTCGACGAACGTCTTCGAGGTCTTCGAGCCTGGCGACGGGTGCACCCGGAACTCTGCGTCGACGAGCGAGGTCGATGGTTCGGTCGATTGCGTGGAGGAACTCTTCTCCGAGCCCGGCTCGTTGTTCGTCGTACCACTCGGCGGCTTCGAGCGTTTCGAGTCGTGCGGCTGGATCGAAGCGAACCGCACGGCTCACCTCTGAGCGAGTCGCCGTTCAGCTTCGGCGCGAACGTCGTCCCACGGAACCGTTGCACTCTCACCAGACTCGACTCGCTCGACGCGTCGCCGGATCTCGTCGGCCCACAATCGTTCGACGTCGTGATCGCTCGCGTCCTCGGGCGCTCGAAGGCTGGCGAGGAGCTCGGCGGCGATGTCCGCGCGCTCACGCACGGGCAGGTCGAGCGCTTCGGCCAAGACCGCTCGTCCAACTTCCGTCATGCTCACACCGTACCAAGGCGTACTCCGGCGCTCGTCTGCGCGCAGGAGTTGTTCGATGGCTTCTACGTCGATCTGGAGTGGCCCGATCTCACGGACTCGGTCGCGACGCGGACCTTGATTGCGTCGTAAAACATCCTGACCGTCGCGTACCGATCGGAAGCGGTCATCGGCGACTCTTCACCGGCCATGTCGAGCAGCGCCGCGGCGGGGGTGCGCAGGGTGAGACCGTCGAGTTCGTCGGGATGAATCGCTCCGACATCGAGCGCGTCTCGGAGGTAGGTGGCACCATGGCCGCACCAGGCCCAGAATCGTGACGGCGTCGGTCATGGCAAATACCCGGAAGCGCGTAGCACGGTCGAGCCGGTCCACACCCTCGGTGAATCTGTGTAGCTGTAGGTCGAGTTCTCGTTGGGTGGGGGAGAAGGCAGGCAATCGATCGTGTAGGCAATCTCGTGGCGGTGATCGGCGGCTGACGGGTCGGTCGCGTTCGGGGTTCTGCCACGAATTGACCGCTGCGAGTAGCTTCACAACGTGGACGTGTTTGGGGTGCGGGATCAGCTGGTCCGCGATTATCAGTCGTTCACCTCGTCGTTCGTCGAGGCGCGTGACGATCGGATTGCAGAATTACTGGAGAAACGATCGACCGAAGGGCGACAGTGGCCTCAACCCTGGCTCTCACTCAACCCGAACTTTGCGACGGGTGGATCCGTCGACGAACTCGTGGCCGCCGGCCTCCTTCATCCCACGTCAGGGAAGGTCTTCCGGGTGAAGGACAGCGAGTTGGATACAGGGGTTGGCTCGCCCATTCGCTTTCATCGCCATCAGCGTGAAGCGATCGAAGCGGCTCGGACCGGCAGCTCGTACGTCCTCACGACTGGCACCGGTTCCGGAAAGTCGCTCGCCTACATTGCGCCCATCGTCGATCGGGTGATCCGGGCGAAAGAAGAACGGCCCGACGAGCGCAGGGTCCGGGCGATCATCGTGTATCCGATGAACGCGCTTGCGAACAGCCAGATGAATGAGCTGCGCAAGTTCTTGGAGTTCGGCTTCGGCGTCGGCAACGAGCCGGTCACGTTCGCTCGCTACACGGGGCAGGAGACCCCCGACGATCGAGCCAAGATTCTGGCGCATCCGCCCGACATCATCCTGACGAACTACGTCATGCTCGATCTCGTCCTGACGCGGCCCGACGAGCGCAAGCACCTCATTCGGGCTGCCGAGGGTCTCGAGTTTCTCGTCCTGGACGAGTTACACACCTATCGAGGTCGCCAGGGGAGCGACGTGGCGATGCTGATCCGCCGGGTGCGCAGCGCGTGTAAGTCACCCGCCCTCCAAGTCGTGGGCACGTCAGCGACGATGACGACCGAAGGGTCGGCAACCGACCAGGCCGCACTCGTGGCCGACGTTGCGACGCGCTTGTTCGGGACTCGGGTCGACCCCGACCATGTGATCGGTGAGACGCTCCTGAGGGCCACCGACGAGCAACCGGCATCGGCGGACGAGCTTCGACGGGCGATCGACGCGAACCCACCCACCGAGGTGGGCGAGTTCGTCAACGATCCGCTTGCACGCTGGGTCGAGTCGACGTTCGGAATCGCCGCAGGTCCGTCCTCGGGCGAACTCGCTCGGCAACGGCCGACGACTGTGACCGCAGCGTCGGAAAGCCTCGCCGAGCTCACCGGTCGCTCTGCCTTCCAATGCCGGATGGCGATCGAGTCGACGCTGCTTGCGGGCTCATCGCTTCGGGGGCCCAACGGTCGCCCGATCTTCGCGTTCCGACTACACCAGTTCCTGTCGAAGGGGGACACCGTCTACGCGAGCATCGGAGCGGAAGGCGACCGGTATCTCACCGACCGCTACCAGGTGCGGGTACCCGACGACTCCGAGAAGGTGCTCCTTCCGCTCGGATTCTGCCGGGAGTGTGGCCAGGAGTACTACGTCGTTGCCAAGACCGCTCCGTATGGCCAGGAAACCTTCGTTGCCCGGCGCGACGCAGATGCCTCGGGCGGCGATGCGGTCAACGGCTACCTCTACATCTCGACGGACTATCCGTGGCCACTCGATCCACTCGCTGAGGGTCGGGTGCCCGAGCACTGGACGAGTGAAGGTGACGACAACTCGGCTCAAGTGTTGCCGGTGCGCAAGAAATACCTCCCGACCAAGGTGCACGTGCGGCCCGACGGCGTAAAGACCGACGCTGCCGAGGACGTTCCGGCCTGGTTCATCTCGACACCGTTCTCGTTCTGTCTTCGTTGCGGTGTCACCTACGACCAGCCACGAAGCAATGACTTCTCAAAGCTCGCCACGCTCGACCAGGAGGGTCGTTCGTCGGCGATGACGGTCGTGAGCACCAGCGTGGTTCGAAGCTTGCGCCAGGCCGAGGATCTCGCCGACGAAGCACGCAAGCTGCTCACCTTCGTGGACAATCGCCAGGACGCCTCGCTTCAGGCCGGTCACTTCAACGATTTCGTTCAGGTCTCGTTGCTGCGTGGCGCTCTTGCTGAAGCGCTTGCGGACGCGCCGGACGGTCTCACCCACGAGTCGGTTGCGCACCGTGTCACGGAGGCACTTGCGCTCGGGCCGAGCGACTTCTCCGCAGCACCTGATGCGATCATCGGCCACGACCAGACGATGAGCGCCCTGCGCCACGTCATCGAGTATCGGCTCTACGTTGATCTGAAGCGCGGGTGGCGCGTGACGATGCCCAACCTCGAACAGGTCGGGTTGTTGCGTGTCGAGTACATCGGCCTAGATCAGCTCGCCGAAGCCGAGCAGATCTGGCAGATCGACCCTCATCTCGCCGCAGCGCCACCCGCGCTGAGGGCCGAGCTCATGGGCATCTTGCTCGACGAGTTCAGGCGCGTCTTGGCGATCGACGTGGACTGCCTGAGTGCTCACGGGTTCGAGCAGCTCCAGCGGACCAGCCGCCAGCGCCTCAACGCGCAGTGGCAGATCGGCGAGAACGAGCAGCTCGAGGATGTCGGTGTTGCCATTCCCCAACCTGGTCGACCCGGCCTCGGGCGTGGCGTTCTCAACCTGACCTGGCGCGGCGGCCTCGGCCGCTACATGCGCGGCTCGAAGGGGTTGGGTCAAGCATCGGGATCACTCGCTACCGACGAGGCACAGAATGCGATCGATCTGGTGTTGAAGAACCTGACCGACAATGGTGTCTTGGCTGAGGTCGACGTTGCGGTCGGGCCACGCGGCCGGGGGCCGATCGAACGTGGCTATCGACTGCGCGCTGCATCGATCCGGTGGCTGCCCGGCGACGGCACACACGGAGCGACAGACGCGCTGCGCAAGCATCTGAATCCGGAGGCCACATCGCGGGTCAATCCGTTCTTCCGCGATCTGTATCGCGATGTGGCGACCTCCCTCGTGGGCATGACGGCGAAGGAACACACCGCACAGGTCCAAGCCGTCGAGCGCGAACGGCGCGAGAACGAGTTCCGGTCCGGCGAGCTGCCCCTGCTGTTCTGCTCGCCGACGATGGAGCTCGGTGTCGACATCGCCAGCCTCAACGCGGTGGGTATGCGGAACGTCCCACCCACGCCGGCCAACTACGCCCAACGCTCCGGCCGCGCTGGCCGATCCGGGCAACCTGCGCTCGTCGTGACCTACTGCTCAACGGGTAACAGCCACGACTCGTACTGGTTCCGCCGCAGCGATCAAATGGTGTCGGGTTCGGTGCAGGCGCCACGCCTCGATCTCGCAAACGAAGAACTCATCCGTTCCCACGTGAACGCAATTTGGTTGGCCGAAACTGGCCAGTCGATGAAGTCCTCGATCACCGACGTCCTCGAGTCAGATGGCGACGAGGCGTCGCTCGACATTCAACCCGAGATCATGGTCAGGTTGCTCGATTCTGACGCGCGACGGCGCGCCGAACATGCGGCGATTGATCTCTTCGACGACCTGCGACAGACGTGGGATGCGTCGGGCGGAGTGCCGCTGTGGTTCACCGACGACTGGCTCGGCGACACGCTCCGATTCGCTCCGCAGCGCCTCGACGACGCATTCGACCGCTGGCGCGACCTGTACCGGGGAGCCATGGACGAATACCGCGAGCAGGGCCGCCTCGCAGTCGACACCACCGCCGGTAAGTACGTGCGCAACATCGCAGCGGCGCGCGAACGGGAAGCTCGCGATCGACTGTCAGTATTGCGCAACGACGATGCGTCCGAGGGCCAGACCGACTTCTACCCGTATCGCTATCTCGCATCCGAGGGGTTTCTTCCCGGCTACTCGTTCCCCCGGCTCCCGCTGGCCGCATACATCCCGGGTAGCCGGCGCCAGGCCGGTCGAGACCAGCGCGGCGACTTCGTGCAGCGACCACGATTCCTCGCGATCAGTGAGTTCGGTCCTGGGTCGCTCATCTATCACGAAGGCGCTCGCTTCGTCGTCAACCGCATCCAGCTCCCGCGCAGCGCGGACGAACCCGGTCAGGTCGCGACCGAGACGGCATTGCGGTGTCAGGCGTGCGGCTATCACCACATCGATGCTGACGGCCTCGATCGCTGCGAGTTGTGCGACGCTCGCCTCGGGGCGAAGACCTACGATCTGATCCGGTTGCAGACCGTCCACACTCGACGTCGCGAGCGCATTTCGAGTGACGAAGAGGAACGGCGGCGCAGTGGCTTCGAGTTGGAGGTCAGCTACCGATTCTCGACCCGTGCCGATCGCCCCGACAAGCTGGTTGCCGCCGTGAACGATGCCGACGACACCGAAGTGATGGACCTCACCTACGGCGACGCAGCGACCATCCGGGTGGCCAACATCGGTCGCCGTCGCCGCAAGGACCGCGACGATCGCGGTTACTGGTTGCACACGGTTGAGGGCCGATGGCTGAGCGATTCGGCAGTGTCCGGCGCTGACGATGGTGGCGACGGGGATCTCGAAGGTGCCGACGACGTGCAGACACGGAAGAAGGTGATCCCGTACGTCGAGGACACGCGCAACATCGTGGTTGCTCGCTTCTCCCGATCACTCGACGATGCCACCGCCATCAGCCTGCAGTACGCGCTCGAACGCGGGATCGAGGCTGAGTTCCAGCTCGAGGATTCTGAGCTCACGACTCAGCCGCTTCCGGACCTCGACGAACGGGGGCGCTTCCTGCTGACGGAGTCGGCCGAGGGCGGCGCCGGCGTGCTGCGCCGGCTCGTCATCGAACCGACCGCGCTCGCCCGAGCGGCACGATCGGCGCTCGAGATCTGCCACTTCGATTCGGGCACTGGCGAAGATCTCGGCGCGGCCGAAGGCGTCACGGAACGATGCGTGCAGGGCTGCTACGACTGCCTCCTGAGCTATTCGAACCAGTTCCAGCACAGCCTCATCGATCGCACGCTCGTGCGCGATCTGCTGCTCGACCTCGCCGGCTCGGTGACCGCCACCGGTGCCGGCGGGCGATCGGCCGATGCGGCGATCGACTATCTGAGCGCATTCGCCGACTCGTCACTCGAACGGCGCTTCCTCGACTTCCTGCACGATGGTGGATTCCGCCTCCCCGACCGGGCTCAGGTCACGGTGGATGGTGCCCGTGCTCGACCCGATTTCGTCTATGACCGGCCGGGTCTCGATGTCGCCGTGTTCGTCGATGGCCCGGACCACGACACCGACCACGCCGCCGCCCGCGACGCAGCGGCCGAGGATCGGCTACTCGATGCCGGCTGGCATGTCGTGCGGGTACGCCATGACGACGATTGGTCCAGCGTGGTGAAGTTGCATCCCTCTGTCTTCGGACAAGGGAACGGTCGATGACCGACACCGTCAGCCCAACGCATTCCTTCGCGCCGGGCGCACTCGTGCGCACTCGTGGCCGCGAGTGGGTGGTGCTCCCTGAAAGCGAACCCGATCTCTTGATCGTGCGACCACTCGGCGGCGGCGACGACGACACTGCCGCAGTGTTCCCTGCGCTGGAGGAGGTGGTGGAGGCAAGCTTTGCCCCGCCGACCGTCGATGACCTCGGTGATGCGACGAGCGCCTCAATGCTGCGGACGGCGCTCCGGCTGGGCTTTCGCTCGACTGCCGGGCCGTTCCGTTCGCTCGCCGGCCTCGCCGTGGAGCCCCGCGCCTATCAGTACGTTCCGCTGATGATGGCGTTGCGGCAGGAGCCGGTGCGCATGCTCATCGCCGACGACGTCGGAATCGGCAAGACAATCGAGGCGGGTCTGATCGTGACCGAGCTGCTCGCCCAGGGCGATGCGAGCGGACTGGCCGTGCTGTGTAGCCCGGCGCTAGCGGAGCAGTGGCAATCTGAGCTGCGCGAGAAGTTCGCGATCGAGGCCGAACTGGTGCTGCCGTCGACCGTGACGAAGCTGACTCGCGGGTTGATGCTCAACGAGTCGCTGTTCGACAAGTACCCCTTCGTGGTCGTGTCGACCGACTTCATCAAGTCACACACCAGACGCCAGGAGTTCCTGAATCACTGCCCCAACCTTGTAGTGGTCGACGAGGCACACGGAGCTGTGTCGGAATCGGTAGCGGCAGGTGCGCGCACGCAGCGCTACGAGTTGCTGAAAGACGTTGCCGCCGATACATCTCGACACCTCGTGCTCGTGACGGCGACCCCGCACTCTGGCAAGGAAGAGGGGTTCCGCAATCTGATCGGCCTGCTCGACCCCGAGCTGGCGACGATCGACCTCGAAACGGCTGCGGGACGCACCAAGCTTGCACGCCACTTCGTGCAACGTCGCCGGGCAGACATTCGCCACTACCTCGACGAGGAGACGGCGTTTCCGAGCGATCGCGAGACGAAAGACGCTCCGTATGAGCTGACGGCCGACTACCGCGCGTTGTTTGACAAGGTGGTCGACTTTGCCCGAGAGCAGGTCGCCGACCCCGACTCACCGACGGGACAGGTTCGCCAGCGAGTGCGATGGTGGTCAGCGCTTGCGCTGCTTCGATCTTTGGCGTCGTCCCCACCGGCAGCTGCGGCGACTCTACGAACAAGGGCGAAGGCCGCCGATGCCGCATCGGTCGCCGAGGTCGACGCCATCGGGCGAGAGACCGTTCTCGACACGGGCGTCGATGAAGCCATCGAGTCGGCCGATCTCGTCGCCGGTGCCTCCGAGATCGCCGACGACGACGAGGGCGAGGACTACTTGCGACAAAGCCGGCGACTGTTGGGCCTCGCCGTGCAGGCCGAAGAACTCGCGGGACCAAAGGGCGATGCCAAGCTCAAGGCACTGATCAGCGAGGTGAAGGGCCTCCTCCAAGACGGGTTCGATCCGATCGTGTTCTGCCGGTTCATCCCAACTGCGGGATATGTCGCCGAGCACCTCGCCGCGGGCCTCGGCAAAGGCGTCAGCGTCGCGGCGGTCACCGGCGAGCTACCGCCCGCCGAGCGCATCGCCCGCATCGACGAACTCACCGCCGACCCCGATCGCCGCCACGTGCTCGTCGCAACCGACTGCCTGTCCGAGGGGGTCAACCTGCAGGAGCATTTCCAAGCGGTCGTCCACTACGACTTGGCCTGGAACCCGACGCGCCACGAGCAACGCGAGGGACGAGTCGACCGTTTCGGCCAGCGGCGCGACATCGTGCGTGCCACCACGTTGTTCGGCATCGACAACCAGATCGACGGCATCGTGCTTGACGTCCTGATTCGCAAGCACCGCGAGATCTCGAGAGCGACGGGTGTGGCGGTGCCCGTCCCCGATCGGAGTGACAGCGTCGTCGAAGCGTTGATGGAGGGCCTGATTCTACGCGGCCAGCGCGACCCGAGCCAGCTCACCTTCGACCTCGGGATGCAGACCCAGCGCGACGACCTTCATCGTGAGTGGGAGAGCGCCGCTGAGCGCGAGCGTCGATCGCAGACCAAGTACGCCCAGGGCGCAATCCACCCCGATGACGTACAGCGAGAGGTGTCCGCGGCGCGCGCGGCGCTTGGCCGCCACGCCGATGTCGAGCAGTTCACACGCGAATCGCTGCGAGCGCTCGGTGCGAGTGTCACCACCGATCCGAAGGTCGACGGGTTCGTTACTCACACGGCGACACTGCCGATCGGCCTGCGCGATGCCCTGCCACCGGGCCACCGCGAGCCACTGCCGTTTCACCGTGACTTCCCGGTGCCTCGTCGCGAGGCGCTGCTGGCTCGCACCGATGCACATGTCGCTGCGGTGGCTCGGTTCGTGCTCGATGCCACGCTCGATGCTCAGGCGCTCGGGCCCGGTGTTCATCGACCGGCGACGCGCGCCGGGGTGATGCGCACGGATGCGGTGTCAACGCGCACGACGCTGCTCGTGGTTCGATTGCGTTTCCATCTCGACCTGCCCGGCACAACCGGAGTCCGCACGGTGGTCACCGAAGATGCGGTGACCGTCGCCTTTGAGGGCGCACCGGCGAACGCAACATGGCTCGCCGACAACGCGACGGTGCAGTTGCTAGATGCGGAGCCATCGGCCAATGTCCCGGCCGACACGAAGGCGCACGCCCTGCAACGGGTCCTCGATGGTTTGGACGAACTCTCCGAGCATCTCGACGGGATGGCGCGTACGAGCGCGGACGAGCTGCTCGCCGCTCACCGGCGGGTCCGCGAAGGCGCGCAAGCCGCAAAGCGCGGGCTAAGCGTCCGTGCGGTCACCCCCGTCGACGTCGTCGGTGTGTACGTGCTCCTCCCGACGGGAGCGGCGTCGTGAGTGCTGATGCGTTTGTGTCGGTGCGGGTGGCGGGTTCGGCTCTGCCGGCTGATGTGTTGTCAGCTGTATTGGCCGACGCCGATGGTTTGGGCGGGCTGCGCGCGGATGACTATCGCCTGGAGTTGGGTGTCACACCGCGTGAGGCTGCGAACCGGGCCTGGAGTGTGCTGACGAGCGCGTATGCCGCGTACCGCAGGGCGCTTGCCGATCGGCCCGACGGCGACCCAGCGGTCGGGTTGACCCGTGAGAAGTGGCTGGCGATCGTGCTGCGCGAACTCGACTTCGGGCGGGTGCCTGCCACGCCGGCCGGTGGGCTCGTCGTCGACGAGCGTCAGTTCCCGATCTCGCACGAGTACCGCACCGACGCCGGCCTGGTGCCGATCCATCTGCTCGGCTGGGGCGTCGAACTCGACAAGCGCACACCCGGCCAGCCCGGAGCAGCTGACCGGGCGCCGCACGCGATGGTGCAGGAGTACCTGAACCGAACCGACGAGGCGCTGTGGGGAGTGCTCAGCAACGGGCGCCGTCTGCGCCTGCTGCGTGATTCCTCGACGTTGATCGGGCAGAGCTTCGTCGAGTTCGACTTGGAGGCGATGTTCGACGGTGAGGTTTTCTCCGACTTCGTCGTGCTCTACCTGCTGTGCCATGCGACCCGGTTCGACACCCGCAATCCCGACGGCACCTCCGCTGACGATCTCACCGCGGCGGACTGCTGGCTTGAGCGCTGGCGCACCCACGCCGCCGACACCGGCACCCGCGCACTGACCGCACTGCGCCCTGCCGTCGCCAAAGCGATCGAGGCGCTCGGCACCGGCTTCGCACGCCACCCACGCAATGATCTCCACCGCCAACTCGCTGACCGGAGCCTCGAGCCCGACGATCTGCACCACTCACTTCTCCGGCTCGTGTACCGGCTGCTGTTCTGCTTCGTTGCCGAAGATCGAGAGTTGCTTCTTGACCCCGAGACGGATCCGGCTGCCCGTGAGCGTTACCACGACTGGTTTTCGACGGCCCGCCTGCGACGCGTCGCCACCCGCCGGCACGGCAGTGGCCACTCCGACCTGTGGCACTCGCTGCGGCTCGTGCTCGACGGCCTGGGCAGCGAGGGAGGTCGACCGGAACTTGGCATTCCGGGCCTTGGTGGCATCTTCGAGCTGGGCAAGTCCGACATTGTCCGCGACCTCGAGCTCTCGAACGCGGCGCTGCTCGAAGCCGTTCGTCATCTGACAGTTGTGCAACCGGCCGGTGGCGGCCCTAAGCGGCGGGTCGACTATCGCAGCCTCGGCGCCGAGGAGCTCGGGAGCGTGTACGAGTCGTTGCTCGAGTTCATGCCGCGGTACGACACGTCGCAGCGTACGTTCTCGCTCGAGTCGGTGGTGGGTAATGAGCGCAAGACGTCGGGCGCGTATTACACACCGACGTCGCTGATCGATTGCCTGCTCGACTCGGCACTCGACCCGCTGCTCGACGACGCCGAGAAGGCCGCTGACCCTGAGCAGGCTCTCCTCGGCTTGACGGTGTGCGA
Organism: Ilumatobacter nonamiensis YM16-303; assembly: GCF_000350145.1. Taxonomy (GTDB): domain Bacteria; phylum Actinomycetota; class Acidimicrobiia; order Acidimicrobiales; family Ilumatobacteraceae; genus Ilumatobacter_A; species Ilumatobacter_A nonamiensis. Next base: position 29,929 of record NZ_BAOL01000004.1, on the reverse strand, counting down.
CCCGGCGTGCGGCTCGGGCCATTTCCTTGTTGCTGCGGCCAAACGCATCGCTGCTCGACTGGCAACGGTGCGCGCCAGGGCCGAGGGAGCGGAGGAGCCAACACCGCTCGACGAGCAAGCGGCGATGCACGACGTGGTCGATCACTGCATCTATGGCGTCGACCTCAACCCGCTTGCCGCCGAGCTTGCCAAGGTCAGCCTGTGGCTGGAGAGCGTTCAGCCTGGCCGTGCACTCAGCTTCCTCGACGCCCACATCAAAGTTGGCAATGCTCTGCTCGGCGCGACTCCTACCCTGCTCGCCGCTGGGGTCCCTGATGAAGCGTTCGCAGCGCTCGACGGCGACGACAAGCAGGTTGTCAGCGCGCTGAAGAAGCGGAACAAGGCAGAACGGGCCGGCCAGGACGATCTCTTCTCGGCCGCTGGCGTTCCAGTCGGCAACAAGAAGTTCGCCGATGCAGCCCGCGAGATCGAAGCTCTCCGAGCGCTGGACCTGGTGAGCGTGCACCTCGCACAGCGGCGACAGCGGGAATTCGATTCATCCACGGAGCTTGGCCGCGCCCGGTTCCTGGCCGACGCTTGGTGCGCCGCGTTCATGATTCCCAAGTCGGAAACAGATCAGGCCATCACCGACTCAACACTGCGGACGTGGTACCAGGGTGACCTACCTCCGAGCGATCATTCACTGCGACGCCTGGTCGAACGCACGGCCACCGAGTACCGCTTCTTCCACTGGCACCTCGAGTTTCCACAGATCCTTACAGTCGACGAGAGCATCGGAGGTCCGGGTTGGAGTGGCGGCTTTTCGTGTGTGGTTGGAAATCCCCCCTGGGAACGCACGAAGCTGCAGGACAAGGAGTTCTTCAGCGCTGTCGGGCGCGAGGACATTGCTGGGGCACCGAACGCAGCGAGGCGTCAACGCCTGGTCGAGGAACTTCGCGAGAGCGCCCCGGCACTTCACGAGCGCTACACCGTGGCTCGTCGCGGGTCTGAAGCTGTGAGTCACTTCTTTCGGAAGAGCGGGCGGTTCCCGCTGTGCGGCCGCGGTGACGTGAACACCTACCCGCTGTTCGCCGAGCACGGCACAAGCGTGACCGGCTCGGACGGTCGCTTCGGAATCATTGCGCCGACCGGCCTGGCGACGGACAACAACACGCAGCCGTTCTTTCGAGCGGTCCTCGACAGCGGTCGGCTTCGCGTCTTCTACGACTTCTTGAACAACGACCGGCTCTTTTACGGCGTTGGCAACCGGACGTTCAAATTCTGCATCATGGTGTTGTCGGGTAGTGGCGACCTCGAGATACCAGCCGACTTTGGTTCATTCCTCGCGGGCCCTGCCACTCTCAGCGAGCCCGGGCGGCGATTCACGCTGACGAGCGCCGAGATTGCCAGGATCAATCCGAACACGAAGTCGGCGCCGCTCTTCCGAACGCGCGATGACGCCAGAATTCTGCTCGGGGTGCACGATCGGCTGCCCGTCCTTCGACTTGATGCCGAGCCTGGGCTCTCGGGCTGGGACGTCCGCTATCAGCGCCACTTCGAGATGAGCACTGACTCTGGGTTGTTCACGACGACATCGGAGTTGCTCGACAGCGGGGCCGAACGTGTGCGCCCCGACCGATTCCGTTTGGGCAACGTCGAGTACGTACCCCTTCTCGAAGGGAAGATGTTCAACCACTTCAACCCGAGGTGGGGTGATTATGCGATGCGAGCGGAGGGAGTTGGCGACTCAGAACTACCCCGCGTCGACGTGTCAGTTCTGGACAATCCGGCTTATGCCAACCAGCCCCGTTACTGGGTGGAAGCTCCCGAAGTCGAGGGACGACTTCGGGAACGATGGGACCGAGATTGGCTTATCGCTTTCCGAGACGTAGCCCGGTCGTATAACGAGCGCACCGTGATCCCATGCATGCTGCCGCGGTACGGGGTTGGCCACACTGGGCCGTTGCTGCAGTTCGGTGAACCCACTGTCGAAGACGGATTGTTTCTCGTAGCCATGCTCTCTTCGTTTGCCACCGATTGGTGCCTTCGGTTGCGGCAAGGTGGGACGCACCTCACGTACGGCTACTTCAACCAAATCCCGGTCGTCCACCGCAAGAGGCTTGGGGACCCCTGCCCATGGAGTCCTGGGGAGAGCGTCGGCAGATGGTTCGCAGTAAGGGCTTGGGAGCTCCTCTACACAACTATCCAACTGGACGGCGCCGCTAAGGAACTCGGGGACGCGAGCGCGCCATTCCGTTGGGATGCGGGTCGGAGGACGGTCATCAGGACGGAACTCGACGCTGGCTTCTTCCTGCTCTACGAGCTGTCCCCGCCGGAAGTCCATCGAATCATGGCGAACTTCCATGTCGTGCAGCGCAAGGACGACGAGTCCCACGGTCGGTTCCGCACTCTGGAAGTGATCCTCGGCGAGTACCACGCCATGCAACGCGCCATCGAAACCGGTGTCCCCTACGAGAGCCCTCTCGACCCACCCCCCGGCAGCGGCCCCAGACATGACGCCGGATGAATTCACTCCGCTCAAGGCGGACTCGCAACTCTGCCTACGGGTGGCGGAAGCACTCGCCATTCGTGACGGACTGGCACCGCTCTCCAATTGGGATGACCCTGACGATCCCTTGAACACAGCCGGAGCGCCCCAGGGCCAGAAGTTCATCGACCTCGTTGCCACGTGCGCCGACGGCTGCATGCTTGCGCTAGAGCACACGACCATCGAGAGCTACGAGCAGCAACTTCACGAGCACCGGCAGATCGAGAAGCTCCTCACTCCGCTTACCGGGCAGCTTGCCGGCGAGCTTCCCCATGACCGCAGCTACAACCTGTTGATTGGAATCGGAGCCGTTGCGGACGAGTCTCTCGAACCAGATGACGTGCATCGGCGCGTCGGCGAATGGGTTCGACACGTGGCACCTGACCTCCTACCTGGTAGTGCAGCGACAGCGCCGAATCACTTCGTCGAGGGTGGCCCTCCAGACTTGCCTTTTCCCATAAAGCTGTACGCCTGGCCGCCCAAGACGAGCCCCGGAGGCGGAAGTCTCTCGATTGGAGTCGGGATCAGCGAATCCGACGCCGAGCAGGCAGAAGCTCGCCGAACACGATTCGAACGTGCGCTGAGGGCCAAGCTGCCCAAGCTCCTCGAACATGCGTCCGCACGCACAGTCCTCGTCCTCGAGGACCGAGATATCTCGATGTCGAATGCATGGGTTGCGCGGGAAGCGGCGCGAGAGGCTTCGGTCGGCCTGGCCCTGAGCGACGTAATTGTGCTGGTCGAGCCCCTCGGCGCTGCGTCCGCAGTGGTGCTCTACGAAGACAGAAACTGGACGGAGGATCTATCCGCGCGTCGACTGACGCTCTCCAGTTCGCCCCGACTTCCGACCCGACAGGCCGGACCGTGACAAGGAACGCCTCACCCCGCGACGCTCGCGCCGGGTACCAGATCTATCGCGGTGCTGGCGGCGAGATCGGGCTCGATGATCTCAATGAGCGGTTGGTGACCGCCGGCTACGGACCGGTATCGATGCGGATGCTCACGCACTACCGGCACCTCGCCGATGCGGGCTACAACCGCTACATCTCGATCAACCGGTTCGACGTCGCACGAGCGGCATCACGGCATGAGGATCTCGGGGCGAGTCCTCGGTACCCGTTCTTCGAGCGCGGTGAGGGGGTTCGCCTTCTCGTGGCCAAGGGAAGCCGGCTCTGGACCGCATACGCCAGCGTCGAGGCCGTCGGCGAGGCCGGAGCCGTACTTCGCTTCGTCGATGATGAGTACGCCACCGGGCTCGCGCAGATCAAGGCCCGCTCCGGTGACGACGTGAGCATCAGCTTCCTCGAATCCGGCGTCGAGCAGTCGGGCCGAGTCGTCGAAGTCGATCTCGGTGCACAACCACCGATGATGGAGATCCAGTTCGCAGGGCTGGTCTCCCTCGCTGACCTCGCCGTGGGCCAACCCGCCCCGACCGTTCCGCTCGGCTTCCGCCTCCGAACACGCGACGATGCCGAGCCGCCGACCACCGACCAGCTCGGACGCCGGCTGCATTCCGTCTTCGAACTCGTCGACGAGCTTCGGTCAATCGCCAACACCGCAGTCGGACCGACCGGCGCTGGGAGATACTCGGCACCTGCGGTCGTCGAGCGGTTGTCGGTCGCGTCGCCGGCAGATGTGGTGTTGACCGTCTCCGAAATCGTCCGAGTGATCGCGTTGCCGTCGGTGATCGGATTCACGATCCGCGAACTCGCCAAGATCCCACTGCAGCGGAAGACATGGCTCGAGGGCGACGTGCTCAGAGCCGAGCTCGACGATCGCGACGATGCCAAGGCCGCCCGTGAGATGCGCGCCGAACGTGACAAGGCGGTCGCAGAGCTGGCTGTGCAGGTTCAGCGACGACTGGAAGAGCGGTACCCGTTGCGACCGAACTCAGCGGCTGACGTTGAGCGGATGGTGGTTGATCGCGTTGGGCCGCTCCTTGACGCCATGGTCGACGCCGGAATCGTCGACGTCGAGGACCTCGACGTCGCCGCGTCGGACGAGTGAGGATGCGGCGACCGTTCTGCGGGTGCGCCAGTTCGCACTGACGCCCGCATCGCGTTCTCCCGGATGGTCGGAGGGCCAGCACGTAATGTCGTTGCATGACGACGGTGACGGCGACGGAATGGCAGACGCGGACGATGCGACCGATCCTCGAGCTGCTCGTCGACGCCGGTGGGACCCTTCAACGCAGCGATGTCCAAGCGGCGCTCCGCGAGGAATGGCAGCCCACCGACCCGCACGAGATCGAGATCCAGTCCAACGGACAAGAGCGGTGGTGGAGTTATGTCGCCTGGGGAACGAGCGACCTCGTCAAGACCGGCGTGATGGCCAAGGACGGATCGGGCACCTGGTCGGTGACCGACGCAGGCACATCGATGCTCGGCGAGATCGCTGACCCTCGTGCGTTCGCGAACGAGATCCGCCAACGTGCCCGAAAGATCCGCAAGTCAGCTCGACTCGCGCGGGCGGACGAATCGCAACGGGCGTGGCTCGTGCGCGGGTCGTCGGTGTTGGGTGCGAGCCTTGTTCCGCGTTGGCTCGACGAAGGGTGGTGCAGCTTGGCGGCCTCGCAGCTGCCAGCGATCACGTCGGAGACCGGGCCGGATGAGATTGCGGCGCTCGCCGAGGCTGCGTACGCGCACCTGAAGCATCAGGAACGGGTCGCCAAAGTCGCTGAGATCGTCGACTTCATCAGCCGGATGAAGCCCGGCGATCTCGTTCTGACGACGAGCGAGAGCGGGGTCTTCGTCGGCGAGATCGAAGGTGCCTCGGAGTACGAGTCCTCCGAGGACGGCCGATCCAATCTGCGGCGGCCGGTTTCGTGGCGCAATCCGGAGGCGGGCGTCGACTTCGCCGATCTTGCGGCCACCCTCCAGGCCAAACTCCGCACTGGATCGACCATCGCCGATCTCACCGGCGAACTCGAGATCATCGACAATCTCACCTCGGCCGATGACGACGTGGACTCAGCTGCCGACGACCTGGCGGCCGAGCGCCGCCGTCACCGGCGACTCGACCCGCTCCCTGCCGATGTAGCCACGAAGCTGCTTGTCTCATCGCAGTGGCTCGACGACTTCGTCGAACTCCTCAACGACTCGCGCCAGATCGTGTTGTACGGGCCACCTGGCACCGGCAAGACCTACCTGGCGCGCAAGATCGCTGAGAACCTCGTGGGAACCGAGCGTGTCCGACTCGTGCAGTTCCACCCGTCCTACACGTACGAAGACTTCTTCGAGGGATACCGACCGAGCGGCGACGATCGTTCGGGAACAGTGTCGCTCGAACTGCGACCCGGCCCGCTGCGTGCACTGGCCAGCGAGGCACGAGACCATCCCGAGCGGGCGTTCGTAATGATCATCGATGAGTTGAATCGGGCCAATATCGCCAAGGTGTTCGGCGAGCTGTACTTCCTCCTCGAGTACCGCGACGATGCCGTCGAGGTGATGTACGGCGGAGAACCGTTCACGCTTCCGAAGAACCTCTACTTCATGTGCACGATGAACACCGCCGACCGTTCGATCGCCCTCTTGGATTCGGCGATGCGTCGACGTTTCGCGTTTCTCGAGCTCCACCCCGCCACCGAACCCACGAAGTCGATGTTGCCGAAGTGGCTTGCCGAGCGTGAGTTGCCAGCCATGTCAGCTGAGCTGCTCAAGTTGACGAACTCCCTGATCGACGATCGTGACGCGCACATTGGCCCGTCGTACTTCATGCACGACGACCAGTCCGCGGCTCGCATGCGTCGCGTGTTCCGCACGCAGATCGAACCGCTCCTGCAAGAGACGTTCTACGACCGATGGTCATCACTGGGTTCGCGGTTCGACTTCGATCGCCTGTGGGCAGAGGTCGGCAGCGACGCTGCACCGATTGGTTCGGGCAGCGGTCGCTTCGAGGCGTCGAACAACCCGGTGTTTGAGTCAGTCGATTCGTCCGAGCTTCCCTCGCCCGTCGCTGAGCCAACAAGCGACACCTGATGATCGAAGTCGAGGTCGTTGAGACCGGCCCGGGCCGGACATACCAGCTCACGAACAGCCAGGCCGGGCTGCTTCAACAGAGCAAGCTGGTCACGGTTCGGCTTGGCGTAGATGGTGCGTGGGAGGTCAGCGGTGCTGGCAAGGTTGGCGTCGCCCGAATCGGCGACATGGTGGTGCGTGCCCGGCCGAAGGTGTCGATCCATCGGCTCTTCTACCTACTTGGCTACGGACGCAATCTCGCATGGCGCGACGACCTCGTGCCGTATGACTCAGCGGCGGGTCTCGTCCACGTGATCGCCGAATCGTTCGCTCGACAAGCCGACCGGGCACTCGGCCGCGGGCTGATCCACGGTTACGTCGAGCGCGACGACGAACTTGCTGTCGTTCGCGGGAGGCTTCGGTCAACCGAGCAAGTCACCCGGCGCTTCAGCCAGATCACCCCGCTGCTCGTGCGCTACGACGACTTCACTCCCGACGTCGCCGAGAACCGGATCCTCAAAGCCGCCAGTCGAGTCCTGCACACACTCCCAGATCTCGACGCCCAGGTCAGACGGCAACTCCGCACCATCCTTGATCGACTCGCCGCCGTCACCGACCTGCCCTTCGGCGCCCCGCTGCCGACGTGGCGACCGAACCGACGGAACACTCACTACGAGACATCGCTCTGGTTCGCCGACCTCGTCCTCCGGCACCACTCGGTCGACCTTCCACCCGGGTCGATCGAGATCAACGGATTCATGGTCGACATGCCCAAGGTGTTCGAGGACTTCGTCACGATCGCGCTCTCGTCCTCGCTCGAGGGCATCGACGGCCACGTCGTTGCGCAGGACCCGCACACGCTCGACGCGGCGGGCCGCGTCCAAATGAACCCGGACCTTGTCTGGCATCGGGGCGGACAGCCCGTGGCCGTCATCGATGCCAAGTACAAGGCGGAGAAGCCGGCCGGCTACCCCAACGCAGACCTTTACCAACTGCTTGCCTACTGCACGGCACTCGGACTGCCAGAGGGCCACCTCGTGTACGCGAAAGGCGCGGAGGACCCTGCGGTCCATGTCGTTCGCCGAGCCGGAGTGCGCCTTGTCGCCCACGCCGTCGACCTGGATCAACCGACTGCTGATCTCGAGAGGGACATGTCCGCGCTCGCAGGTCGGATCGTCTTGGCGACCAGGACTAATCGTGCCGACCCTGATCCAATCGAACGTGGCCCCTCGATTGACCCAACGGCTGGAACAGCCCCACCGAGCTGCGAATGATCACTACCGTCGCCGACTTCCTTGGTGAGCTCAAGGACGCAGAAGCCGCGCGACTCGACGCCATGGAGATCGAGCACGGTCCAACCATCGGCAGCATGTACGAAGGCTTGTCTGCGGAGCTTCTGGAGCGAGCTGTTCCGCCGCAACTCGGACTGCAGATCGTCAACGGGTTCGTCACCGACGGACTCGGAAACAGATCGGGCCAAGTCGATTGCATGCTTGTGCGAGGGGAAGGTGACGTCATCCCGTACACGGACAGCTTTGTCTGGCCGGTGAAGGATGTAATCGCCGTCTTCGAGGTGAAGAAGACTCTGTATCACGACCAGCTTGTCGACGCCTTCGCCAAGCTCCGCTCCATCCGGGATCTCGACTCTGCGTACAAGATCGCGCTGCGAAACAGCGCGGGGACCGTGGACATCGGTTCCGCCCAACGAGCGTTCGCCGAGACAACGAGGACGGTCGCACCCGACTACGAGGAACTCAGCTCTCTACCGATCTCCTCGCAGCTGATCTTCCATGCGCTCGTGGGGGAGCAACTCGCTCCCGTCGGAGTTGTCCTCGGCTACCACGGGTATGCAACCGAAGAGGCCTTTCGGAAGTCCCTGCTGGATCATCTCAAGGTGAACATTGGCACTCTCGGGTACGGTCCGGGATCCTTCCCTCAGCTGATGATCTCCGGGCGATTCTCGGTGGGCAAGGCCAACGGGCAGCCCTACTCGGCCCGACTGCACGGGAACTGGTGGCCGTTCTACTTCTCCTCTCGCCTCAATCCCGTGCTTCTCCTGCTCGAGTACGTATGGACGCGCCTCGATCTGGAGTTCGGGATTGGCGGACTATGGGGCGAGGACTTGTCGGTGGACGTCCTCAGCCCATTCCTCCTGGCCGAGGGCACGCAGCAGGGGACGCAGATGGGCTGGAATCTTCAGTGGGTTGAGTTGGACGAGGCGACGCTTGCAGAGACGCCTGGTCGAGAGCCGTGGGAGCCGGCCGTACTCAGCGAGGAGGAGTTTGTGGTGATCACTCAACTCTGTCGAGGCAGCCAAGTCTTCTTCGACGACCCGGACTTCCTGACCTACCTCGACGAGCACTCCGTAGAGCCTGCGACACTGCAGGATCGACTGCTCGATACGGGACTCGTCGCGATGAACGGCATCGAGATGGAGCTGATTACCGATCGCTGTGCAACAGCATTCCTGCCCGATGGCAGACTCGTCGCCGGCGAGGACAACACGGGGCGACTGACCCGATGGGTGGAGAAGTTCACGACAGAGTGGAAGGCAGTGTGAGCGATACAGGCCTTGACGGTGACGCGATTGCAGGCGGTCACGAGACGGTCACAGGATTCGCCGGACGAGGCCGATCGATGCGGTGCCAGACGGACAGCACGGACGTTGAACCCGCACGAAACCTGGCGCAATGGACCAGACCGCACCAGACGGACGGTTTCCGGCAGTCTTAAACCTCTCCAACCGACGGAACCGGAGAATAGCGGTCCAACTACAATTACGATGCTGGTGCGGTCACCACCTTGGCGAGTGCAGTCACGTTCGCTCGTAGGTCGTCGATTGAGCCACTGATGTCGAGGGCTGTCGTGACGATCTCGACGCCAGCGTTGCGGATGGTCGTGGAGTCATGGATCGTGTCGCCGAGATCGGCATACACAAGTACGCCTCGCCGTAGGCCGAGCCGGGTGCAGTAGGCGAGCATCTGGTACGCATCTGCGTTGGGAAAATCGTCGCTCGTGGCTCGTTTGTACTTGGCGTCGATCACCGCAAGGCAGTGATCGCCAGACCACCAGGTGACGTCAGGCTTCATCGCCACGGTGTCTGCTTCGTCGAGGAAGGTCTGTCGCTGGCCGACCACCCGACCGCCACGGCTTTCAAGCGCCCGTCGCAACTCAGCTTCGACGTACTTCTCGAAGACGTGATTCATATTGAAAAGGAAGGCGGATCCTCGTTGTGTTCGGTCAGGAAACTCGAGTGAGCCCTGCTCGACGATCAAACGAGCGAGCGCCAGGGAGGCGCGGTAGCGGTCGTTCAATCGAGTGAAGTGAAACGCGGGAACGCTCATCCCCGTCGGCCACGGTTCGACGCCGTCGAGACGAAAGCGAAGGTGGGCGAGACGGCGGGACAGGGCGGGATCGGGAGTATGCCGTTCGACCAGACCGAACGCCGTCTTGAGAACACGGTTCTCGACGACGTTGACCTCGTATTCGTCGTATCGGAGCTCGATGGGCAACTGAATCCCGGCGCGCCGACTCAGTTGTCGATCAAACAGGACTCGGCCGCGCAGTCTCCGCTCAGCCTCCTCGTGGGTGACGTATCCCTGAATCGGCGTCGGCCGAAGCGCAGCTTCGCCGTGGTACGCCAGTGCGTGCGCGAGTGCTGAGAGCGGATCATCGGCGGCGCCGAGCAGAGTGTCGAGTTCTTCCCACGCGCTGGAGTCGTGGCTGTACGAGGCGAGGTAGAGCAGACGGCTGACTGCAACCTTGGGGACAATGCGGAGCTCGACGCCGCCGTACCGAAGGACGCCAACCTTGTGTTTGGCCTTGATCGTGTGAAACCCGGGCGCGAGCGATGGCGCCACGGACACGTGCCCGTCAGCGTGCATGTCGGCCGCGACCTTCGGACCGATCTCGATGTCGACCGACTCGTACTCGGAGAGTGAGTACTGACGCAAATGGTCAGCTCGGAGCGTCGTCGCCAAGCGCATCACCGTCCGCGAGGGCGCCCGCCGGCTGCCTCGCTGAGCGACTCGTCTCAACCGCTCGTTGCAGAGCGATCAGCTCGAATCTGTCTGCTGTGCCTGGCTGGCCATAGAAGTGTTCGGTCAGCAGCGGCATGATTGCGTGCTTCCAGATCCGCTCGAGTTCGCGCTGTTGATCGACGCGTTCAGTCATGAGGTAGGACGGGCCGATCGAATAGTCCGAGTCGTCGAGGCGCCTGTTCAACTCTTCCAGTAGCTCGGCTACTCCGTCGTCGAGTCGTTCTCGTTTCAACCACTCTCGTAGGAGTCCGGAAATGGGCTTCTCGGTCGGGGAGAACTCGATGAAGTAGAACCGCCGGCGGATTGCGGCATCGACCATCGCAATCGAGCGGTCGGCGGTGTTCATCGTGCCGATTAGGAAAAGGTTCTGCGGCAGCGAGAACTCATCGTCGGAGGTGTTGCCGTACTGCAGAATCAAGCTCTCGTCCCGATACTCCAGCAGGTAGTAGAGCTCGCCAAAGATCTTCGCCAGGTTGCCTCGGTTGATCTCGTCGATGATGAGAAAGTACGGGTCGTCTGGGTTCTGCCGGGCGGCTTCAGCCAGATCCTTCACAGGCCCAGGGCTGAGCTCGTAGGTCATGTTGCCATCGGTGACGCGGGGTCGAAATCCCTCGACGAAATCCTCGTAGGTGTACGACGGATGGAATTGCACCATTTGATAGCTGCCACCGTTCGCAGTGAGTTGGGTGGCCAGCTTGGTGGCGAGGTACGTCTTGCCGGTTCCGGGCGGCCCGTAGAAGATGACTTGCTTCTTCGACGACAACATGTCGACGATTTCCTGTAGCCATTCGCGGTCAAGCATCCACGTCCGCGCGGTGTCGATGTCGATCGCCCGAAGCTGGGCCTCAGGATGTACCAGTGGCTGCACTTCGTCGGAGTCGACGAAGCTTCGCAATTCGTCGGCCAGCTCACTGATCTCGGTGACGGTGAGCAGAGTGCGGAGACGCGAGTACAGCGCTGGGCTGACATCGGCTCGGTCGACAGGCGCATCACCGTTGGCCCATTCAACGTCCCGGCTCCACTCGACTGCTGCCGGGTCAAAGACGGCGTCGCCGACGATCGTGCCGAAATAGATGTCGGACTTGTCGGGCATCACGACCAAGTCACCGGGCTGCATACGCGTGGTGAACCGGTGAAGGTTGCCTGCGCTGGTTCCGACAGCGTTGTTGGACAGGTCCGGGTCCGAAGCCCTGAGCGCCGATCGCACGTCATCGATTGACGATCCCGCTGGGACGTCGATATCCCAGAACACCTTCGTCTTCGCCTCTTCGAGCGCTTCGGCCGCACCGGTCCCGTCGTCGCGTTTCACACGAACGATCCACGCTCGCGCTCCCTCCATGGTGGCCTGCGCTTGAGCTGGGGGTCGTGGGAGCTCGACTCCGAGCGCTTCTTCAACGTGGACGACCGCTTCTTCGCTGAACGACTTGTGAAACGGGGTGTTGCGGCTTGCCGTTGCCTTCACAGCAGCCGTGAACCTGTCGGAGAGCGCAGCCTTTGCCGTACCAAAACCGCTCGGCAGGTTGACCTTGATGTAGTGAGCGTCTTCGGGAAACGAATACGGAGGAAGCACCTCCGCGTTGGCGCCCGCCTCCGCGAGCGCATCCACGAGCTCTGACTCGGACCCCGTCGCAAAGAACCCGACACCAGCACCCGAGGCGCTCAGCGCGCGGTTCGGTCCGACGTTCAGCGAGATTCCGTTGTCTCGGCGAGACACGGACCACGAATACGCATTCACTTGGTCGGCCGCTGTGATGGCCTCCGCCATCGCGCTCAGAAAGCCGAGGCGGTCGTCGGCGAGAGGAAAGACGGCTTCGATGTCTTCGCTCAACGACGTCGGTCCGGTGCGCGCCGCTGGTGGACTCTTGGCGACGTCCCAGAGCGGCCGGACCTCATTCGAGTACCAACTGAATTCGGGTCCGAACCGTTCCGAGAGAGCACCGCGGACGGCGAGAAGCTGGCGATCCAGATCGGGGCTATCGCCCGCAACTTCTTGAAACCCGGCAATGATTCGCTTCTTGTGGTCGTTCGAGCTGATGTCCTCGAAGTTGCCCGGAAACAGGAGAAAGAGCACGGCGTTGCGCTGTGCATTGGCTCGACGCTGCGGAAGCTCGACCAACATGGCCTTGAACGCCCACGGGTCCTCGAGCAGGCGGGACCGATCCTCTTCCGACAAGTCTGACCAGTGGGCCGCAAACTCAATGAGGAACTCAACGAGGTAGTACCGGTTCGTATTGAACCCGGCGCCACCGTTGATGAGGCCGAGGCCTAGCGGCTCGACAAACTGCTTCGGAACCTCGAAAGGTTCGGGAGCGAGCGCTCCCACCCCATTGATGTTCTCGAGCTTCTTTTCGACGGAGACGTTCGACAAGGCCAGCAGGTGGATGTACAAGATCTCGGCCGCGAGAAGATGAACCTCCTGCGACGCTCCGGCGAGCTGATCAGCGAGCTTCTCGCTGAACGATCGGGCGGAATCGTCGTACTGCTCGACGAGACGGCGGCGAAAATCCGACACAACATCCGAGGTCCAGGCCATTCGCTCAGGATCGAAGAGCGACGCACTGGTCAGCAGTGATGTATCGCGCCATTTGCTCGCAGCTTTGTAGGTCGGTTCGTACGTGGGGTCGCCCACGCGTCGAACCGGTACATCGCCGAGGTCGCCGGCGACTTCGCGGTTCTGGAGATCTTCGTCTGCCACGGTCGTTCCCTTCGGTACCTGCGACTTTCTAACAGATCAGTTGTTCGGGGGTCCGGTGCCGACGGCACGCGCGATGAGAGTCGCTCTCGGGTTGCAGCTTGAGCGTCGCCGGTACCTGGGATTTCGGTACCCGTCGATAGCTGTCCGGATCACGTCGGCGTCGATGGGACGGGCTGGCCCGCGGTTGCCTACGGGTAGCGGTACTGAATGTTGAGCTGGTCGGCGATTGCTCGTAGGTCGTGGAGAGTTCGGGACCCTTGGTCGCGGAACATCTCGGTGGCGCCGCTGACGTTTGCGAGGAGCAGGTCTTGGCTGAGACCAGCGGCCTCCTCAGCGGTTGCTTCGAGCGCGTCGAGTAGGCGCCGTTCCACGAGTTGGGCGTGGCCTCGAGACGCGCACGGTTCGGTGTCGAGGACGGTCCATCCGTTGGTCTCGAATGCGGCGAGTCTGGTTGATCCGTGCACGGTCATTCCGACTTTGATCAAGCGGACGTCGTCTCGGTGGAGGAGGTAGACGAGGTGGGGGCGGTGGGCGTTGAGGTTGTCGCGCCGCTTGAGGAGTCTCGGGTCGCATCCGGGGCACCGTCCGGCGGATGTCTTTCGAGCGCTCGCTGGGGATCTCGCCCAGACGTGACCCTCGGGGCACCGCCACCAGTGTCTCGAGGTCGCGCTGGCTGCGATGCCCATCGCCGTGAGCCCGTTGTTCAGCTCGTTGGACCAGAACTCGGTGAGTTCAGGGTGCAGGGTCCCGAGTTCGTTGCCCGTGATCCGCTCGCACTCGTTGCATTCGGATCTCGCGCCGGTGCTGGAGTGCATTCGGGCATCGCGTGCGAGCCACCCGCGCGTCTTGATCGAGTTGCTCCACTCGTGGCCCTCGGCGCACCGCCACCAGACCTCGACGTCGACCTTGGCCTCATCGAACGACACGGGGTTGCGTCGGGACCATTCGTCCGTCAGGTGCGGTGCGCACGTGAGCGCATGTTGTCGTTCGCTCTGGTGGTACTCGAGGCGTGACGGTGCATCGTGGTCTCGGACGCCGGCCTGGAGGATGAGGTACTCGTGCTCCTCGGCGGGGCACCTCGTGTAGGGACTGGTTAGCGCGACACCTTCGTGCGTTGTGATCTTGTGGATCTCGATGCCCGGTTCGTGGAGGTTCATGATGTCCCAATTCGCTTGGGTCTCGACGTGCAGCTGCATCCGGTTCAGCCCGTAGTTGACGCGCATGAGGACGTCCTGATCGGAGTACTCCGCGTCCGTGGCGACGCGGACTCGCACGAACGCAGTCAGGGGTAGCTGTACGTCGACCACGCGTAGGCCAGCACGTCGTTGTCGTTCGATCAACATGTCGTCGTCGGATGGGGTAGCTCGCGGGTCCGGAAGTCGTTGCGTTCTTTCTTGTGGACGAGGCACACACCATAGGTATCAGGTAAATGATATGCCGCGAGCATCGAGCGCGTTCATGAAGGTGAAGTCGTGCCACGGCAACGACCACAAGACTCGGCGATCATCGACGAGTTCGGTCGTCGACTCGCCGAAGTTCGACGCGAGATCGGGCTGTCGCAAGACCAACTCGGCGAACTCATCGGCGTTCAGGACAAACACATCTCGAACATCGAGCGCGGCGAGGTCCAACCGACGCTGTGCACAGTTGTTCGGCTACTCACTGCTCTGGATGTGACCCCCGACGATCTCATGGGCGGCATCGCCGACCCTCAAGTGCGAACCCGTCACGACCTCGAGTAGTCGACCCATTTCGGATCGACGCGCGACTGGAGCGCGCCCGGAGACGGACGCGCGGTTCGGCTGATCGCGGCAGGAGATCGAGCCAGTTTGTCGGCAACAGGGTCAGGCCGCGTCCCCGTTCGTATTCCACCTCACAACGGAGCGGCGAATCCGAGGTCGCCGGATCGAACGCTGGCGGCAGACCGGAGAGAATCCGCACCCGACCGGCAGCCTCCTCACCGAAACGGTCGAACTCTCACCCAGTAGAACTCGCCCAGTTTCCTACACACATGCA
The DNA here is from genome assembly GCF_000350145.1 of Ilumatobacter nonamiensis YM16-303. Lineage (GTDB taxonomy): Bacteria > Actinomycetota > Acidimicrobiia > Acidimicrobiales > Ilumatobacteraceae > Ilumatobacter_A > Ilumatobacter_A nonamiensis. The sequence continues at coordinate 14,698 of NZ_BAOL01000004.1, read as the reverse complement.
CCAAGTGCTGAACGATCTGAAGAAGTTGTGTAACGCGGACCCCCCTTTGATGCCTTATATGGGTAGTGATGTCTTTATGGAAGCTCCGCGTCGGGGCCGAGGACTACTACTTGGAGCAGGTCGCCAAGGGTCTCGACGATTACTACTCGGGTGCTGGCGAGTCGCGCGGTGACTGGATCGGGGCTGCTTCTTCGGCGCTCGGTTTGGATGCTGCGGTCGCTGGTGAGGACCTGCGGGCGGTCCTCGCTGGGCTCGCTCCGGGGACCGGCCTGACACCCAACGGGGACCAGGTTCGTACGTTCAAGAACCGTGTTCCGGGGTTCGATCTAACTTTCTCGGCACCGAAATCGGTGTCGATTCTGTACGCCTTGGGTGATCCGCTGGTGCGTTCCGAGGTGGTCGCGGCGACCGATACCGCGGTCAATGAGGCACTCGCTTGGTTGGAGCGCGAGGCATGTTTCGTGCGGCGCGGGACGAACAACCGAGCCGCCAAGTCGGCCACGGCATTCGAGCAGTGGGGCACCCGTCGCCTGCCAGGTCGAGGGTTCGTTGCGGCCCAGTTCCGGCACCGGACCAGTCGGCTCGGTGACCCCCAACTGCATTCGCACGTCCTGATCGCGAACATGACCCAGGGCCCCGATGGCAAGTGGTCGGCGCTCGACGGCCAGGCCCTGTACAAGTCCCGGATTGCGGCGGGGACCGTGTATCAGAGTGTGCTGCGTCACGAGTTGTCGACGCGTCTCGGAGTCGAATGGAGCCCGGTCCGCGATGGGCTGTCCGACATTGCGGGCATCCCCGCAAAGGTGCGTCGGACGTTCTCGAAGCGGCGTTCGGAGATCGAGGAGGAACTCGCCCGCACCGGCCGTTCCGGTCCCAAGGCTGCGGATGCGGCGTCGTTGGAAACGCGGATGGCGAAGGTCGATATCGAGCAGGCAACGCTCGATGCCCGGTGGCTCGCCGAGGCCGAAACGGTCGGCTACGGAACAGATGACATCGACCTGTTGCTCGCCAACGGCCACGGTCGCCGCACCGCGGCGGACGGCGAACGGCCCCTCACCGAAGACACCCGCATCGCCGTCCGCGGGATCGACACGAACACGGGCGAAGTCGTCGAGCAGTTGATCACGATCGACGCATTCGCTGTCCGGATCGGTGCCGAACTGCCGCTCACCGACGCGGTCGTGACCCGCCACGCCGTGCAGAACGCAGTCGCCGCCCAGCTCACCTCGAACGGTTCGGTGCGGCTCCTCGAGCGCCTCACCGACGCCGTGCTGGCGCACCGCGAACTGATCCCGCTGCCGGTCATCGAAGACGCCGACAAGGGCTGGGAACAGACCTGGACGACCCGAACCCTCATCGACGCCGAAGCCGAACTCACCGCAATGTTCACCCCGACACCGGGCACCGAAGTTGCCGCCCTCGACGCCCACTTCGTCAATGAAACCCTCGCTCGACTCGGTCACACGTTGGGTCCTGACCAGGCCGATGCTGTGTTGCGTCTGACCACCCAAGGGCTCGCTGTTGAGGCCGTGGTCGGCAAGGCCGGGACCGGCAAGACATTCACGATGAACGCAGTTCGCGAAGTGTTCGAGGCCGGAGGCTACCGAGTGATCGGGGCGTGCCCGACCGGACGTGCCGCCCGAGAACTGTCTGAAGGCGCCGGGATCGAGTCGTACACGATCGCCAAGATGCTCCACGGCGACGGCGTGATGATCCCGTCGAACGCTGTGCTGGTGATGGACGAAGCCGGAATGGTCGGCACTCTTCAGTTCAACCGGCTGCTCCACAAGGTGCAGGCGTCAGGGGCGAAAGTGATCGTTGTCGGCGACCACCATCAGCTACCCGAGATCCAAGCCGGCGGTGGTTTCGCCGCTCTCCTTGACGCTGTGGGCGAGCAGCGCAGCGAGTTGACGATCAACCGTCGCCAGCGCCACGAGTGGGAACACCCCGCCCTCGATCACCTCCGCAACGGCGACGTCGCAGAGTTCTGGACCGCCTATCTCGACCACAACCGTGTTGTCGTCGGACGGGATCAAGTCGAGGTTCAACGCCGCGCCGTCCGTGACTGGTTTGCTGCTTATCGGTCTGGTTCGAATGCGCACATGCTGGCGGGAACACGCGCCGAAGCACGCCTGTTGAACGACCTGTCACGGTTTCTCGCCGCCGAGTCCGGTCTGTTGCACGGCGACGCGATCGAGATCCGCGGCGACAGCTATCAGGTCGGTGACCGGATCTTGTTGACCCGCAACAATCCCGGCCAACTCGACATCGACACTGGCCGTACTGCGAGCGTCGACAACGGAATGATCGCCAACATCGAGTCGATCGACCACGAGAACACCACCTTCGATGTTCGGCTCATCAACGGCCGTCGCATCCGCCTCGACTCGGGCTACCTGAACGACGGTCACATCACCCACGGCTACGCGACCACGTTCCACAAAGCACAAGGACTCACCTGCGACGACGTTTTCGTCGTCGGCCCCGCCGGCATGTACCGCGAATCCGGCTACGTCGCGCTGTCGCGGGCACGAAACGAAGCGCACCTGTACGCCACGACCAAGGAAGCCGCGACGCTCGGCGAACGCGACCACTCGACCGGGATCCCATTGCCGTCCGAACACGCCGGCGATCCCCATTCCGACATCGTTGGCACCCTCAACATGTCCAAGGCAAAACAGTTCGCGCTCGCCCAACAACCCCACCTCGCAGAGATCGCCGACCTCGCCAACACCCACTCGGTCGGCCAACTCACCGACCGCCTGGCGTTCATCAAACGCACTGCCACGGAACTCCGCGACAGTGGCTACACGGACCCGACCGAGACGATCGCGAAGCTCACCCGAGCGGTCGAGCACCGTGCCGTGATGCACGTCGGCGGGCGCGTCAACGCCGCCGACTGGGACAACGTCGGCACCATCACCCACATCATCGACAGCGTCGGCTCCGCGGCCGTGCGCTTCACGAGCAGCGACGGAGAACGCACCACGACCAAGGTGTTCCTGTGGGACCAGATCAAACCGGTCGATCATCCCGAACCGGCCGAGATCACCCCCGAAGCCGCCACCTACTTCTCCGAGTACGACGAGATTCTCGTCGGTGACCTCCACCACTGGCAACGTGCACTCGCCGAACACGGAGTTGATCCGGTCGACTTCGAACTGCTCCCTGCAGCCATCGATCAACGACACCGCCAACTTCTCCATGGCCTGCGCGCGACACCTCCCGAGTGGCTGAGCTGGTGGGTCGGGGACCGGCCCACCGACCCCATCGGGGCGACCGTCTACGACGACCACCTGACTGAACTCGCCGTCTGGCGCGACACCCACCACATCGACTCGACGATCCCCGGCTACGGTCCCGCACCGACCGACCCGGAGCAGCTCGACGAGTGGCGTGACCTGCTCGACCGAGCGCTGACGACCCGAAACTGGCTCTCCGATCACGAGCCGGAACTCGATGAACAAGTTCCCGCACCGATCGCTGTCGACATGGCAAGGGCGAGGATCATCGAACTCGACGCCCTCTTCGAATCGGCACCGCCCGACGTCTCCCGCCTCGTGGACGACCTCACCAGCAACACCAGCCTCGACGTCAACGATCGGATCGTAGCGCTCGCCGCAGCTGTAGACGAGCAGCAGCTGCGCACCGATTGGATTCTCGAGCACTGGCCCCACATCATCGAACACCATCAACTCACCGAACTCACTGCTGATCTGCCGCCGCTCGCGCACTGGCCCACCCAGCTGGCCGCCGAAGCGCAAGCGCTGTTGGATGAGCTGGTTGCCTCCAGCGGCGACAGCCCCGAGGAACGATCCCTCGCCGAACTCGACGCCGCCGTCTACGACGCGCTGCCCATGCATCGCCTTCGCGAACTGCAAGTCGAACTCGACACCAACTGCACCCACGTCACCGAACTCAAGCGGGTCACCGACCCGACCCAGATCGTCGTCGCCGAACAACACATTGCACGACTCGGCGAGCGAAACGACATCCTCCGCGAGGGGATCCGAGATGCCGAAATGCGGCAACGGTTCATGGACTGGGGCGACTCAGCCAGCCCTGAGCTCGACCATGCGATTCTGGATCGAACAAACCATCTGACCCACTCCGCACTCACCGGGCACCACGAATGGGTCAGCGAACTCGTCGCCCAAACCTATGACGCCGATCCGACGATCGAAGTCGGGGAGATGCGCCACCTCGTCAACGAAGTCGCCGCCTACCGCGAACGAATCGGCCACACCGGACCCGACCCCCTCGGACCTGAACCGGCCCGGAACCACCCGCTAGCGGCCGTCCACGCCGACCTTGGCAATCAGATCGCGGCGGCACTCACACCTGCTCACGACCTCGGTTTCGATTTCCCCTGATCCTGATGTCGATCGGCGCGGGGCAGGATCGGTTCTGGAACCAATTGTCGTGATCGTCGGATTCGACTGCGTTTGCGGCACGGCTCGGCGACTGGCGAGTTGGCTGGCGTATTGGCGTGCGTAGCCATTCCCGCGGGGTCTGTAAGCGCTTCCACGGGGCGTAGAACGCGATCGCAACCGGCGCGGCAGCGCCGAGGCGTCACCACTTCCAACCGCTTTTCGCGGAAGAACGCGGCGATGTGTGCGCCAGGGAGCGCCATAGAACGCTTCGGAACCTGTTCTTCCAAGGCAAATAAATGGGTTAGTTTCCGGGAACGTTTCGCCACGGATAGTGAAACTGGGGGGTTTCTGGGTGGGATTTACGCCACGGACAGCGCGATGTGGGTGGGTTTCCGGGACGCGCCCGAATCTGGGACGAAAAGAATTTTGAGATTTCTTTCGCCGCAGGCCCGATTTGGGGGGGTTTCCGGGATGGCACTTCTTCATGGTCGACCTCATCAACCCCGGCGCAGCAAGTGCCACGACCCGAGAGGGAACAGCAAGAGGACAAATCACTCCGATCCAAGGCGAATCCGCAATCAGGATGACGAACCACTCATCGACATCGCGGCGTTGGCGGCCGCCCTCGACGTCAAGGTGTGCTTCGTGCGCCGGCTCGTGTGGGAGCGCCGCATCCCCTACTACAAGGTGGGCAAGTTCATTCGGTTCAAGCTCAGCGAGGTCCGCCGTTGGCTTGACGGTCGTCGGATCGACCCGCTTCGGTGATCCGACCGGTACGGCTGCATCTCGCCGGATGTTTCAACCGCGGCGTAAGGCGCGATGCGGCCCTTGCACCACCTGGAGTCGGTCGTTCGATGGCTCGCGGGTCCGCCGCGGTCAGCCCACAACCCGGAACGCTCCAGCGCGTGCGTTCGTTGCGAGGCCGAGCTTCGGGATTATGGGTCCGCGGTTCCGGTCGTAGCCGAAGCGGCGTTACGGGACGCGGTGGTGACGCGCGATATCACTGCTCGGTAACGCGGACACTCGTTGCCGTCGAACGCCTCGTCTCATACGCGGACTCGCGGTCGAACCTCACGATGCGCGTAATCGCGTATCAGCGCGGCCGCATCAACAAGGTGGTGTTCGACGGATGTGAGCCCAAGGGGTGGTTCGCCTACATCGACCCGCCGGCCGAGGAACCCGCAACGCGCTAGTCGAACTCGACCAGCGCGTCAGCCAACGTGCGCCTCGTTGGGGAGTGACCGCGAACCGGCGATAGGTGGCACGTCGGCGCTAAACGACAGCCCTATGTGTGGCGTGCCTCTCCACCGTTTCAAGGAGGACGGACTTCGCCTTCTGTGCGTCGTAGATCAACACGACGCGGTCCAGTGCGCGAGTGATTGCGACGTAGAAGACGCGTCGCGCCTCCTGCCAGTCCATGGCTTCGTTCCGGCGTTCGTACGGCACAATGCCGGCGTTTAGAAAGGGCAGGACCACTACTCGGTACTCAGTTCCCTTTGCGGTGAAGCTGGTCATGATCTTGACCGCCTCCTCCGCGCGGAGAGCTGCTAGCTCGAAACGATCCCAGTCCCGCAGGACGAGTTCGGCGAGGTCGGGTGCGGTGCTCGGCTTGCCGTCGTCGATCGCAATGCGGATCATGCGACCAAGAAGGCGGAGTTCGTCTTCGAAGATATTGGGGTTGGAGGGACGCCCGAGTGAGAAGGCCTCCATCACACGGGCGAGCAGGGCTCGGGGCGGCCCTTGGGCAGCGGCGCTTGCTGCAGCGACGATCTTGGCAACGAGCTCGTCAGGCACCCCCATTTCTCCAAAGCCCTCGTCGGCGACGTCGGACGATGCGACGACACCACCCGCCACTGCTCGAAGCACAAGCCTGAGCAGCTTGATGATTTGGTTGGCAGCCAGCTGACTCCGGCCGGCATGGACGAAGCGAATACCTGCGGCGTCCATAGCGGTGACAACGTTGTCGAACTTGAAGTGGTGCGGAGCGAGGATTGCGATCTCGCCGAGCGGGACGCCGTCGCCGACTGCGCGCTCGACCTCAGCAACAATGGCATCCGCCTCTGTGGATCGGCTCGCCCCGATGACGACTACCTCGCCGAGTCGGTTTGTCACCCGGCTTTTCATCAGGACGTCGCGCCGCCGATCGTTCAGCACGATGATCGCGTTGGCCGCTTCAACGATGCGGGGTGGGCATCGATAGTTGCCAAGGAGTGGTTGCTCCTCTGCCGCAAACCGCCGAACGAAGTAATCGATGTTCTCGGGATGTGCGTCGCGCCAGCCGTAGATCATCTGGTCGTCGTCGGCGACGGCGAATACTCGGCTTGAGTCGGCTGCAAGATGGTCCAGTAGGTCGAGCTGGAGGAGGTTCGTGTCCTGCAGTTCGTCGATGAACACGAATGGATAGGCATCATGCAGGATTCGCCGTACGGTTGGTTGCTCCGACAGGAGCTTGTGCGCGTGAAGGATGAGGTCATCGAAGTCACGAAGGTGACGCTCGGCGAGTATCTCGTCGTACCGAACGCGAAGTCGGTGAAGCGTGTCGTTGCTGTCATCGATTGCACGCCTCCCCTTGAGTTCCTGCACCGCTCGCGCTGCCCCTGACGCCTGCAGTCCCTTTATGCCGAGGACTGCGATGGCTTCGGCCAACACGGTCTCGTTCGCCGGCGCCGGAAGTAGCCCGGCGTCGCGCGGCCATCCGATGAGATGTCCGTAACGACGTAGCAGGTGAGCCGACAATGCGTGGTAGTTGCCGACCCACATCCGATTTGCCGGTATTGAAAGTGGGTGTCGCTCGATTCGTGTTCGCATCTCGCGTGCAGCGTCAGTACCGAACGTCAGACACAAGACGCGCGCGTGTTCATGACCAGTGAGCGCACGTGCGTTTCGTATGCGGTGGGCCGCAGCGTTAACCAGCGCCCTGGTCTTGCCGCTGCCAGGAGGTGCCAACACAAGGAGGTTTCGGTCAGTCACGCTTGCCAACGCAAGTTGCTCATCGTCAAGCTGCTCCCTCAGCAGCGCATCGATGTGTTCACTCATCCGAGGGTCCTGGCGATGGATCGGACAGCGTTGTGAGTTCTTGGACGAACTCCAGTAGGCGGCCGACCTCAGCGGGAACGCCGATGAACCTCGCGGCGCACTCAGCAGCAAGCTCTGGCTTTCGAATTCGACGCAGGTTGACGTAGCGACCGATGATCTCACTGTCGTCGTCGACGACGCCCTCGCTCACCTTGGATGCACGAAATCTGGCCAGGTCTCCGGCGCCGTAAAGGAAGTCGGCAGCCTCCTCAAAGAATGGGTAGCCGCCCGCCCCCACCAAGTACCGCTCGAGATCCCCTGTGGTCCAGGAGAAAAAGCCAGCGCTCCGTAGCAGGGCAAGGGAGTTTGCATCCAAGGCGTCCTTCGAGCTGACGTTCTCAGGCAATCGGCCTAGCTGGTCCAGTGTCTGCACAAGCTTCGCAAGGGCAGCGTCGTTGTCGCACACAACGACGTGTGGGATGTCGAACCCGGACGGGCCGAGAAGCTTGAGGTATGGCCCAAATCCACTTCCTCCGATCGAAAGCACCGATACGCCGGTCAGGTCGAGGTCGACACCATGCTTTCGTCCAAACTCCGGAAGCGCGCCGCGCTCGCTCGCACCTTCGCAAAGGAGAACTGCGCGACTGAACAGGAACTCCGTGCCGACAGATCGCAACTCACGCTGAATTCGAGCCAACTCCTCGCTGTCGAAGAGATCGCCGTCGAGAGCACGCGCGACCGTCCCAACCGTCGTCCGACGAAGCACCCTCACTTCACCTATTGGTACGGCATCGCTAATCGCCGGAGAGTGTGAAGTGAGAATGACTTGATGCCCTGACTCAGACGCCAAAGCGACGAGCGATCGTGCCACGTGTGGAGCGAGGTGAATCTCAGGTTCTTCAAGTCCTGTAGCGACCAGATGGCCCCCGGCGGTGTCAAGAAACGCCCGAAACAGCCCAAATAGTGCGAGCGTCTGGACTCCCGTCGAATGTTCGGTCAGGGGAACCAGTTGGCCAGCGCGGCCGACGACGAGTGAAGTGCCACGCATCAGCGACCTGAAGTCGACGGCAGTTGCACGCAACTCCGCTTCAAGGTTGGTGTCGCCGTACATGGTTGAGACGAACCGTTGGACCGTGCTCCCAAGCTCGTTGAGCCGGTCCTCGCCAAGCACCGCGCCGACGAGTTCCTGCCCGGCCGCCGACGTCAGCGTGTCCAATCGCGCTGGGTCGTGGGCGGCCTCTAGAAGGTCCGTCAACCGAGACCACAGACCCGCACGATCGTCGAACTCGCGACGAGCGTCGCGAGCCGCTGGCAGAAAGAAGAAGTTGAGGAGAGACCTCGTCGCTTGGTCGAAGTTCCCATCCGCATTGCCGTCCGCCTTTACAAAGACTCCTCGGGAGCGAAACACCCCGTCGTCCTCGAATCCGGCGATCGCTCGAACGCGAACGACCTCCCGCACGTCATCTTCAACATCTACATGTGTCTCGAACAGCCCGTGCTCCGCTGCGGTGAACGTGAGGCCATCGTCGGGACGGATCTCCAGGTCGATCTGAAGCTCGTCCGCGCCGGGCGCTAGGTCTTGTTCCCGGAAGCCATAGTTGCGCCGACCGGCCCCAAGTACCTTGTCGATGGCCTCGAGTACGGACGTCTTCCCCGCGCCGTTTCCGCCGATCAGCAATGTGCGCTGTCCAAGCGTGATGTCGACACTCGCGTGACATCGATAGTCCCGCATTCGAATCCGTGAGAGGAACATGGGGGACCTTCCTTTCCGAGTTCTCTCGTCGCACCGCACGAGCGTGGCCAACGTACAGAACTCTTGGCTCGAGTTCGGCATCTTCCGATGAAGGTGAGATCTCAATAGGTTCGTTCGCCTCGGGTATCACAGGCTTCACGCGAGGCATTCCGACGGCGCAGAACGTCCGGTACCGATCAGCGGACTGTCCGTAGCGCCGAGCGGTCGCGTTGCCGAAGTGCCGTGAGGTCCTACTTTCAGCCGACGGCGACGAAGGCGACGACGACGTATGCGGCGTGGCGGTCAAAGTTCTGGCGGCGTCGGTCGTAGATGGTGGTCGTGCGCGGGTCGGCGTGGCGGGCGGCGAGCTGGACGTCGCGTAGAGGGACGCCGGCGTCGAGGGGGCCATGATGAACGCAGCGCGCAGCATGTGCGGGTGGACGTGGCCGAGTCCGGCTCGTTTTGCCGATCGAACGCACCCAGCGATGAGCGGTTCGCCGATCGAGCCGCTGGCCGTCGCGTCGCAACAGGATCGGGCCTTCGTGGCGTTCACCGATGGCGAGGTCGATTGTGCGGCCGGAGCGCGGGACCAGCGGGATCACGGCGGGTTTGTTGCCCTTGCCGACGATTCGCAGAGTTCGGTGACCGCGCTCGAACCCGAGGTTCTCGATGTTGGTCGCGCATGCTTCGGTCACGCGTAGGCCGTTGAGGCCGAGCAACACGGCGAGCGCGGCGTGAGCGCGGTCGTGGTTCTCGGCGGCGAACAGGAACCGGCCGAGTTCGCCGCGATCCATCGCGTGCTGCTCGGTCGGCTGCATCCTGGGGCGACGCACGTACTGGGCGGGGTTCGCGGCGATGCGGCCGTCAATGTGAGCAAAGCGGTAGTAGCCGCACACCGTTGTCAGTCGACGATCGATCGTCGACGCTGCGAGCCCGCGTTGTTCCATCGTGGAGCGGTAGATCTCGATGTGTGCTCGCGACGCGTCGAGCACGGCGAGGAGTTGGTCGGCGGCCCATTGGAAGTAGTGGCGCAGGTCGTGGCGGTACGCCTCGAGTGTTCGGCCGCTGTACCGGGCGAGGAACGCAGCAGCCGCCACCTGGGCGTCGTCGGGCGACCACGATGGATCGTCGGAGCAAAGGGCGGCCTCGTTGGTGAGCAGTGTGGGCATGGTGTCCTCCTTGAATGGTGGGAGATCCACACAACCCCATCACCGTCACCGACGCCTCGAACTTCGACCACGCCCCGCAGCCGGCGTTAGGGGGTGCCCGAACGTGCCCGAGGGGCGGGTCGAGGTTGTCAGACCCGGCGCTTCTCGTGTCGCGATTCTGGCCAAGCAGCACGTCTACTCGATGCCAACCACCGCGAACAGGAGCGCACCAATCAGGGTCATCGGAATGGCAGCTCCTACTGCCAGCGCGATCGAGAACTGGAACGAACGGCGCTCGGCCTCGCCAGAGGTTCGATACAGTTGTCGGGCCCATTGGACCGGCCAGACATTCAGGGCGACCAATGCGATCACGGCGAGCGTGATACCGATAGGCGCCAAGCCCGCGACCGCTTCACCGAGCGGAGTGGCTGTTGGGGGATGTTGGACTCGCATGCGATGCCGTCCTGGTCGTTGTCCATCGCATAAACGTCCTCGCCGACGACCTCAACGTGCCCGACGCCCCACTGGACGAGGTCCGAACAGTCGATGTCGCCGCCACCCGGGACACACGGCTCCTCTGCTGGGGTTAGGTAGTCATCGCTGCATGCGCCCGACTGCAGTTGATCTCTCTCGTCGCTCACGGTCATCTACGGATTGTGGCAGCCCCCGCGGGCAGTGCCCCGCTGCCGATGTGTCTTCGCCCGCTGGAGCGAGAGCCGCAAGCGTCGTTGAATCGGCGATCGGGAACACTCCCCACTGTCGCGAGTACTCTAGGTGACCATCATCGCTAGTTCAGCTAGGCCTCGGGGGTGTGTGAGCGTTGGCTGTAAAACGGTTAGCCAAGTTGCGGCTCGCTCTCAAGCGCCAGCGCCGGACGTGGCGTTCAAGGCTTCTCACCGGGGTGTTGGCATTGTTGGCACTCTTGGCAGTCGGCGCGCTCATTCTTGGTCCGATCTCGAGCTGGATGTCCGACAGCGATACCAGTTTGGATTCCACGCGTGAGCGATGGATTCAGTTTCTGGCGCTCACAGCCGTGCTGGTCGCTGTGCTTCAGTGGCGAGTCGCGACCAGCCAGCGACACGACGACGCTTACTACAACGCCGTTCAGCTTCTAGGCGCAGAGTCCGCAACTCAACGAGCTGCCGGCGCCTTGGCCCTCGAGAGCGTGATGCGCGACCAACCCCAACGTCATGCACAGATCGTCGAACTCCTCGGCACGCTCGCACGCGAAGTTGCGCGAGATCCCGACTATGAAGCGCACGTCAGTACTACGACCAAGAAGATCCGCCCGAGGGTGGACATTCAGACGGTTCTCACGGTCCTCGGACGACGCGACCCCGAGGCGCAGCAATTCGACAAGATTCGGCTGGCCGATGGCTATTTTGCGGGAGCGAACCTTCGCGGGGCTCACCTGGAGTCGGCCACGCTGCGAAGAGCCAACCTAGAGAACGCACGCCTTGAAGAGGCGTTCATGAGATCGGCCGAACTCCGCGGAGCGCACCTCAACCATGCCGACCTAGAGGACGCCGACCTGAGGTACGCAAATCTCAGCGGTGCGTCGCTACTCGACACGAGGGTCGACGGCGCGCACTTCGCTGGAGCGAAGCGCGCCGATCTGAGCACTGCGCAGCGGGAGAACGTTCACTGCAAGCCAGAAGACTCGTGCCCTGGCCGCGAGCCCGGTGGGTAGCGGAAATTCTTGCCCGAGGTGCCATCCAAGGTCAATTCGCGAACGTCCTCGATCCGGCGATAGGTGACAGGTTCGGCCGTCCCGTTATGACGTGGGACCATGGCCCGATGGCTACCAAGACTCCATCGCTGAAGTCGGCTCTTGATCGCGATCGAGTTAGGCCCGGGGCCGTCTGGTTCCCGTGGCCCGATGGATGGCGGTGCGAGATCTCCACAGCCCTCATTGATGCGATCTACTCGGCGCGTGCGACATACAAAACCCGTCAGGGGCGTGGGATCTACCCGCTGGTTTCGAAGTGGCGCGAGAGCCACACCGTTCATCAACGGGACTCGTTGACGGCTCTGGTCGACGAGATCGCAGACGACGGCCCGCTGATCTGGGCGGAGCGGTTCGGCAACTCGCAACACTCGCCGCGGCGGTCGACGCAGCGACCAGAATCACCATGGAAATCATCGGCAATCCTTGAGGCGGCCCAGATTCTCATCACCGATGGGGTCGAGTCGTCCATCGATGTCGATCTGGCGAATCATCGCAACCTCGAGGTTCGCCTTCGTGAGGTGCCCGGCATTGGCGAGGCGACCAGCACCTACTTCATGATGCTCCTCGGAATCCCGGGAGTGAAGGCCGACGTGATGATCCGCCGATACGTCGGCCGAGCGCTGGGAGCGAAGAACCCACCGACCAAGGTTGCTGTCGATGCGGTTAGCGCGGCGGCGGATGCCATGGGGGTGGAGTTGATGGATCTGGAGCACACCATTTGGGAAGTCGAACGCGACCGCTCGGCGTAGCACGACCGCTGTCTCCACGCTCCCCGTCCCGGCGGTCTGGGATACTCGCCCCGGCCGTGGCGGCCGTTGCGATCCTGCGTTCGCATAGGGTCCACGGCCGATGGCTCATCATTTCATCTTGCTGCCGAAAGGCTCTCTAGGAAGCCGGTTCATAGACCACGCGCTGTTGAACGACCCAGACCTACAACAAGACCTAGATCAGATATTCGATCTAGAGCTGGTCCACCCGGACGACCCCAGGTTGACCAGTGAGACTGTCGAAGCGTCTCTGATCACGCAGACCGATCCGATGATCTTCAAAGCAGTCGTGGCACGAGACGGAAGACTCTTCGAAGCGCCAAGGAAGCTGTCTCGTCCCCTAGACAGCCCGGCGGGAGCCCAGGCCTTCCTCCCTCAGGCACGCGTTGCCGTGATGGATGCCGTCGCCGCCAGCCGTGGTGCCGAACGACAGCCAACGAACCAAACTTGGCTGAGCAACCCCGCGGCCCTCATTCATCGCTCGAGCGGTCCGAACGAGGACTACGAGCTGACCAGCAGAATCGTCGCTGAACTTGGCAACGGGCGCCCGCTGAACGTGGACCCAGGCTTCGCTGACCCGCTATACGACGGACGACGACTCGCCGACGTGTCCGGGCCAACATCCATCGTGATCGAGGTATCGGTGCCGGCCGACGCTCCAGGTGGAGCCGGAACTATCACAGCGACCCACGTCGATACAGGGGTCCAGCGAACCACCACACTGAAGGCGTTCCCCGCACGCGCTGAGGTGGTGTTGCCGGCGATCCAGCGACTGGTCGAGAAATTGCGCAACGACGTCATTGCACACAGCCCCGCGGACTCCTCGCAAAGAAACATCGGAGATGCCAGCAATCCCGAGTTCGAGTCGAGGGACTCCGTGGCGGCCGGCGACAGCTTCGATGTCGTCGTCGACTCTCCACCGCTCCGGGAAACGCTCAGCCTCGAGCCGAACCCTGAGCCGTCGCATGAGCAGAACGCAACGTTCCAGGCAAGGATCGAGATCCTTCTGGGTGTAGCGAATCAGTTCATCGACGATGGCTCCTTCGACGATGACCCGTACATCAGAGACCTCGTCGAGCGCGACCGGAACTACATGCGTGCAGAGGCATTCGAAACCGATGAGCCGTTCGCGCTCGGCGATGCGGTCGGAGCGATCGTCGCCCGCCTCGAACGCAACCTGCTATCGGTCGCAAGGGTCCCCGACACGTTGGGCCCGCTTCTGGACGATCTGGTCGAGGCGACCTCGGCTGACTCGCCCGACACCCTGCCCGACATCCTCGATCACCTAATCGACACGGCCCGTCTCGATGACCCTGAATGGCTGGCATCGCAGAACGATTTTGACGCGTTCGCTAGCGAGATCCACGAGTTAGCCCGATACGGCGCACGCAGATGGCTAATGAAGGCTGGCGACTGGTGGCAGACAGCCGAGGCCGAACAACTACGCCACGGCACCGGTTGGGGAGTAACCGTGGGTGGCCCCGCTGGCTCCGCAATCGGCCTCGTCGTCGCAGCGGTGAGCGCCGCAACTCTGGGCGCCGCCATGGCCGTCGGTGGCGTCGTCGGCGCAGTTGTAGGGCTGTCGCTCGCATGGTTCTTCGGCCGATACCGAAATTCCGACGAGTCGTCCGCCGACTGAAGTCCGGTCATTCGACGCCGCCTGCCGACCGCCCACATGTCCCGGTGCGCGAGACACGGGCTGTCCTTTCCTGAGGCACCACAGCCAGGCGCTCGGCCTCCGCAGGATGCAGGCGGCTCACGACCGTCCCGGAAGCCGGAGTTCTGATCGCCGATGACCGTTGTCTCACGGGCGGAGAATGACCCGTGATGCCGATGAGCGTGCACGATCAGCCGTTCGGCCGCGTTGCCGAAATGCCTTCGGCGGCGACCCCGAAGTGCCGGTCGGGGACATCCCTAGCCCTTTCATCGCGCAG
>NZ_BAOL01000005.1 GCF_000350145.1 Ilumatobacter nonamiensis YM16-303 | reverse complement strand
GCTCCGTGCGCGAACTGTTCACGAGTTGGCCGATCGCGGCGGCCGCCGCGGGCGTTGGTGGTCTCGCGCTGATCGGTTGCTCGTCGAGTGACGCCGCGACCGGGACGAGTACGCCCGCCACGCTGCCGTCGTCCGACGTCGGCACTGCGGAATCCGGGACCGACGACGATTCCGGCGAGACCACCGCGGAGTCCGACGTCGACGCTCCGACCGACAGCGTCGACGGAGTCCAGCCGGTCGGCTTCAGCACGGTCGAGGCACGCGTGACGTCGGCCGACGGAGACGTGTGCGAGGTGTGCCTGTGGCTCGCCGACACGGCCGACGAGCGATCGCGTGGCCTGATGGGCGTGACCGATCTCGGTGATGCCGACGGGATGCTGTTCCGGTGGGCCGAGCCCCTCCAGGGCAACTTCGTGATGATCGGAACGCCCACGCCGCTGTCGATCGCGTGGTTCGGAGAAGACGGTGCCCTCGTCGATGAGGCGGACATGGAACCGTGCCTCGACGTCGACACCTCAGGGTGTGAGCGCTACCCGGCCGATGGTCCGTACAGCGCGGCGATCGAGGTGTTTCAAGGCGGACTCGACGAGCTCGGGATCGGCCCGGGTGCTCGGCTCGAGATCCTGACCGAGACCGAAGCCTCGGGATGTCCGCCGGCCTGACCTTGCGTCGTCGCCCGCGAACGTCGCCGGGAAACCCTGACACAGCCCCGCGCGCATGATGCGGACATGCGATCGACCCACCCATCGTCCTCCCGGCCACGCGATCACCGCGCGCCCGATAGCGTGGCACGGTCCATATTGACCCTGCCCCACACGGGGCTGCTGCCTGTCGGGGTCGCCCGACAGGCTGGTATCCGAAGGGAGAACACACACGTATGACACGTGGATACGAATTGATGGTCATCATCGACGGCGACGTCGATGACCCCAAAGCACAGGCCTGGATGAAGTCGGTGACCGACGGCGTCGCAGCCGCCAAGGGCGAGCTGCATGGCAAGATCGATTGGTGGGGCAAGCGCCAGTTCGCCTACCCGATCGAGAAGAAGCCGGCCGGCTACTACCTCGTGGCCGAGATCGTGGCCGCCCCGGGCTCGCTCGATGAACTCGAGCGCACCCTCCGCCTCGCGGACGACGTCGTCCGCCACAAGCTCATCCGTCTTCCGGAGGCCGAGGCCGAGCGCCGCGGCATGGCGGTCACCGCAGCCTGACGGCTGCCGTTGGCACGCACCAAGCACAAGGGGAAATCACATGGCATCAGAGAACAGCGTCACCCTGGTCGGCAACATCACGCGCGACCCCGAACTTCGCTACACGACCGGGGGTCGTGGAGTCGCGAGCTTCGGCCTGGCCGTCAACCGGCGGTACCAGCAGAACGGTGAATGGCAGGAGCAGACCTCCTTCTTCAACATCACCGCCTGGGGCGACCTCGGCGAGAACTCGGCCGCCAGCTTGACCAAGGGTGCACGCATCGTCGTCACCGGCCGGTTGCAGCAGCGCGACTACGAGACGAAGGAAGGCGAGAAGCGCACCATCGTCGAAGTGATCGCCGATGATCTCGGACCCAGCCTCCGCTGGGCGCAAGCTCAAGTCGAGCGCATCAGCCGTGACTCCGCCCAGTCGGGCGGCGGTGGAGGTGGCGGCGCAGCGTCGGCACCCGATCCGGTGTACGGCGACGAAGAGCCGTTCTGAGCGCCACGCTCAATTCCATGTCGAGCGCCCACCCGTCTCGGGTCGGCCTCCCCTCGAAATGACCAGAACTTTCCAGTAAGGAACCCAGCCTCATGGCATCCAAGAAGAACAAAGCCCGGTCCGCCCGGGATGCGAATCCTCGCAAATTCAAGAAGAAGACCAGCGTCCTCGTCATCGAGAAGGTGGAGTACGTCGACTACAAGGACGTCGACCTGCTCAGCCGCTTCATGAGCGACCGCGCCAAGATCAAGAACCGCCGCGTGGCGGGCAACGACCTGCAGCAGCAGCGTGAAGTCGCGAACGCGATCAAGATCGCTCGCGAGATGGCGTTGCTGCCGTACGCGACGCGTGTTGCGTCGACCCGTACCGGTGGCCGTCGTGGTGATCGCGACGATCGTCGTTCCGATCGCGACTCGTCGAACAACGAGAACGCCGAGGCGACCGAGAACGAGAACGACACCTCGGTCGACGGAGACGACACTTCTGTCGACTCCGGTGCCGACGCGTCCACCGACCAGACCGGGGAGGACTGATCATGCAGGTCATTCTTCGTTCCGACGTGTCGGGTCTCGGCCTGCGCGGTGACATCGTCGACGTGGCAGACGGCCACGCGCGCAACTTCCTGTTTCCGAAGGGCCACGCCATCAAGGCGTCGCCTGGTGCGATCGAGCAGGCCGCGAAGATGCGTGCGTCCCGCGATGCGCGTGACCACGAGTCTCGGGAAGCGGCGACCGCCGTGGCGAGCACGCTCGTTCCCCAGACGATCACGATCACGGCGAAGGCGAGCCCCGAGGGCAAGCTCTTCGGCTCGATCCACGCGGCCGAGGTGGCCGACGCGGTGCAGGAGCAGACCGGGATCGAGATCGACCGCAAAGAGATCGAGATCGACGGTGTGAAGACCACCGGGTCACACACCGCGACCGCATCGCTGCACCGCGACGTGTCGTTCCCGATCACCATCGAGGTCGTCGCCGCCGAATGATGCTGCGCATGACCATCGCATCGCCGATCGTCATGCACCGCATCTCGCAGAAGCCTTCCGCGGGGCGCGTCCTGTCTTCGGACGGGACGCGCCCCGTGTCGTTTTCCCGGTCGTTTCGTGGACGCCGAGTCCACAGGATCGGCCGGTTGTCCACAGGCGATCAACAGCGGGTTCCCAGCCTGTCGGGACTGGTTGTCCACAACGCTCAACGCTCAGAATGGTGCCTTCATGGCTGGTGACGAGAACTTTCCGATCGACGACGGCGGCGGGGCGCGCGTGACGCCCATTCGCCGTCCCGCGGGTGGCGCGGGTCGGGTCCCCCCGCACAACCTGCAGGCGGAGGAGTCGGTGCTCGGTGCGCTGCTCCTGTCGCGCGATGCGATCGGTGCGGTTGGCGAAGCAGGGCTCAAGCCGCGGGACTTCTACAACCCGGCGAACCAGCACGTGTTCGACGCGGTGCGCGCCCTGTACTCGACGTCGGGCCCCGTCGATGTGGTCACCGTCGCCGACGAGTTGCGCCGTCATGGTCTGCTCGACGAGATCGGTGGGGTGGAGCATCTGAGCGAGTTGCAGAACGCGACACCATCGGTGTCGGGTGCCGAGCACTACGCGAAGATCGTGATGGACACGGCGCTCCTGCGTCGGTTGATCCACACCGCCGGCGAGATCACCGACATCGCGTTCAGCGAGCCCGACGATGTCACCAAGGCCGTGGACATGGCCGAGTCGAAGATGTTCGAGGTCGCCGAAGACCGCGTCGTCGACTCGACCCGTCCGATCCAGGAACTGCTGAACCTGGCGATGGATCAGCTCGAGGAGAACTTCGAGCGCGGCGACACGATCACCGGAGCCGCCACGGGTTACGACGACCTCGACGATCTGCTGTCCGGTCTGCAACCGAGCACCCTCAACATCGTCGGTGCGCGACCGGCCATGGGAAAGACCGCGTTCGGGTTGGGGCTTGCGACCCACATCGCGAAGCACGAGGAGAAGCCGGTTCTCGTCTTCTCGCTCGAGATGGGCCATGCCGAACTCACCCAGCGCATCTTGTCGAGCGAGGCGAAGGTCGATTCCACCAAGCTCCGGACGGGCAAGCTGACCGAGTCGGACTGGTCGAAGATCGGGCTTGCCGTCGGGCGGCTGGAGGTGCCGCTGTTCCTCGACGACAACCCGCAGGTGACGGTGATGGAGATCCGGGCGAAGGCGCGGCGGATCAAGGCAATGCACGGGGGGATCTCGCTGATCCTCATCGACTATCTGCAGCTGATGAGCGGCAGCGGGAACTCGGAGAACCGCCAGCTCGAAGTGTCCGAGATCAGCCGAAACCTGAAGGTGCTCGCACGTGAGCTCGAGGTGCCGATCGTGGCGCTCTCCCAGCTCAGCCGAAACCTCGAAGCCCGCTCCGACAAGCGCCCGATGCTCGCCGACCTCCGTGAGTCGGGCTCGCTGGAGCAGGACGCCGACGTCGTGATGTTCCTGTATCGCGACGAGGTGTACAACCCCGAGTCACCCGACAAGGGATCCGCCGAGGTCATCGTGTCGAAGCACCGCTCCGGCCCGATCGGTACCAAGCGCCTGGTCTTCCTGGGCCAGTACACCCGCTTCGACAACGCCGCCCGCTCCATGTAGTGATGAGCGCGTCTTAAAGTGTCCTTATCGCCGTACATGTCCCTACGTCGATAACTACATGTCCCTCGTGACGCATTAAGTGCCCCGCTCCGTCCGTGTCGGGTCTGCCGCGCCAGCCGCCCTCGAAGGCCGTGACCATCGGGTGGCATCTAGCGTTCGCGGGCGTGCGACTTGGCCGGCACTGCATCGCGTAGCGGAGCCTTCGCGCCCGTGATTCTGCGTGGGTCGAACGAGCCCCTCGCCCGATCGGACGTGCCGCTACGAGCGGTCCGAAGCCGGCTCCGA
>NZ_BAOL01000006.1 GCF_000350145.1 Ilumatobacter nonamiensis YM16-303 | reverse complement strand
CCATCCGGTGTCAGACACCGGATGGCACGGTCTCGAGCGGTGCGAACAGGTCCACGCCGTTGCCGTCGGGGTCGTGGACAGTCGCGTATCGCTGGCCCCACGGGGCGTCGAACGGCGCGAGATGGCTGTGGTGACCCGCAGCCACCAGCTCGGAGTGCACCGCGTCGACGTCGGTCGCGGAGTCGCACAGGAACGCGAGCGCGACTCGCGGCGACCCGCTCGGAGCGGTCCACGAATCGTCGAACGAGGTGATCGTGGAGACAGGATCCCAGGCGAGCCGGAGACCGTTCGGCAGCGTGACCTCGACGTGTGGTTCGTTGTCGGCGCTCTCGGGGATGTCGAGCCCGAGCTGCCGATAGAAGGCGAGCGAGGCAGCGAGGTCCTGGGCGACGATGCCGATCATGTCGAGACGCGGTGTCATGGCCCGACGGTACATCTGTCGTGGCGGCTGGCCGGGCCGGACACGCCGCTACGCTCGCAACCCGTCGGGCGCATAGCTCAGTTGGCTAGAGCGCTTCCCTTACAAGGAAGATGTCGGGGGTTCGAATCCCTCTGCGCCCACCGCATGAGCCCTGGTAGATCGCTACTTCAGCAGTGTGAGTGTCAAGTGTGAGTGGCGGTAGGACCTTAACGGGGACCCTCCGGGACGCCATTTATCGGCAGGGCGCCGCCTTGCGTGGATTGATCGGCAACGCGCGGATTCGGATGCGATCACCGTCGAACACTACGAGCGCCCCGGAGATGAGCTCGGACTCGATCGCGTCACTGATTCTGGTGAGGAGAATCTTCACGCCGGCAAGCGAAGAGGGAGCTTGCGCTCCTGGACGGCGAGTGCCGCGTGGTGGAGCGCCTCTGAGATGTCACCGAGTTCGAGGTCGGGATGCTCACGAAGAATCTCGTCATTCGTCATGCCGTCAGCGATCATTGCGACGACCGTCGCCACAGGGAACCGGAGATCGCGGATACATGGAACACCGCCCATCTTGTCCGGTGACGTCGTGATGCGAACGAACTCCATCGCTCCAAAGTACAGATCAGCCCGACCGCCACCTGGCGACGTATCGGCCTGACGGTCATCTCCAGGTCCGACGGTCATCTCCAGGCCTGTGGCGCGTCCATGAACCTGGGCCCCTGATCGATCAGCGGGCGGGTGAGGCCGCGACAAGCCCCGCTTCGTCGGCACCCGAATTGCTGTTGTCGAGTCAGCGAAGCCTCGCCGCCGCAACGGAGATCTTCGTGGACTTCTCGACCTCACCCTCGATCACGTGCGAGCTGCGATCGTGTTCGCCGCCGGTCGAGAGCACTGCCTTGCCTCACCGAACTGACGCCCAGTTGCGCGTCGTCGTTTGTCTCGACGACCAGACGATCAACGAACGACTCCAGCTCTCGCACTCTGAACCGGACGCATCGACCGATGTGCACCGGTACGAGCTCACCCCGGCCGATCAGCTCGTAGAGCATCGTGCGCCCGATGCCGAGTAGCGCTGCAGCTTCTTTCGCCGACACGAGCAGCGGCCGGGCCTCACCAAACCCGATCGTCGCTGTGTCGCTTTTTGCCTCCACGCTCGCCCAACGGGAGCGAAGTAAGTGAAGTGGAGAAAGAAACCCGGAGCGGCTTCGGGGCCCGGACCGCGAGCGAGGGTCACGGGGCCAGCGGGATCGGCGATTCATACACCGGGTGTGAGTCGTTGCTGCCGGACCCGGAAAGTGAAACACACAGACTATTACCGGGTTGGTGCACTGGCTCCCACTCCAAGTCGGCGTCAGCCGCCCGCCCGCGAGCGTTGCCGGTGCGCGAGCCCTCCCGGTCGACCGAACAACGACTGAGACCTAGTGCTTTCAGTGTTTCGAGGAGCATCGGCGCGGCGCACCGCGGCTCGGTAGCGATGTCCGGCTAGCGTTCGCAGCGATGCGAAGTCCGAAGCTCACGGTCAGCGCCCGCACGGCTCATTGGCAGCGGTACTACGCCGGCTTTTCTGCAGGCTTTGCACGCGACACCCTTGCGGGGCTAAATCTCGATCGATCTGCGCAGGTCCTCGACCCGTGGAATGGGAGTGGCACCACAACCGTTGAGGCTGCGCGCGCAGGCGTCTCGTCGACCGGAGTTGATCTAAACCCCGTGTTGGTTCTCGTCGCGAAGTCTCGGCTACTGTCCGAACTTACCGCCAAAAGTATTCCGGCTTTGTCTAGTGAGGTGGCCGAGGCGGCGGCGAAACAGTACGGCGACGTAGAGTTAGCAGAAGATGATCCACTGCGGGTTTGGTTCTCTGTTTCGGGAAGTAAAGCGATCCGGTCGATTGAGTCTTCAATCCGACGACTCCTTGTCGACGTAGAGAACCGGGCACCCGGACGATCGGCTGTCGAAGTCGTTGATGCGTCCTCGGATATCGCAGCGGCGTTATATGTCGCGTTGTTCAATACTGTCCGAAGCCGGCTCGAGTTCCTTACGCGATCGAATCCCACGTGGATCAAACCACCCAAGAATCCTCAAAGCCGCCCGCGCCCGAAACTTGACTCGATTCTGGTCGAATTCCTCTCACAGAGCATTCGGATCATGTCCGACTCGATCCCCAAGAACGAGCGACGGGAGGCGACCGTGGTAGTCGGCAACGCATCCTCGCTGCCCTTCGGTGACGGGATCTTCGATGCCGTGGTTTCGTCACCTCCGTACCTCACGCGAATAGATTATGTGCAAGCCACTAGCCCAGAGTTGGCTGTGCTGGGTTGTAGCGGAGGCCAGGTTCGCTCGCTCCGAAGGTCGATGCTAGGGACAACGATGATGGATGGAGTCCTGGCGGAATGCACGGTCGCACAGTTGCCTGTGCCTGTTCAAGACGTCCTCCACCGGATTCGCGATCACCCGAGCAAGGCGTCGAGTAACTACTACTATAAGTATTTTGCGCAGTATTTTGTTCAGACTGACGCTTCCCTACGCGAACTGCGGCGCGTCACGAAGGACAAGGGTACGTGTATCCTCGTAGTCCAGGACTCGTTCTACAAGGATCTGCACATTGATCTAGCGTTCCTTGTGGCGAGCATCGGCTCCAGCCACGGTTGGGCCCATTGCAAGCGGAGTGATTTTCCAGTCCCTCGAACGCTCGCCGCTTCCAACCCTCGATCGAGGAAGTATCGATCTAATCACGCTGCTGTGGAGAGCGTCATCCAGATGAGACACGCCTAGGGATTCTAGAGGTTTCGAGCCATGCAAATCAATCCGACACAACCAACCGTCGCTGAGTACTGTTCTCGGATGGTTAGCGAAGAGATCACCGTGAATCGTGATTATCAACGTAGTTCCCAGGTTTGGCCTCCGGCGGCTAAGAGCTTTCTTATCGAGACGATTCTGCTCGGCTACCCCATGCCGAAACTCGCCTTGCATCAGCGAACTAGCCTAAAAACGCGGAAGACGGTCTACGAGATCATCGATGGTCAACAGCGTAGTATGGCGATCCTCGACTTCTACAACGACAACTTCCGACTTTCAAGCAAACTTGGTCTGGAGGAAGCCCGAGGAAAGAGGTATTCGCAGCTGCCTGAAGAACTTCAGAGCGCGTTTATGAGCTATGGTGTTCCGGTAGACACATTTGTCGCCGCTACCCAAGATGAAATTCGGGAGATGTTCCGCCGCGTCAATTCCTACAACGTTCCCCTAAACCACGAAGAGAAGCGGCACGCCCGTTTCCAGGGGCCGTTCAAGTGGTTCATCAATGGTTTGGCGTCTGCGTACGACGAAGTCCTGATCGAGATCGGTGTTCTGTCGCAGCGTCAAACGTTTAGAATGGCTGACGCCAAGCTTTTTACTGAGATCACGCTCGCATTCGAAAAGGGAATTCGCACCAGCAGCCCACGCGAACTAGACGACATGTATGGCCGGCACGACAGTGTCTTCGATCTCGAGGAGGACTACGAGCGAAGAATCGACGACGCCATGGACTTCATTCTATCCTTTCCCGAGATCCACGCCGGCCCGCTGATGAAACCCGCGCAGTTCTATTCGCTGCTGCTGGCCGTGGCCCACTTTCAGACCGAAATTCCGGCGTTGTCGGAGTTGGCTCCGTCGAGCGCCTCGCGAGCGGACCGATCGGACGTCTTGGCTCGCCTTCAGGAGCTCGCTGAGGTTGCGGAAGCTGGAGAGGACTACGAGGACTCACTCGAAGATTACGAAAGCGACTCGGACGGAAATGACGACGACGAAGATGACGACGAGAATGGACCGAGCCCGAGTTGGAACGTTGATATCTCAGATTTGAAACACTTTGCTCGAGCATCGTCCAGCGGAACCAACACTGTCACGAAGCGGGCAATTCGATTTCGCTACTTCTACGACGCGTTCACCGTCTAGGTGAACAAACGCCTACGTGCGCACTGTTTCGTTCCTCCCCCGGCTCAAGCGCCGACACGTAGCTGATCTTGATCGTACGATTGTTGGACTCCTCTCGATGCAGGGTCTGGATCGTCGGGCGCAAGACGCCCTCGTGGCGCGATCCGTTATCGAGGCGATGAACTCCTACGACCGCTTCTGCCGCTATCTGTTCCTGTCAAGCGCACTAGGAGCCAGAGGTGCGGACGGAGAACGAGTAGTCGAAAGCGGGGACCGCATGCGTACGCATGATGAGGCGATTGATCGCGCGTTCTACTACAAGTATCCGCATCGAACGACGCGGACGCCCCGGGAGGAGCTTGACTGGAAGGTCCCAGCCGAACTCATTCGATCGCTGCGTTCGGTGTCAGCGAAGAACGTCTCGCAGGTCGAGGCCGCACTGTCGGCCGATAGCCAGGCCGTGCACCGGTTGCCCGTATTCCGCAACTTCTATGCCCACCGGGGCCAGGATACTGCGCTGAAAGCGCTAGGGGTTGGACGGCAACTGAGCATTCTGGGTGGTCATCCAACCGATGTTCTATTGCATTCAAGAGACATCGACGAACTCGTCGTCGACTGGCTCTTCGATCTGCAATCGATCGTTGACATGATGGCATGAGCTTGCTTGTTCGATCTTCGGGCGTGGTCGTCGAATATGTATTGGTCGGCGGTAGGCGAGATCAGGTGGACGCTTCGACGCTGGTCAGCAGTTGCCGCATCATCGTTCCACCGGACACGGCCGGTCGGACGCGGTGGCGGTAGTGGAGTGAGGCCATGCGGGTGTCCTTGTGGCCGAGCTGGTCGGCGACGATTTCAAGGGCGACGCCTGCGTCCGAGAGTAGGGACGCGGCGGTGTGGCGAAGCGAATTCGGCGACCACTCGGGCGCAAGGCCGGCGGTCTTGACGACCTGATCGAACTCCTTGCGGTTCTTCGCCGGATCGGTGGGGGTGCCGACCGAGGTCGTGAACACGAGGCCCTCCTCGTTCGTCCACACCTTGCCGGCAGCGAGCCGCTCGATGTTCTGGACGCGTTTGCGGACACGGAGTGCGTCGAACACCTCTGCTGGTGCATCGAGTGAGCGGACCGACTGCATCGTCTTCGGCGCGCCGATGAACAACTCACCCGAGGCGCCGCGCTTGAGCGCTCGGCGGATGTGGATGAGCTGATTGGCGAAGTCGACGTCGTCCCACGACAGGCCAGCAGCCTCGCCAGGTCGCACGCCGAGGAACGCCATGATGCGCCACATCGCATCGAGGTGTGTGCCCTCCGACGCACTCAGGAACGCACGCACCTGCTCACTCGTCATCGATTTGAGCGGGGTAGAGGGTGCCGCATCGGGCGGCAGCTCACTCACCGTTGCCACGTTGCGGAATACGATCTCGCGTCGTTCAGCCCATTGCAACGCGATCCGGAGCGTCGTGCGAATCTTCGAGAGCGACGACTTCGACAAACCCGCATCACAGCGGCGACGGAACATGACCTCGACGTCGTCGGGGGAGAGCGTCTTGAGGCGCTTGTGGCCGATGTCTTCGAGGATGATCTTCCGGGCCCAATCGTGTGAGGCGACCGATCCCGGCTGAAGGTTGCGCGACGGGAGTCCCTTCTCGAACCACAGGTCGACGAGATCGCCGACGGTGAGATCGCCGACGGTGAGGTTGCCGGGAGTGACGGGGCGGCCGGCGTCGACGTGAGCGCGGAGGTCGGCGAGTTTGCGACGGCTTCGGACTTGGTGACTGCGGACACCTTGTGCCGTGTCCTGTCGACGGTCACAGGGCTGATTCAGCGCTTGCTCGGGATGTCGAAGAACAGCGCTCCGTCACCGCGGGTCGACGACTCATCCTGGAACGATGTCGCGTCCGGGACCCGTCCCTGGGGGCATCCCAGCGAACCGCCTCGAACGTCGATTGACAAATAGCCTGGTAGATCGACTACTCACGGACAGCGGCGAACGACGAGGAACACGCCGGATCAGGCTTACAAGGAAGATGTCGGAGGTCCGAGTCCCTGTGCGCCACCGGACTCGGACGCGTTGAGTGGTGCGCATTCCGCGCCAAGATGGCGGCTGATGAGCGAGCGCCGGGAGTCTCTGAGCGATTGGGACGGGATCGCCGACTGGTGGATCGATGCGGTGCGCGACGATCCCACACAATCGTCGGACACGCTCGGCGTGCTCGAGGACCTCGTGGGAGGGACGGGGGGCCGAACGATCGACCTGGGATGCGGCGAAGGCCAGGTCATGCGTCGACTCGGTGGCGAGATCGTCGGGACCGACCTGTCCACGGAGCTGCTGCACCACGCCGCGCAGGTCGGCCCGGTCGTCCGCGCGTGTCTGCCCGACCTGTCGTGGGTACGTCCGCACTCTTTCGATCGAGCGGTCGCATGCGGGGTGATCGACATGCTCGAGGATCACGTGGCCCTCTTCCGCAGCGTGGCGGAGGCGGTCCGTCCCGGTGGGCACCTCGTCGCAGTGATGAATCACCCGGCGGCAACGGCTCCACACTCCGAACCGCTCGCCGATCCGGAGGGGCAGGTGCTCTGGAAGTGGGGGTCGTACCTGACGTCGGGCTCGTGGACGGAATGGGCCGGCGCCCACCCGATCCGGATCTTCCATCGGTCGCTCGCCACGCTGCTGTCGGACGCTGCGTCGTCAGGCTGGTCTCTCGAGCGGTTGATCGAGCGTGGCCCCAGCGCCGACGCCATCGCTCGATTTCCCGACCTCCACGGGCAGGAGAACATCCCGAGCCTCATCGGCCTGCGATGGTCGCGGACGAACTGAGCTCCGTCGCCCGGCTCTCGGTCGTCGTCGAACGATCGGTACCGTCGGTTCATGACCGCCACGAACGATGCGTCGGACACGTCGACACCCGGCGTGGCGCGAGCACCGGGTCCGACATTGCACGAACAACTGCTCGACGATCCCACTCGCCCGCCCGATCCGTTGCTGGTCGAGTCGCCGGTCTTCCTCGGTGATGCCGACGTCCCGTACCGCAACTACATCTCGCCCGACTACGCCGCGGCCGAGTTCGAACACGTGTGGCCGAAGTCGTGGCAATGGGCGTGCCACACCGACCACATCCCCGAAGCGGGCGACTACTACGTCTACGACATCGGGCACTTGTCGGCGCTCATCCTGCGGACCGACGACGGCGAGATCAAGGCCTACTTCAACGCCTGTATGCACCGAGGGACCCAACTCCGACCACCGAACAGCTGCGGGTTCGCCAAGCAACTGCGGTGCCCGTTCCACGGCTGGACCTGGTCGCTCGACGGTCAGCTGATCGACCTTCCCGACCGCTGGGACTTCCCTCACGTCGGCGACGAGTCCCATCGACTGGCGGAGATGCCGGTCGGCGAGTTCGCCGGGTTCGTGTGGGTCAACTTCGACCGCGACGCGGAACCGCTCGCGGAATGGGTCGGTGTGCTCGACGATCACTTCACCGAGTTCGGTTTCGAGGACCGCTACATCGAGACTCACGTCCGCAAGCGGTTGCCGTGCAACTGGAAGGCGGCGATCGAGGCTTTTCTCGAGGCGTACCACGTGCGCGAAACCCACGCGAGCGGCAAGCTCGGCGACGAGGTCACGACGCAATACGACATCTTCGAACCGAACGTGTCGCGCTTCATCCACACGACCGGTCTCGACAGCCCACAGCGCCCGAGTCCGAGAACCGAGCAGGAGATCTTCGCCCACATGACGCGCAACCTGCGCAGCGGCGAAGAGGCGCTCGAGCTCCCCGACAACGTGCGCGCTCGGGACTTCTACGCCCGAATGGTGCAGGAACAGATGGGGGAGAAGTACGGCCACGACTTCTCGGAGCTGAGCGAGTCGCTCACGCTCGATTCGATCGAATACTTCTGTTTCCCGAATGCATTCTTCTTCCCCGGTCTGTCGCTGCCGATGGTGTATCGCTTCCGACCGGACCCCGACGATCTCGACATCAGCTACTTCGACCTGTTGATCCTGCGTCCACGCCCGGTCGAAGGCGCCGCGCCGATGCCTCCCGAGGTGATCGAGATCGACATCGACGAGAGCTACACGTTGGCGGCAGGGCTCGGCGGTCTCGGTCGCGTCTACGACCAGGACACGGCGAACATGGCGGCGCAGACCCGGGGGTTCCGGGCGAGCCACAAGCGCGGCCAGACGCTCGGCAACTACCAGGAGTCACGCGTCCGACACCTCCAGCGCCGGGTGGACGACCTCCTGCGTGCGGGTGGCTACGACCCCGACTCGTGACGCCGACGGTCAGTCGGCGATCGGGACCGGGCGATGTCCCGGGACGAGACTGGGCCGCACGTGAGTGTCGATCGGGGTGTCGACGAGATGTGAACGGAGCGAGCGGACCGTCGCTCCCGAGCGCAACTGCAGCGTGTAGCACCGTGACGACCCGCGGAACTCGACACCGGTGACCGTCGCTCCGCCATCGGCCGACGGCTCGAACTCGATGTCGTCGGGGCGAACCATCAGGTCACCGGAATCGGCAGGGTCGACGTCGGTCGCAACGAACTCGTGTCCGCCGAGTCCATCACGGACGTCAGCGGGGGACAAGAAATCGGCCTCGCCCATGAACGACGCGACGAAACGGCTCGCCGGCCGATGAAAGATCTGCTCGGGCGTGTCGAGTTGAGCAACCCGCCCTGCGTTCATCACCGCGACACGATCGCCGACCGCGAGCGCTTCGTTCTGGTCGTGGGTCACGAAGACAGCCGGGGTTCGGGTGGAGCGAAGGATGTCGACGACGTCGTCACGAATCTGCACCCGCAGGTTCGGATCCAGACTGGCGAACGGCTCGTCGAGGAGCATCAAGGCCGGGCGCGGTGCGAGCGCCCGCGCGAGTGCGACGCGTTGGCGCTCGCCGCCCGAAAGTTCGTGGGGAAAGCGGTCCGTGTACCCCGACATGCCGACCAGGTCGAGCATCTCCGAGACTCGACTGTTGCGTTCGCTCGTCGAGGCGCGGACGCCGAATCCGACGTTCTTCGCGACGGAGAGATGCGGAAACAGCGCGTGTTCCTGGAACACGAGGCCGACCCGACGCTTCTCGGGCGGCAGCGAAGTGTGCTCGTCGTCGGCCACGACGCCGTCGAGTTCGATCACCCCACCGTCCGACGGGAACAGTCCGGCGATCAGTCTGAGCAACGTGGACTTCCCGCACCCGCTCGGCCCGACCAGCGCCAGCAACTCGGTGTCGGCGACGTCGAAGGAGACGTCATCGACCGCGACGACCTCACCGAAACGTTTCGTGACCCCGCCCACCCGGAGCGCTGACGTGCTCATGGGTCAGGACGGTCGAGCTGGCGGGCCAGCAGCATGACGGGAAGCAGGGCAACCGCGATGATCGACAACGCCGGAAGCGCGGCCTGCTGATATCTCGATTCCGACGCGAGGTTGTACACCCACACCGGGAGGGTATCGAAGCCGAACGGTCGCAGGAGGAGCACGATCGGCAGCTCCTTGAGAGCGTCCACACCGACGAGCACCGCCGCGACGACGAACGACGATCGCATCAACGGCACGTGGACGCGCCGCATCGTGTCGATCGAACCCGAGCCGAGCGTCCGGGCGGACGCGGTCATCTCGTCGGACACCTGCCCGATCCCGGACTCCACTGCGCCGAGACCGGGTGCGAGGAATCGGATGAAGTAGGCGTACACGAGCACGAGGATCGACCCGGTCGCAACCGCGCCGGGGAGTTCGAGCCCGATCCAACCGAGCGCGTCGTCGAGAGCGACCACGGCGAGGATCACGCCGATCCCGACCACGGGACCTGGAACCGCGTAGCCCATCGCCGTGATGCGGCTCGACAACTTGGTGATCCGTGGCCGACCGAACCGCTGCGCGTTGGCCAGCACGACGGCGACGGCCGTGCACGCGAGCACTGCGAAGATCACGAGCTGCACGCTGTTCCAGAGGTAGTCCGGGTACTGGTCGAGTTGGGGTGTGCCGCGGTCGCTGCGCTGCTCCTGGATCGCCCATGCGGCGAGCCGCACCACGGGCCCGGCGAATGCCGCGAGGATCACGGCGAGGCACGTCGCGACCGCCGCCGCGGCGCGCCAGCCGCGCAGTTGGGTCGGTTCGATGCCGGCGCCGGCACCACCCGACTGACCGAACCGTGCCCGCCCCCGCGCGATCCGTTCGAGGCCGATCGCGAGCAGGGCGAATGCAAGAACCAGCGTCGCGATCTCGGCCGCCGCGTTGCGGTCGTAGGTGCCGCGCCACACGCGGAACACGCCGACCGACACGGTGTCGACCCCGAAGTACTGGACCGTGGCGAAGTCGGTCAGGGTCTCCATCATCACGACGGCGCCGCCGGCGGCGATCGCCGGTCGGATCAGAGGAAGGATGATGCGGCGGGTGGCTTCCGAACGACTCGCACCGAGCGTGCGAGCAGCTTGGTATGCGCCTCCGGCCTGGTCGCGCAGAGCCGCCCGTGACAGCAGGTACACGTACGGATAGAGCACGAGCGTGAACGTGGCGATGGCGCCCCACAGCGAGTCGACGTCGGGAAACCACGCGTCGCGTCCGAACTGTTCGCGCCACCAGTCCTGGACCGGCCCGGTCGGGCCGATGGTCGAGAGGGTCAGGAAGCCGAGGATGTAGCTCGGCATCGCGAGCGGCAGGATCAGCATCCACCCGAACGGCTTCGAGCCGGGGAAGCGGTACGCGGACACCAGCCATGCCAGTCCCGCTCCGAGCACCGTGGTGCCGATCGCCACGCCGACCAGCAGCAGCGCGGTGTCACGCAGTTCGCCGGGCAGCCGTGTGCTCCACTGCTGCGACCAGACGTCGGTGCTCGGCCGGAGCACGCTGCCGACGACCATCACCACCGGGACCGCGACGAGCAGCGCGGCAAGGACCGACGACCATGTCCAACCGCCGCGCCCGGTGCGCCTCCAGGGAATGGTCATCGGAGACGCAAGATCAGCTGTAGCCGGCCTCGTCCATCAGTCGGACGGCCTCGGGGTTCAGCGATCCGAAGATGCTGGCGTTGAGTTCGTCACGCAGGAAGTCGACGCCGAACTCGGTGGCGATCAGCTCTTCGGCGGCCACGTCGGGGTTCGCCGGATACTCGTGATTCTCGGCAACGAGCACGTCCTGTCCGTCGGTGGCGAGCCACTCCAGGAACTGCTGCGCCTGTTCGGGATGCTTCGAGTAGGTGGTGACCCCACCCCCGGAGATGTTGACGTGGACGCCGCGATCTTCCTGGTTGGCCCAGGTCAGACCGACCGGCAGGTCCGGGTTCTCCTCGAGCGCACGCCCGAGGTAGTAGTGGTTGACGAGGCCGATCTCGCACAGGCCATCGGCGACCGACTCGATGATCAGCACGTCGTTGCTGAGGATCTCGGCGTTGTCGGCCCAGCCCTCGACGATCGCGAGCGCTTCGTCCTCGCCGTGTTCGGAGATCAGACTGGCGACCAACGACTGCTGGTACACGTTGGTCGAGTTGCGCATGCAGATGCGCCCCTCCCATTCGGGCTCGGCGAGTTCCTCGTAGCTCGTCGGCAGGTCGGCTTCGTCGATCTCGTCGGTGTTGTACACGATGGTGCGGACGCGCACCGCCAGACCGAACCAGCGGTTCTCGGGATCGCGGAGCGACTCGGGAATCGCCTCCTCGAGCACCGGCGAGTCGATCGAGCGGAACAGGTCCTCGTCGGCGGCGGCGGCCAGGTTGCCGGCATCGACGGTGATGTAGGCGTCGGCCTGCGTGTCCTCGCCTTCTGCCGCGATGCGCTCGCGTAGTTCGGCATCGTTGCCGGTGAGGAACTCGACGTCGATCCCGGTGTCCTCGGTGAACTGTTCGAAGGCGGTCTCGATGCCGTAGTGGCGTCCGCTGTAGACCTGCAGCGTGTCGCTGTCATCACCACCGCAGGCGACAGCCGACACCCCGAGGGCGACGAGTGCGAGGGCAGAGATGCGAGTGCGCGTGATCCGGGTGTTCAACGGGGCTCCTGTGCGAGTCGGGGATATCTCGAAACGTGCAGTAGGTGAGCCTAACGGTGCACCGTGTGTTTGGTGAATCCGCGCGCGACGAGAACCCGACACGGGATGTGCCGACACCGGGGCCGACGCTCGGCGCCCGGGTCAGATGTCGTCGACGATTTGCTTGCGCTTGGCCTCGAACTCGGCTTCCGACACGAGCCCCTGACGTCGGAGTTGGTCGAGTTCGTCGAGTCGGTCGTGTGCCGACGAGCCGGCTGGTGCCGGAGGCGGCAAGGTCTGCCCGCCACCGCTCATGCCGCGTTCACCGAGCGCGTCGCGGATCGCCGCAGCATCCCGGTGCGAGTCGGCCTGCTCGTCGGCTTCCATCTGCGCGAAGATCAGGTTGCGGACCTTCGCGGGGTTGGGGATGTTCTCGAACACCGAGTCCCCGGTTTCCCCGGCCGATTCGATGGTGACGATCCCGTTGTCCAGCATCCGCGCGATCATCGACTGCTCGAAGTTCACGTTGTTGATCCGGTTCAACGGGATCGAGACACCGCGCCGTCGGATCACACCGCTCTGGTAGGCCACGCGTTGATCGGTGATCGCGAACCGGGTCGTTCGCCACTGCACGAGTTCGTATCCGGTGTCGACGAGCAGGATCACGAATGCGACGGCGGCGAGCCATTTGAATGCAGCGTCGAGTGCGCCGTCGTCGGCCCACAGGGCGAGCAGGATGAGTCCGAGAATCCCCGCGGCGGCGGCCACCTGTTTCCAGAAGTACCACCAGTGGGGGTTCGCCGAGAGCACCATCTTCTCTCCCGGCATCAGATCCAATTGCGAAGCTGCCATCCGGCAATGATACTGCACGGCCGGTCGCGGGAAGGTGACGTCGGCTGCTCCGGCGGCTCAGGCATCGGCCCCGACGGCGATCAGCATGGTGTGGGTCGAATCGTCCCCGAACCCGCTGTCCGAGACGACGATCAGCGACGCTCGGGAGGCACCGCCGCCGAGGTTCGACTCCGTCGTCGACCACCACGAGATCCTCGATTCCCGAGGTGAGTTGGGCGTCAGCCAGTCAGCGCGCCGTACGTGTCGGGACCGACGATTCCGTCCTGCTCCAGTTCACGACTGGCTTGGAACTCGAGCACGGCAGACTCCGTGCCCGGCCCGAAGAATCCGTCTGCATCGACCGCGAATCCAGCGGCGCGCAGCGCGTTCTGGATCTCTTCGACCAGGGCTCCTCGCGCGCAGCGTCGCACCGGGACCGATTCGTCGGTCGTGTAGGAGGAGCAGGACCGGTCGGCCGGTGTGCTGTTGCCGTCGTCCGCAACGGGCGGCGGGTCGGGCTGTGGGGCTGTGGTGGGCGCCGGGGGAGCAGCAACGGTGACCGCCGGGGGAGGAGCCGCCGTGGTCGGAGCGAGAGTGGGTGCTGGTGCGATCGAGGTCGCGGCGGCGGTCGACGGAGCGGGTGCGGACGATTCGGGCGCGATGCTCGTCGTGAGGTCGACCTCGGTGGTCGGCGGCGACGTCGAGGAGGAGCTCGTCGTGGTGTCCGCGGTTCCGAGGGAGTCGTCGTCTCCCGAGGTGAGTTGCAGGGCCACGAGCAACGCCAGCACGGCGGCGATGACCATTCCCATGCCCATCAGCGCCGGCCAGATCCACGAGGTTGCCGACCGTGTACCGGGCGGCGGCGCACCGTACGGGTATCCGCCCTGGCCCCCGATGTTGCTCATGTCCGCCCCATGACGATCATCCCGTGCTCCGACTGACGGCCCACGGTAGTGCCCGCCATCGGTCCGGAACTCAGCGTTCCGCCGTCGACCGCGGCGCCAGACCGGCTTCGAGGGCGCGTTGCTGCTTCGAGGCCGTCCACAACAACGGGTCGAACAGCGCCTGAAGGGCGATGCCGTCGACGAGCGCGATCAGACGCTCCGCCTCGCGTTCGAGTGCCTCGCGGGGTGCCGTGTCGTCGCTGTCGCGCAGCAGCGAGGTGATGGTCGAACGGAAGGACAGGTAGGCATCGCGTTGAATCGCTGCGAGTTCGGCGTCCGCGCTGGCCTGCGCCGCGAACGCCAGGGTGACGATCCAGTGCAACCGCGTCGGGCGCGAGATCGGCAATGCTTCGAACAACATCGCGCGGAGTGCCTCCTCGGCGGGGAGTGACGATCGATCGCGGTGCCGGGAGCGGCGTCGATCGAGAGAACTCTGGAGCGTGAACGCAAGCAACTCGCGCTTGTTCGCGAAGTAGTGCACCAGCGCGCCGGTCGTCCAGCCCGCCTCGCGTGCGACCTCGCGCAGCGATGCGCCGTCGATGCCCTCTCGCTCGATCACGCGCGCTGCGGCGTCCGCGAGTTCGCCGCGACGTTGGTCGGCGTCCACCACCTTCGGCATTGACCGATGGTATCACGACTGTTATACATAACGCATGTGATGTCACGGGGGAGTGGGTGGCTCGATTCGCTTCCCCCCGAACGATCGAAAGGATCATCGATGGTGCACATACCGACCCGGGGCGACGTGCCGGTACGGCTCGGCGGCGACGTTCAACTGCTGCCCGACTACGGACCATCGACCATGAGCGCGGACGTGTACCGCGACCCCGTGCGCTTCGAGCTCGAACGTGAACTCGTGCTCGGAGCGCACTGGATCGTCGCCGGACGTTCGGAACAGATCGTCGGTACGGGCGACTGGTTGACGTTCGAGGGGCACGGTGAAACGGTCGTCGTGACCCGTCAGAAGGACGGCTCGCTCGCCGCGTTCCACAACGTGTGCCAGCATCGCGGGCCGGCGATCGTCGGCGAGCAGGTCGGATGCGGAGCGCGGCGGTTCACCTGCCCGTACCACGGTTGGGTGTACGACACCACCGGGCTCGTCGTCGGGGTACCCGAACGGGAGGACTTCGACGAGGCGCATCTCGACGGTCTGCGGTCACCCGCCGTCGCCGCCGACGAATGGGGCGGTTGGGTCTGGATCAACCTCGCCGGTCCCGACCGCGCCGAGCCGCTCCTCGATGCGATCGGGCCCGAGATCGACGCCGACCTCGGTCGGTTCCGGATGGAGGACATGGTCCTGCACGAGGTGGTCGAGTGGGACGTGCCGGTGAGCTACAAGGCGATCGTCGACGGATTCAACGAGATCTACCACACCAAGCAACTGCACGGGGTCTCGTCGGAGTGGGTGAAGGCCGCTCGTCAGACCTCGTTCCACATCGTCGACGACAACTACATGTGCTTCGTTCCTCGATCCGACAAGCTCGACCAGATCGCCGAGGATCCGGACCACCATCGGTTCGCGATCTGTCACTACGTCGTGTTCCCGAACACGGTGTTCAACTGCAATCCCGAGCACGTCCAGGTCTTCAACCCGATTCCGATCGACGTCGACCGCACCCGGTTCCTGTGCTGGGAGCTGATCTATCCGGGTGACCGTGACGACCCGGAGTACGCCGCCTACCACGACCGGACGATGGCGCACTGGAAGGGTCTGAAGAAGGTCGTCGGCGAGGACATCGAGATCTACGAGCAGCTCGAACGGACCAAACGGTCCAGCGGGTACACCCGTCACGTCCTCAACGAGCGCGAATGCAAGATCGCCCACTACCACGAGAACATGGACCGCAAGATCCGCAAGTCCCGGTGACGTGACCCGTCCGCCGACAACCCCGTTCTCGTGATCTTCTCCGGCGCTCCGTGCG
>NZ_BAOL01000007.1 GCF_000350145.1 Ilumatobacter nonamiensis YM16-303 | reverse complement strand
CATCCGGTGCCATCCGGTGTCTGACACCCGATGGTTCACGTCGCGGGATCGGTCAGCGGGGATGGTTGCGACGGATGTCGCTCAGCGCGCGTCGTTGCTGGCCATCGTCGTCGAAATTCGTGGGCTCCAGCCATGCTTCGTTCGCGGCTCGCAGGACCGGCCACTCGACGTCGAGGATCGAGAACCAGGCCGTGTCGCGGTTCCGGCCCTTGTAGTGCATCGCCTGGCGGAACGTGCCCTCGTAGGTGAACCCCAAGCGGGTCGCCGCTGCGCGCGAGGGAGCGTTCAGGTCGTCGCACTTCCACTCACAGCGTCGATACCCGAGGTCGAACAGATGGGTGATCATCAGGTGGAGCGCTTCGGTCGCGGCGGTCGTTCGCTGGAGTGACGGCGAGAACGAAATCGATCCGATCTCGGCGACGCCGAGTCCCGGTTCGATCCGCATGAAGCACGCGAAACCGACCGGTCGGTCGTCGATGCTGACGACGAGCGGCGCCAGACCGGGCGACGACGCGATCATCGAGATCGTCGCGGCGAACTCATCCGCGTCACCGAAGGGACCGAACGACATGTACGTCCACAGGGAATCAGGGCCGTGAGCGAACGCTTCCCAGAGCGCCGGTGCGTGAACGTCCAGATCGAGTGGATCGAGACGCGTGCATCGCCCGACCAGCGGCGTCGACCCGGGACGTGGTCGCTCCGTCCACTCCCCGATCGGCGCGCCGACCGGTTGTCCGAACTCGTTCGTCGTCATCCCCGCCCGGCCACGGCATCACCGTAGCCACTGTCGAGAAAGCGGGCCTGCGTTCGCGTCACGTCCTCGACGCGTACTCGCTCACCAGTTGGACCCAGTAGCGCGTGCCGATCGCCAGGGCGTCGTCGTTGAAGTCGTAGCTCGGGTTGTGGAGCGATGATCCGCAGTCGCCGTGCTCGCCGTTGCCGATGTCGATGAAACAGCCGGGAATGCGCTCGAGGTAGCGGGCGAAGTCTTCCGACGCGGTGACCAGATCACCGTCGCCGTTCACATTGGCCGCGCCGACCACCGCGGCCGCCGCACCGATCGCGATCGCTGTCTCGTCGGCCGTGTTGACCAGCGGGACGAACTCGTGGGAGTAGTCGACCGTTCCCGTGGCACCGTGCGCCGCACAGATCCCGGAGACGAGGTCGCGCATGCGTTCCTCGATCCGGTGTTGTACCGCGGCCGAGAACGTACGACAGTCACCCCGGATGGTGACCGTCGTCGGCACGATGTTGCGCGCTCCATCGGTGGTGACCTCCGTGACCGACACGACGGCGGTCTCGATGGCGGCAACCGAGCGGGACACGATCGTCTGCAGCGACTGGATGATCTCCGCGCCGATCACGACCGGGTCGATGTGGC
Source organism: Ilumatobacter nonamiensis YM16-303 (assembly GCF_000350145.1). GTDB lineage: Bacteria > Actinomycetota > Acidimicrobiia > Acidimicrobiales > Ilumatobacteraceae > Ilumatobacter_A > Ilumatobacter_A nonamiensis. Next base: position 15,892 of record NZ_BAOL01000007.1, on the reverse strand, counting down.
GCTCCGGTGTCGAGGCGTGCCCACCGCGGCCGACGATGACGATCTCGAACAGGTCTTCCGAACTCATCATCGGGCCGATCCGGGTGGCGAACGTCCCGACCGGCATCCCGGGTTTGTTGTGCATCCCGAAGATGGCCGCCATGTCGAACCGCTCGAACAACCCGTCGTCGATCATCGCCGCCGCTCCCCGACCGTTCTCCTCGTCGGGCTGGAAGACGAGGTGGACGGTGCCCTCGAACGATCTCGCGTCGGCCAGGTAGCGGGCGGCTCCGAGCAACATCGCCGTGTGGCCGTCGTGACCGCACCCGTGGAAGACGCCGTCGACCTCGGATCGATGATCCCGCGCCCCGACCTCCTGGATCGGGAGCGCATCCATGTCGGCCCGCAGCCCGATCGACGGTCCGGTGCCGTTGCGGAGCACGCCGACGACACCCGACCTTCCGATTCCCGTGTGCACCTCGTCGACACCGAACTCACGCAGGCACGTCGCGACGAACGATGCGGTCTCGTCGACACCGAAGCCGAGTTCCGGTCGGCGGTGGAGATCATGGCGCCAGCCGCGCATGTCGGATACTTCGGCCGCCGTCAGCTCCACCACGACCGGACACTACCCGCGCTCGTCGGCCCGTAATTCGGGGCGCGGGTGGACGACGGTTCCGTACGGTCGGGGCGCCGGCTCTGGTCGAAGCAACGGTCAGATCCGAACTGGGAGGCTTGCCATGGAGACCGATCGCATCACGTCCGGATACGACGCGGAGATCCAGCTCGGGGCGGGCTGGTTCCACCGAGCGATCGAGGTACTGATCGAGAACGACGCCCTCGACACCGGCGGGATCCCGGTCGTCATCCACGCGGTCGCCGTCGTCATCGATCCCGACTGGGATCTCGCGATCGAGGCCGAGGTCGCCGGGTTGTCACTCGTCGTCCGCGTCCGCGCCGACCTGAGCGACGATGCACGCCAACTCACCCTCACGACGGACAGCGCGTTCATCCCGCCCACGGTCGTGCCCTTCGGTGCACTGCAGGGACTCGCCGAGCCGCCCGTGAAGGTCGTCCTCGAAGGCGATTCCGATCACCAGAACGCGGTCGCATTTCTCGCCAACCTCGACATCCACGCCGAACCGCAGTCCGTGGACCCGTTGCCCGACGACGAGGTGTTCGCGCGCGGTGACGTCGGCGCGGCGCAGTCGTTCCTCGCCACCGATCAGGACATCGCGTTCGGCCTCGGTTCCGAGACGATTCAGCGTTTCGCGAACGACATCTGGCACACGACGCTGCGTGCCGACGATGGCTCGCACCCGCTCCCGGACGACGAGAACGAGAAGGGCTCGTGGTCCCGGGTGACCGGGCACACCGCGGCCGATGGCGTGATGCAGTTCGTGCTCGAAGGCGACATCCCGGTCGACTCTCCGCTGATCGACGTCGTTCCCGATCCGCACGTGGAGATCACCCTGACGCTGCGAGCCGCGATCACCGGTGGCGCGCTCACGTTCGAGATCGACACGGCCACCGACGTCGACACCGGGTTGCTCGGCAACTTGTTCGGTGGGCTCGTCGGCGGTGCAGCCGGTGCGATCGTCGGGCTCATCATCGGCGTGTTCACCGGCGGGCTCCTGATCGGATTCCTCGTCGGCGCCGGAGTCGGCTTCGTCGTCGGCGTCATCGCGATCGAGGTCGCCGAGTACGTCGTGGAAGGCATCGTGCAGCGTGAGATCAACGCGAGCATCGACGGCCAGCCCATCCGGGAGGTGCTCTGCTGTGGTGACGGTGTGGTGCAGCTCGCTCGTCCGTCGCCCGCCGACGACCGCTTCAACCTCGCCGTGCTCGACTCGCTCCCCTCGTCCATCTCTGTCCATCGCGCGCATCCGGAGGACGAGCTGCTGTACCGCCAGAACCTGCTCGTCAACGCCGTGTACGACGACCTGACCGTCGACGCCGGTGGATTCGTCGTGGGTGGAGGAACGGCCACGGTCGAGGTGTTCGAACCGGAGGTGGTCACCATCGCCTCGTTCGACTACGCCGCCACCGGCGAGCTCGACGCGATCACGTATCAGCGCGGTGACGGCCAGACGCAAGCCGTGCCGATCGCCGAGGTGTTCGGTCGGATCGCGGATCGGCCGATCGAGCCACCGTTCGCGCTGGTCGACGAGCCGGAGGACGCCGAGCTCCACCTGCCTGCCGGCAAGCTGGCCACGGTCTGTCTGTCACCGACGCGCATTCGTCGGCGTGACACGGTGATTCAGGAGTTCGAATTCGGCAACGGAGCCCGGCTCGGAGTGGCCGACGCGGTCGCCCTCCAGGACGCCGGGGTGATCGTGCTTCCCGGCTACCAGCTGCTGCACCCGAGCAACGCCAATCCCTACTTCCGTGCCTACGCCGACGCGTCGACGGCGAACAATCTGGAGATGCTCCCGACCTTCACCTGATCGTTGACGCGGCGGAGAACCCGAGGCGCTGGCCGTGTCCCGCACGAGTCGCGTCACCGCCGGCACGCGGACGTACGGCGCGTCGACCCGTGCTCGGTCGTCAGTCGGGTGGCCCGAACGGGCGGTCGCCGGCGATGCTGATGCGGTCCATCACCCGGCGCTGCGGGTGATAGTCGCTCGAGGCGTAGTGCTGCGTCGCACGGTTGTCCCAGAACGCGACCGCGCCGGGCGTCCAGCGGAAGCGGACCTGGAACTCGGCGCGGGTCATCTGCCGGTAGAGGATCGCGAGGAGTTCGTCGCTCTCCGCGGCGTCCATCCCGACGACGCGTTGCGTGAAGATCGGGTTGACGAAGATGGTGCGTCGACCGGTCTCGGGGTGGATCCGCACGATCGGGTGCTCGACCGGTGGGAACTCCTCGTGGAGCATCTCGACCGCGTCGTCGGGCATGGTCAGCCCGAACGAGAAGCGCCAGTCGTGGACCGCAGTGCGATTGTCGATGCGTGCCTTGATGTCGTCGGACAGGCCGTCGTATGCGGCGCCGGCGTCGGCCCACAGCGTGTCGCCGCCCACGTCGGGGATCTCGATGGCACGCAGCACCGCTCCGAACGCGGGAGTCTCGTTCCAGGTGATGTCGGTGTGCCACTCGTTCTCGTACCCGCCGGTGATCGCATCCTTGGCCAGCGTGACCACGTCGACATCGGTCTGGCCGGGCTGCACGTACTTGAAGAACGGATGTTGTTCGAGCTCGCCCCAGTGCTCGGCGAAGGCTCGGTGCTGCGCGCGATCGATGTCTTGGTCGCGGAAGAACAGGACCTTCCATTCGAGCAGTGCCTCGTGGAGTTCGATCCAGGTCTCCTCGTCGATGTCGGACCCGAGATCGAGACCTTCGATCTCGGCGCCGATCGTCGGCGTGCACGGCCGGATCGAGAGTCGTCGATAGTCGAACGGCTCGAAGGTGTCGGGGATGCGGGGGAAGACGCGTGGTCCCATGTCGAGAGTGGTGGTCATGAGTGTGCTCCGTTCAGGATGCTGTTGAGATGTGAGCTCGGTCGAGGAGTTCGAGCGTCTGCGCGGACGCTGGTTGGTCGATAATCGCGACGCCCATGTCGATGACGTCACTCAGCACGACGTCGATCGAGAGACCGGGATCGAGGTCGCCATCGCGTTGGATCTCGAAGTCGGCCAGGCGGCTGACGGCGGTGGCGAATGCGCTGTGGACACGACGTCGTCGCAGCACGTCGGGCACGTGGGCACCGTGCTCGACGAGACGAGCGTTGATGCTCCGGAACGTGCGGCCTTCGACGCTGCGCTCGACGATCGTGGCGACGTGAGGATCGGACATGCACCGGTAGAGGAAACGCGCCCAGCAACTGCTCGGGTCGTGGATGCATCGCTCGGCAAACGGCCGGATCAGCGCCTCGACCAAATCGCGGGTGGTGGGGTCCGCCTCGCGATCGATCGCACGGAGCAGTTCGTCGCGGCGTCGGGCGACCTCGGCCATTCGGGTCACCAGAATCTCTTCGACGAGGCCGTCCCAGGTTCCGAAGTGGTACGAGATCGCCCCCTTGTTGCGCTGGCCCGCCGCGACCAGTACCTCACTCGCCGACACTGCAGCCAGACCCCGTTCGGCAACCAGTCGCTCGGCGGCGTCGATCATGCGGCGCTTGGCCTGCTCCGATCTCGTGCTCGTTGCCACACGACCATTTTGAGGATCGTTCCTTAAAAGTCAAGCCCTCGGCTTCGAGACCGGCGCCGTTCGTACCAGTGCCGGGTGCAGGGCAGCCAACATGTTCATGGTGCTGGGACGATCAGGGCCGACCGCCATGGCCACCGCGGCATCAGCTGCGACCGGGAGCCACGCGGCCGAACGGTCGGCTTCGACGCAGACCTCGGGTGGCCCGGGGTCGATCCCCACGAGCACCGCCGAGACGACGTGGCGACCCGCGCCGACCGACACCGAGCTCCACGCTCCGGGGACATCGGGGCCGAACCGCTCATCATGATGGAGAATCGGTCGTCCGTCGCGCTCGACGCGCAGTGACAGGTCGAGCCGGCCCGACACCTCGTCTCGACGTCCCAGCACGGTCTCCTCGAGGACCCGGCAGGTGGCGTCACTGCCGAGCCGGACCAACGTGGTGGTGCGATGACGAGATCGCGCCAGCGAGATGGTCGGCTCCAGCGAGAGGTCGAGATGCGCGGCATCGCCGACTGCACACGTTGTCGTCATCGACGAGGACTCGCCGCCGACACCGGGCCAGACCATGCTGGCTGCAACCGAGCCCACCGAGACCAGCGCGCCCGCGCCGACGTCGACGGTCAGCTCGAGTTCGTCGCCACCCACCGGCGCGGCTGCCGAGGACGCGAGCAGGATCCGTCCATCGCACTGGCGAACGCTGAACGGTGCGGAGCAGCGCTGGTCGATGACCACGTCCCGCTCGCCGCAACGAGCGACGGCGATCGTGGCCGACGCTTTCACTCGCCCGTTCGCCAGTGCTCCAGCGAGTGCCGGATCCAGTCGGCGATCTCACCGGCGCCTTCGGGATCAACCAGCGACGATCGCATCACCGGACGACCGTCTCGCCGAGCGGTGGCATCGCTCAGCATCAGGTCGACGTCGGCAGCCACGTACGGTGCCAGGTCGACCTTGTTGATCACCAGGAGGTCGGCGAGGGCGACCCCGGGACCACCCTTTCGTGGCACGTCATCGCCGCCGGCGGTGTCGATCACGAAGATCTGGACGTCGACGAGACCCTGGCTGAAGATCGCCGTCAGGTTGTCCCCGCCGGATTCGACGAACGTCACGTCGACACGATGGTGGAGCGACTCGACCTGTTCGACCGCATCGAGGTTGGCCGCGATGTCGTCTCGGATCGCGGTGTGCGGACAGCATCCTGTCTCGACCGCGACGATCCGGTCGGCCGGCAGCGCCGCCGCCGAGCGCAGTGCCTGTGCGTCCTCGGAGGTGAAGATGTCGTTGGTGACGACCACGAGCGACAACTCGTCTCGGAGCAGCCGACACAGTGATCCGACCAGCGTCGTCTTGCCGCTGCCGACGGGTCCTCCCACGCCGATCCTCAGTGCGCGGTCGACGCTCGGTGGTCGCGCCGCGGGACGCACGTCGTTCTGGAAGAGGCCGTGGGGGCCGTGGGGTGGGGACATGTTGGAGACTCCGGAGGTTGTCAGGCGACGAACATACGCGCGTCGAGCGAGCCGTGGTGCTCGCCCAGGATTTCGGTCAGGGAACCGCCCCACGCAGGAAGGTCGGCAGGTGCCATGGATGCCCACTCGGTGGCGTCGGAGCGGAAGCCGTCGCAGCGGCGTCCCACCCGCTCCTGCACGACTGCGAGTTCGATCGGATCGAGGCCGAGCAGGCGGACGGCGGCCGAGGTGACGGCAGCGGTGAGGTGGTGGAACGACAGCGCTGTCGCGTCGTTCGCGTCACCGCCGGCGGCTGCGACGGCCGCCCCGAGTGCAATGGGCTGATGAGCGCCACCCGCGACCGCCGACACGGCACCGATCGCTGGAGTCGTCCAGATCCTGGTGACGGCTCGGAGCAGCTGACGACCGAGTCGACGACTCGTGTGGCGAAGGTACGGCGACGGCGTACGCGCCGAGTACTCCTCATCCAGGTTCGCAACGAGGACTGCGAGTGCATCGGCATCGGTCGCACACTGCAGGCGAGCGCACGAGTTGGCCGCGAAGGCGGCGTCGACCCGGCCGGTCGTCGCAATCCGTCCGAGCAGGTATCGCTCGAGCGTCGGTGTGTCGACCACGTCGCCGACGGCGGCGGCCGCCTCGACTCCGGCGGAGTAGGCGTGGCCACCCGCGGGAAAGCGTCCGTCGACGAGCAGGAGCAGCGCAGCATCCATCAGGGATCAGAACAGGAAATAACGCTGCGCCATCGGCAACTCGACGGCCGGCTGCTCGGTGATGAGCTCGCCGTCGATCCGCACGGCGAACGTGTCGGCATCGATGTCGATGTCGGGCATCGCATCGTTCAGCGGCAGGTCCACCTTGCCGACCGAGCGAGTGTCGTCGATCGGCACGAGCGCGCGCCGCACCTCCAACCGGTCGGCGAGGCCGTCGTCGATCGCCGCCTGCGCAACCCACGCGACCGAACGACCCGGTGCCACCGCGGGAGCCGCGGCGAACATCGGCCGGGGCAGTTCCGGCTGCGGCGTCGGGATCGAGGCGTTGGCATCGCCCATCGTCGCCCAGGCGATCATGCCGCCCTTGAGCACGGCGTGAGGCCGCACCCCGAAGAACGCAGGATCCCACAGGACGAGGTCGGCCAGCTTGCCGACCTCGACCGAGCCGACGTCACGCTGGAGACCGTGGGCGATGGCGGGGCAGATCGTGTACTTGGAGACGTACCGACGGGCACGCAGGTTGTCGGCCACCCCGTCTCCTTCGAGAGTGCCTCGACGCGCCTTCATGACGTGCGCCGTCTGCCAGGTCCGCAGCACCACTTCGCCGATGCGACCCATCGCCTGCGAGTCCGAACCGATCATCGAGATCGCGCCGAGGTCGTGGAGGATGTCCTCGGCAGCGATCGTCGACGGCCGGATCCGGCTGTCGGCGAAGGCCAGGTCCTCGGGCACAGCGGGGTTCAGATGGTGGCACACCATCAACATGTCGAGGTGCTCGTCGACGGTGTTCACCGTGTGCGGCCGGGTCGGGTTGGTCGACGACGGCAGGACGTTCGGGTGCGACGCGACGGTCATGATGTCGGGAGCGTGGCCACCCCCGGCGCCCTCGGTGTGGAACGTGTGGATCGATCGCCCCGCGATGGCATCGAGCGTGCTCTCGACGTACCCGGCCTCGTTGAGGGTGTCGGTGTGGATGGCGACCTGCACGCCCGACGCATCGGCGACGCGCAGCGCGGTGTCGATCACCGCCGGCGTGGTGCCCCAGTCCTCGTGGAGTTTGAACCCAGCGGCGCCGGCACGCAACTGCTCCCAGAGCGCCGCTTCGTTGGCGGTGTTGCCTTGGCCGAGCAGGGCGACGTTGACGGGCCAGTGGTCGAGCGCTTCGAGCATGCGCTCGAGGTGCCACGCCCCGGTCACGGTGGTGGCCTTCGTGCCTTCCGCCGGACCTGTTCCGCCTCCGACGATCGTGGTGATTCCGGTGGCGAGTGCTTCGTCGAAGAGCTGTGGGCAGATGAGATGGACGTGGCAATCGATCGCGCCGGCCGTGACGATCCGACCGTTGCCGGACAGGATCTCGGTCGAGGGGCCGATGACCAGCGCCGGGTCGACGCTGTCCATGGTGTCGGGGTTCCCGGCCTTGCCGATCCCGACGATCCGACCGTCACGGACGCCGATGTCGGCCTTCACGACGCCCCAGTGGTCGAGGATGATCGCTCCCGTGATCACGAGGTCAGGAGCCCCGTCGGCGCGCGAACGTGTCGACTGACCCATCGACTCACGAATCACCTTGCCACCGCCGAACACGACCTCGTCGCCGCCGACGCACCGGTCCTCGGTGATCTCGATCCACAGGTCGGTATCGGCCAGACGAACCCGATCGCCGGCGGTCGGCCCGTACAGCGCCCGATAGCGCTCCCGTTCGATGAAGCTCATCGGACCCGTGTCGCTGACGCCGACGTGGCGCCGGGCGATCCATCGAGCGGGCCGCCGACCTGGCGACGCAATCCGGGGATGACTCGATCACCGACGAACGGGACGAGATCGACGAACATCGCGATGCCCGGTTCGAACCGCACCGCGGTTCCGGCCGGGACGTCGAGACGACGACCGTAAGCCTCCTGACGGTCGAAGACGAGCGCCGGGTTGGCCTCGGCGAAGTGGTAGTGCGAACCCACCTGAATGGGTCGGTCGCCGCCGTTCTCGACGCGCAACGTGGTCACGGGTCGACCCGCGTTGATCTCGATCGGATCATCGGGTCCGGCGATCTCGCCAGGAATCATCGGATGCCCCGTACTCGACGCTCCGCCGGCACTGATCGGATCGTGCAGCGTCACGAGCTTGGTTCCGTCGGGGAACGTCGCTTCGACCTGCACCTCGGGCAGCATCTCGGGGACCCCCTCCATCACGTCGTCTCGTGTCAGCACGTGTCGGCCGTCCTCCATCAGATCGTGGACCCGACAGCCGTCGCGCGCCGACTCCAGGACCCACGAGGTGAGCACCGCCACCGCCTCCGGATAGTTCAGGAGCAGTCCGCGGTCTCGCCGGGCGCGGGCGACGGCAGCAGCGGAGTGCAGCAGCAGTCGTTCCTGTTCATGAGGTGACAGTCGCATGCGGGTCAGACTGCCATCGCCTGGCGGACCGCGTCCAGCGAGTGCTCCCCACCCTCACCGGTGCCCGTGACGCGGCCTGACTCGAGCGTGAAGTACCGGTCGGTCGAACGGAGCGCGAACCCGACGTGTTGCTCGACCAACAGCACCGTGAGGTCGCCGCGGGCGGTGAGGTCGACGATGACCTGCTCGATCTCGGCGACCACGTTGGGCTGGATCCCTTCCGTCGGTTCGTCGAGGATCAACAGTCGCGGTTGACCCAGCAAGGTGCGGGCGATCGAGAGTTGCTGGCGTTGACCGCCCGACAGCAGACCGGCGGGTCGACTCAAGAGCCCGGTCAGGGCAGGGAACGTGTCGAGCACCCCGTCGATCTCGGATCGGACGTTGGAAACCAACTGGAGGTTCTCGAGGGTCGTCATCTGCGGGAAGCAGAGTTGGCCCTGCGGGACGTAGCCCAGTCCTTTGCGCACTCTGCGGTTCGGGCGCATCTTGGTGACGTCCTGCCCGTCGAGTCGCACGGTTCCGGACCTCACCGGGATCAACCCGACGGCGACTCGCAACAGCGTGGTCTTGCCGGCACCGTTGTGTCCGAGCACTGCCGCTGCGCCTCCGTTGGGAACCGCGAGATCGACGTCGAACAAGACCATCGATCGGCCGTATCCGGCGGTGACGCCGATCAGTTCGAGCATTGGTTCAGCCATGCGTCGCCGCCTCCGTCGCAGTTCCCAGATAGACCTCTTGGACTCGTTGATCGGCCTGTACGTCCGCCACCGAGCCCTCCGCGAGCACGGTCCCCGTGTGCATCACCGTCACGAAGTCGGCGTAGCGCCGCAGGAACTCCATGTCGTGTTCGATCACCACGATCGTGCGGTCGGCGACGATCCGCTTCAAGAGCTCACCGGTCTCGTCGCGCTCGTCTCCGCTCATTCCTGCGACGGTCTCGTCGAGGAACATCAGTTGCGCGTCCTGCACCAGCAACATGCCGATCTCGAGCCACTGTTTCTGCCCGTGGGCGAGGATGCCGGCAGGTCGGTGCGCGAGCGCCGTCAGACCGATCGTGTCGAGAGCTTGCTCGACCGGTTCGGGAACCGTGCGGCGGGCGCGAAGCGAACGGAGAGCACTCCGGTGCAGTCCCGCGGCGATGTCCAGGTTCTCGAGCACGCTGAGCTGTTCGAACACCGATGCCGTCTGGAACGTCCGTCCGATCCCGAGGCGGACGATTTCGTGCGAGCGCATCGACAGGAGGTCGTGGTGGCGGAACGTGGCCTCTCCGGTCCCGCTCACGAGTCCGGTCAGCGCGTCGACGAGGGTGGTCTTGCCGGCACCGTTCGGGCCGATGAGGAAGTGCAGCCGGCCCTGATGCAGCGTGATGTCGACTCCGTCGACGGCCTTGAAGCCATCGAAATCCACGGTCAGGTTGCGGATCTCGAGATAGTCCTGGCCGAGGAACGAGGCGGTCATGATGTGGCCGCCGGTGCAACTCGGTCGGCGTCGCCGGACTCGACAGCGTCGTCGCCGGTCGAACTCGACCGGGACGGCTCGGACGACGAGGACCACCGTGCTCTGAGCATCGGCCACAGCGAAGCAACGCCCCCCGGAAGCAGCAGCACGACGAGGATGAAGAGCGCGCCCAGGAAGTAGCTCCACTGCGTCGGGAAGTTCTCGGACAGCGTCGATCGGCCGTATCCGACGGCGATCGCTCCGAGCACCGGGCCGAACAGCGAGGCCCGGCCGCCCAGAGCGACGCCGGCGAGCAAGAAGATCGACGCCGAGGCGTCCACATCGAGCGGCGAGATGATGCCGGCGATGGGGACGAACAAGGCACCGCCGATGCTCGCCATGACCGCCGCCACCATGAAGGCGACCAACTTGACGTTGGCGGGGTCGTAACCGAGGAAGCGGATGCGCTCCTCGCCGTCTCGGGTCGCGAGGAGGAGTTCGCCGTATCGACTCCGGTACAGCTGCCAGAGAATCACGAGGAACACGATCACGAGTCCCGCGGCGAGTCGGTAGACGTTCTTCTGAACTTGCGGGTCGAACAGGTTGTGCCCGAAGAACGTCGAGAACGAGTTGAGTCCGTTGAATCCGCCGGTCTGCGTGATCGTCGCCACCAGCAGTGTCGAGAACGCGACCGCCATGGCCTGCGTGAGGATCGCGAAGTACGCGCCCTTCACCCGTCGCTTCAAGATCGCGTAGCCGAGCACGAACGACACGACCGCGGGCATCGCGATGATCGCGAAAACGGTGAACGGCCCGCTGCGAAACGGTTCCCACCAGCCCGGCATGGTGCCGTCGCCGTACAGCGTCATGAAGTCGGGCACACCGCCGGGACCGGCGGCCTCGAGCTTCATGTGCATCGCCATCGCATAGCCGCCGATGCCGAAGAACACCCCCTGGCCCAACACGAGCATGCCGCCACGACCCCAGGCCAGTCCGATGCCCATGGAGGCGAGTGCCATCGCGCAGTACCGCCCGAGGTTTCCGAGGCGGAACGAAGTCAGTGTGCTGGGAGCCCACACGAGGAGCACGAACGCCAGGATGGCGATCCCGACCAGTGACCCGTAGCTGCTCATCCGCCGAGCCAGCGACGGCGTGAGCGACTTCGACGGCTGCTCGTCGGAGGTTTCCGGTTCTGCTGCGTCCGGCGGCCCGCTTGTTTCGGTCGCAGTGCTCGTCACGCCAACGACCTCGTCCGGACGGTGAAGAGGCCCTGTGGCCTGATCACGAGGAAGATCACCACGAGGGCGAAGATGATGACCTGTGCCGTGCTCCCGCTGGTGCGGTCGGTCAGGAAGGCGGTCGCCACGCCGACGACCCATGCAGCGATCACCGTCCCCTTGAGCTGCCCGACACCTCCGACGACGACGACGAGAAACGCCGGGATGATGTACGCCGTGCCGAGGGTCGGGTTCGTGCCCGAGATGAGCGCGATGGCGACTCCGCCGAGCCCGGCCAGACCGGAACCGAGGAAGAAGGTGAGGCGGTCGACGTTCCGAGTCGAGACGCCGAGCGTTTCGGCGAGTTGTCGGTTCTGGACGGTCGCTCGGATCTGTCGGCCGAAGCTGCTGTACTTGAGGAGGGCGCTGAGTGCGCCGAGCGCGGTCAACGCGAGGACGATGGTGAAGAGCTGGCGATGCGGCCACTCGTACCCGAACACCGAGAGGCGCCCGCCGAGCCAACTCGGCGCGGTCACCGGGTCACCTTGTGCGCCGAAGATGTCCTGGGCCAGTTGCTGGAGTACGAGCGCCACACCGACAGTTGCCAGCAGTGTGTCCAGGGGTCTCTCGTACATCCATTGGATCACGGTGACCTCGAGGAGCAGCCCGAGGAGGCCGGCGATGATGAACGCCACGGGGAGTGCGATGAGGATCGACAGACCCGACGTGCCCAACACCTGCTGCGTGAGGTAGGCCATGTACGCGCCCACCATGAGGAACTCGCCGTTCGCCATGTTGATCACGCCCATCTGACCGAAGGTGAGGGTGAGGCCGAGGGCGGCCATCAGCAAGATCGCGCCGTTCGCCGTTCCGGTCAGGAAGGGGGTGGTGAGAAGGTCCATCGATGCCGCTTTCGAGTCGTCGTTCCGAGCTGGGGGTCTGGCCGTGGGTGCCGTACCGAAGCACGGCACCCACGGTCACGTCGTTCAACGAGTCGGGATCACTCCTCGCTCGAGTCCCACCAGCTGTATCCCTCGAGGAACGGGTCGGGCTCGATCGGGGCGTCGGAGCTCCAGACGATGTCGAACTGGTTCTCCGCGTTGATCTGGCCGATCAGACCGGTCTTGGCGATGTGATGGTTCTCACCGTCGACGGTCACCAGTCCTTCCGGTGCCTCGAAGGTGACTCCGTCGGACGCTGCGTTCACGGCATCGACGCAGAACGACTCCGCCTTCTCGACCATGTTCTTGTAGAGGTAGAGCGACGTGTACGCCGCTTCCATCGGATCCGAGGTCGGCCGATCTCCGTACTCGTCCTGGAACGCTGCGATGAACGCTTCGTTCTCGGGGCTCTCGACGCTCTGGAAGTAGTTCCACGAGGCGTACTGACCGGTGAGGTCGACACCCATCGACGGTGCCTCCTCTTCGGCGATCGACACCGAGATGATCGGCGAGTTGTCGGCACCGAGGCCGGCTTCGTCGTAGGCCTTGATGAAGCCCACGTTGGACGAACCGTTGATGGTGTTGAACACGAAGTCGGGCTGGGCGTCGGCGATCTTGGCGACCTGCGTCGTCCAGTCGTCGCTGTCGAGTGGCACGTATTCCTCGCCGACGATCTCGATGCCGAGTTCCTCGGCGTACTGCTTGATGATCTTGTTCGCGGTGCGCGGGAACACGTAGTCGGATCCTGCGAGGAACAACGTCTCGACTCCCTCCGATGCCAGGAAGTCCATCGCCGGAATGATCTGCTGATTGGTGGTGGCACCGGTGTAGTAGATGTTCGGCGACGCCTCGAGGCCCTCGTACTGCACCGGGTAGAACAGCAGGCCGTTCGCCCCCTCGACCACGGGCAGCATGGCCTTGCGCGAGGCCGAGGTCCATCCGCCGAACACGGCAGCAACGTTGTCGTCGGTGAGCAGTTTGTTGATCTTCTCGGCGAAGATCGTCGGCTCGCTCTGGCCGTCCTCCTCGATGAACTCGATCTGCTTGCCCATGATCCCGCCGTCGGCGTTGATCTCTGCGGCAGCGAGCATCAGCGAGTCGCGCACGGTTTGTTCACTGATGGCCATGACGCCCGAGGTCGAGTTCAAGAAGCCGAGCTGGACGTTGTCACCTTCGACGCAGATGTCGCCGGATGCCGCCTCGGTCCCGTCCGACGCTGCGGTGCCGTCGGTCGCTTCGGTGCTGTCGGGGGCGTCGCTCGTGCTGGAATCGCTCGCGCTGGAATCACTGTCGCCGTCGCTGCCGCAGGCGCTCGCCACCAAGGCGAACGAGGCGACCAGAGGCACGGCAAATCGAAGAGGATCTCGGTAACGCATGGGGCTCCTTTGGGGGGTTGTTCACGATGCCCACCGCTCGAACGAAGCGTCCTCCCGGTGAACGTTCGAGAAAGTACAAGTGACAGATTTCCGGGGTATGTCCGAACCGTGAAGGCAGCACGCTGCCTGTCGAGGACGTGGGCGACCAGGTGGGAGCGACAAGCCGAGCAGCTCGATCCATGTCCGGCGCCACCCGTCTCTCGGGCTCGAGGGCGATGTGGAGGGGAGGAAGGTAACGAACCGACGGTCGTCCGGTAGGGGATGTACGAGACCCGAGCGGTCCGTCAGTTCCTCATGGACACGGCCGGGTACCGGCGCGACCGGATCGGGAGCCTTCCGTACTGGCGTCGGGGCAGCGACGGCACGACGTTGGACGAAGCCCGAGCAACAACGGTCATGACCGCCATCGATTCCGGCATCGACCCGGAGACGCTCGATCCCTTCGAGCTCGAGGACGCTCAGTCGGCGAACGACTGAGCGGCGGCAACGTGACCCGGGTTCGGACGGGTTCGGCTTGCTCGCCGGTGACCCTTCGTCGACGCGTTCACGCGTCCGTGAGGCGTTGCACGAACCCCCATGCATGGCCTTCGGGGTCCTCGACGGTGATCTCGCGGACGCTGTGGTCGCGGGTTCGTGATGCTTCGAGTCCGACGCCCGCTGCGACGAGTTGTTCGTAGACGCTGTCGACGTCATCGACGAGGAAGCCGGTCCACGATCCCAAGCCGCCGGTTCGGTCCTTCCAGTCGGGTACCGGCCCGTCGAGCCAGACCTCGCTGTCGCCCACGATCAGTTCCACATTGCGGACGACGCCGTTCTCGTCCGGCCATCGCTCGCGCTCGACGAATCCCAAGACGCTCACACACCAGTCGGCAACCGCTCCAGCGTCGGCACAGAACACGTACGGGATGATTCCTCGAGCTCGGATGTCAGGCACGTTGCCTCCTCACGATCATGCGCGCTCCCCCTGGCACTGCGGGTTCGACACTAGTGGGGACCGTGATGCCATCGACCGGGACGAGCTTGCCCGGTCACGCAGAGCTACGTTCTCCCCTGTGCACGTGGAACTCGCCGAGATCACTGCCGACAACGTGGGCGACGTGTACGACCTCGTCGTCGCCCCGGGTCAGGACGAGTTCGTCGCGTCGAATCCGTGGTCGCTCGCTCAGGCGTACGCGGAGCGTCACATTGCATGGCCGCAAGCTGTCGTGGTCGACAGCACGGTCGTTGGGTTCATCATGCTGCAATTCGACCCGGACGACGATGACGGCCGGCCCTACCAACTCTGGCGGCTGATGATCGGCGCAGATCATCAGGGAAAGGGGTACGGGCGCGCGGCGTTGATGCTCGCTGCGGAGGAGTGTCGCCGACGTGGTGCGACGGAGTTGTTCACCTCATGGGTTCTCGGTGACGGCGGGCCGGAAGGGTTCTACATCGGACTCGGTTTCGTGCCGACCGGCGACTGGGACGAAGACGAGAAGGTGGCGCGGCTCACCTTGTGATGATCGGGGTCGCATCCGTTCGCAGGTCCGAGCAGAGCGGCACTTCTTCCGAACGACCGCCGTGCACGACGCACCGGTCGACAATCGCAACCCGGCCTCGCTCGTGCTGTGTGGCGAACCGGAAGAAAGGGAACCGTCAACCAGCGGACGGATGGTCGGCTCCAGAATGGCACGTTCTGCAAGAAGTCGCGTGAGGGCGACGGGCCTGCGTCAGCGTCCCCGACCGCTCCGCTTCCTGCGCCGGCTCCGTTGCCAGCACTCGACCAGCAACAACGCGCCCATGGAGGACACGACCCCGCCGAGGAGACGGGACGCGACGGCGGGTGCGAGCAGTGCGGAGACGCCCATCACGAGGAAGAAGACGCCAGAGCTTCCCAATACCGCTGGCACCATCCAGGGTGGGGGCGTCTTCGCCAGGTTGGCAATCCCGACGAAAAGGATCAGCGCGGCGATCGCGAGCATGGCCGGCCACTCCCACAGACTCTCCGAGTTCCCCAGGATGGCTCGACCGACCATCCCCACCACCAGCAGCGCCGCGACGAAGACGAACGCCCAGCCGACGACCAGTTCGCCGAATCGACCGTTCGGGCCCCACATGCGCCTGACAGTGTGCCGTGCGGCATCGCTGAACCCGATGGCAACTTTGATGCGACCCACTTGTCTCAACTCGTGCGAAGTACATGTCCGGACGCGTGAACGCCGCTTCGCCCCTTCACTTCGGCCGAGGTTGATATGG
>NZ_BAOL01000008.1 GCF_000350145.1 Ilumatobacter nonamiensis YM16-303 | reverse complement strand
CGAAGCTGATCATCACCTCGCGCGGTGTCGGCTACCGCCTGATCGCCTGACCCCAGCGGTCACGCTCACTTGGCGTAAAGGGCTTCGATCTCGGCCTCGAATGCGGCGAGGATGCCGCGTCGCTTGAGCTTCGACGTCGGCGTGAGCAGATCGGTGTCGGGCATCCACTCGGCGTCCAGGATCTTGACCTTCTTGACGGATTCGGCGTTGTTGAAGTCCGCCATCGCCTCGGCGAGGCCCGCTTCCACCTCGGCGATCACATCGGGGTGCTCGGCCAGCGCGCTCATGGTCGCCTCGTCACCCTCGAGGCCGCGCTCGGCCGCCCAGGACGCGGATGCGTCGGGATCGAGCACGACGAGCGCCGCCACGAACGGCCGCTTCTCGCCGACTGCGCACGCCTGACCGACGAGCGGAATCATCTTGAGTGCTGCCTCGAGGTTGGCGGGACTGATGTTCTTGCCGCCGGCGGTGATGATCAGCTCCTTCTTGCGGTCGACGATCTTGAGGTAGCCGTCGTCGTCGATCTCACCGATGTCCCCGGTGTGCACCCAACCCTCGTCGTCGATCGTCTCCGCGGTCTTGTCGGGGAGCCCGAGGTAGCCCTCGAACATGTTGCCGCCTCGGGCGAGCACCTCGCCGTCCTCGGCGATCTTCATCTCGACGCCGACGGCGGCCCGCCCGACGTACCCCGGCTTGGCGGCCGCGGACCAGGACAGCACCGCCGTCGTCTCGCTCATCCCGTAGCCCTCGCTGAGCGGAACCCCGATGGCCCGGAACCATTCCAGGATCTCCGGCGGGATCGGTGCGGCACCCGAGATTCCGATCTCGACTTCGTCGAGCCCGATCAGGCCGCGCACGGTGTTGAACCCGACCTCATCGAGGAAGTTCCACGTGGCGATCTCCTCATCGGTGGCGGTGCCGGCGGTCATCTTCGCCATGATCGGGATCGCCGCGGCGACCCCGTCGTTGAACTGTTTCTCCTTTTCCGGGTCGGCGGCGAGTGCCGCGTTGAGGCCCGCGTACATCTTCTCCCACACCCGCGGGACCCCGATGAACACGTGCGGCTTGGTCTCGCGAACCACGGCGGGCATCTGGGCGGTCTCGGGACAGCAGAAGATGCGGGTCGCGAAATCGACCATGTAGTAGTGGCCGAGGAGGCGCTCCATCACGTGGGCCATCGGGAGGTAGGACACGTGGCGCTTGCCGGCGAAGTCGTCGATGTCGGTCTGGTCGCGCATCGACTGGCCGACCGACTCGAGCGTCCAGGCGATGTTGCTGTGGCTCAGCATGACCCCCTTCGGCGGACCGGTCGTGCCGGAGGTGTAGATGATGGTGGCACTGTCGTCGAGGGTGGCTGTGTCGGCTTCGGCGGCCAGGTCGGCCGGATCGGCGGCGAGCATGTCGCTGTAGCGCACGACGTCGTCCCGCGCACCTTCGGCCTCGATGACGGCGATGTGCTCGATCGTCGGGATCTTGTCCCGCACGGAATCGAAGCGCTGCAGGAAGCCGTCGTCTTCGAGGATCGCGACGCTGGCACCACAGTCGTTCACGAGGTACTGGATCTGATCGGGGGCCGAGGAGTTGTAGATCGACACCGGGGTGGCGCCGCAGAACAGGATGGCGATGTCGATCGCGTGGAACTCCGCGCGGTTGCGCATCATCAGCACCACGGTGTCGCCGTGACCGACTCCGAGGTCCTTCAGCGAGGTGACCAGGCGAGCGGTGTCGTCGGCGACCTCGTTCAGCGTCTTCGAGGCCCAGTCGCCGGCACTGGTCTTCCAGTTGACGACCTCGACGTCTCCGTTGCGCTCCACGTTCCGGAGGAATCGATGCGCGAGGTTCTTGCCGTCGATGCGGTCATACAGGTCCTGGCTCGTCGTCATGTGCCCATTGTCGCACGTGACTTCGGGCGGCGCTGAAAGGGTCGCGGCGGCCACCCGCCGGGACGTACGGGGCTCAGGTCCAGGTCGGGCGACGCTTCTCACGGAACGCCTGCATGCCGATCTGCGCGTCGGGACCGGCGAAGAGCTCGTTCGACAGCGCGGCCATCGCAGCAAACGCATCGTCGCGGCTCTGGCCGGGCACTGTGTTCAGGATCGCCTTGGTCTCGCGCACTGCGCGCGGTGCGCCGGCGCGGACACCGTCGACCAGGGTGGTGACCGTTGCGGTCACGTCGTCGCTGACGTGGGTGACCAGGCCCATCGAGCGGGCGTCGGCCGCGTCGAACACTTCGCCCGTGAGCATGGCTGCGGCGATCTTGCCGGCCGGCACCCGTCGGAGGATGGGCACCGAGATGATCGCAGCGGCCACACCGATACGGACCTCGGTGAGCGCGAACGTCGTCGCCTCGTTCACCACGACGAGGTCGCACGATGCCATCAGCCCGATCCCACCGGCTCGCACGGCGCCATCGACCGCGGCGATCGTCGGGCGCTCGGTGTCCATGAGCCGCTCGAGGACGGAGACGAACGGTGTCGCGTCCGGCGGACCGTCGGAACGTTCCTTCAGATCGGCGCCTGCGCAGAAGGCAGGACCCTCGTGACGCAGCACGATCGCCCGCGCATCGTTCTCCTCCGCCACGTCGATGCACTCGTGCAGTTCCGCGAGGAGCTGCTCCGAGAGCGCGTTTCGGTTGTGCTGCGAGTCCATCGTGATGGTCGCGATGGAGGCGGAGAGGTCGACCGTGACGAGTTCACCCATGGTTCGCCAAGGTACTGGCGGTGAGTCGCGCGCAGCGATCTACACTCGACACCGTGACCCAGCTCAAGAACGATTTTCCCGCCGGCGTCCTCACCGGAGAGGCGGTGAACGAAGTCTTCGCGCTCGCCAAGGCCGAGAAGTTCGCATTGCCTGCGGCGAACTGCATCGGCACGAACTCGATGAACGCCGTGATGGAGACCGCTGGACGACTGAACAGTCCGGTGATCATCCAGTTCTCGTCGAGCGGTTCGGCCTTCGTCGCCGGCAAGAACGTTCCGGTCGAGGGCGACCAGGCGTCGATCCTGGGTTCGATTGCGGGGGCCCGCCACGTGCAGACGATGGCGGCCGCCTACGACGCGCGTGTGATCCTGCACACCGACCACTGCCCGAAGCCGAAGCTCGGATGGATCTCGGGGCTGCTCGATGCCGGCGAGGAGCATTTCGAAGCGACCGGCGGTCCGCTGTTCAGCTCGCACATGCTCGACCTGTCCGAGGAGCCGATGGAGGAGAACCTCGACGTCTGCGTCGAATATCTGAAGCGCATGGCTCCGATGGGCATGACCCTCGAGATCGAACTCGGGATCACCGGCGGTGAGGAGGACGGCGTCGACAATTCCGATGCCAACCCCGAGGACCTGTACTCGAAGCCCGAGGAGGTCGCCTACGCGTACGAGCGGCTGCTCGAGGTGAGCCCGAACTTCACGATCGCCGCGGCGTTCGGCAACGTCCACGGGGTGTACAAGCCCGGCAACGTGAAGCTCACGCCGACGATCCTGCGCGACGCACAGGCGTACGTGGCCGACAAGTTCGGCACCGACCCGGCGATCGACGGCGGCAAGCCGGTCAACTTCGTGTTCCACGGCGGGTCGGGGTCGACCGCGGCCGAGATCGACGAGGCGCTCGGATACGGAGTCGTCAAGATGAACATCGACACCGACCTGCAGTGGGCGTTCTGGGACGGCATCCGCGCCTACGAGGCCGACAAGCACGACTATCTGCAGGGCCAGCTCGGCAACCCGACGGGTGCCGATGCCCCGAACAAGAAGAGCTACGACCCGCGGGTGTGGCTCCGCGCCGGTGAGACCAGCTTCAGCACGCGCCTCGAGCAGGCGTTCACCGAACTCAACAACGTCGGCACCCTCGCCTGAGAATGTTCATTGGTGACCGTCACCAATGAACACTCTCGTCAGCTGAGGAGTTTGGCTTTGGCGGCGGCGAATTCGGCGTCGTCGAGGATGCCCGCCGCCTTGAGGTCGGCCAACTTCTGCAGTTCGGCGACCACGTCGGTGCCACCGGCGGGTGCGGCCGGAGGGGGTGGCGGCGCCACGGGAGCGGTGGCCTGTGCCCGGTCGAGCTGCGCCTGGAGGTCGGCAACCTCCGCCTGCGCCTCGAACGCTGCCTGCTGCGCCGCCTGACTGTCGGCAGCGGCGGCCTGCTTGCTCGCTCCGCGCCGGTTCATGGCGCCCACGGTCGCGTTCGCCGTTCCGGCGATGACCGCAGTGCGTGCCATCGTTCCCACCAGTCCGGGTCGTCCCATCCGTCGTCTCATCGTGTTCTCCTTGGTTCTCGGTCGTATTTGGTGTTTCGGTCGTCCTGGCGGACGTCAGTCGTCGTCGAGGTCGTCGAGTTCGTCGAGCAGTGCATCGACGGTGGCGGCCGGAACGCGGAAGTTCGCCGCGAGAATTCCGCCGGCGTCGACGAGCGCATCACGGAACGGCTTCGCCCACGTGTGTTCGAACACCAGAATGGCACCGGTGCTGTTGGGAGCGAGGCCCGACGCGAGTTGTTCGATGTCGTCGTCGGAGATGAACGCCTCGACTTGATCGAGCAGGTTGGCGAGGCGTTGAACCGACTCGCTCGCGCCGTCCTGTCCGAACTCGACGAACTCGACCTCGCCGTCCTCGCCCTTCACGATGGCGACACCGTCGATGACCGCGATCGTGTCGTTCTCGACCAGTCGCTCCAGTTCGGGGATGATCGCGCCGTTGAATTGATTCCCCGGGAACGCGATTTCCAGGACTTCGATGGGACCCAGTGCCATGTGTCGGACCTCCGTTGGTAGTTCGCTCGACGGGGGAACCGTACAGCACCGACAGTGACCGTCGGTACCTGACGACACGCCTCGTCGCGCGAGGAAGCCGGTCAGGTCGAGCCGGTGATCGTGCGGAGGAACTCCTCGACCTCGGAGCGGTGTCGCGTCCGTTTCATCGGGGGCAGCGCGCGCACGATGTCCCAGCGGTAGTTGGCCTTGCCGAGGCGCGGATCCATGACCGCGACGACTCCGGTGTCTGCGGACGAGCGGATCAGCCTGCCCGCGGCCTGCGCCAGCATCATCGCGGCTCGCGGAAGGTCGATCTCGCCGAACGCGGTCCGCCCCAACTCGTCCCGGCGCGCCGACAGCAACGGGTCGTCGGGACGCGGGAACGGGATGCGATCGATGACGACCAGAGACAGGGTGTTGCCCGGAACGTCGACGCCTTGGAACAGCCCAGCCGTCGCGAACAGGCACGTCGCCTCGTCGTCGGCGAACGCCTTCACCAACGCCGTCTTGGGCATGTCCCGCTGCGTCAGAACCGGAACATCGAGGCGCTCGCGCATCTCCTCGGCCGCTTCGTCCATCGCCCGATAGCTCGTGAAGAGGGCGAGCGTCCGACCGCCGGCCGCGTTGATGAGTGCCTCGAGTTCGTCGTTCGCCTGGGCGCGGAAGTCCGGGGAGTTCGGGTTGGGGAGGTGGATCGCGCAGTACAGCATCGAGTTCGACTCGTAGTCGAACGGGCTGCCGACGTCGACGGTGTCCACGTCCTCCTCCGACATCCCCACCCGACGCGCCAGCGACGACGGGATGGTCGCGCTCGTGAGGATCGCCGTGCGTTGTTTCCACACGGCCTCGTTCATCGTCGGGCCGACGTCGAGCGGTGCGATCTCGAGGCGCGGAGAGTCGCGCGAACCGGACACGAACGCGACGTAGCCGGCTCGGCCCTCGATCGCGATGTCGAGTTGCTGGATCGAACGTCCCGTCATCGTCTGCGCCCGCAACTTGCGTTGCTTCGCATCTTCGTTGTTCGTGTCGATCGCCGCGAGTGCGTCGTTCGCTTCTCCGAGCTTCAGTCGCGCCGCCGAGAGCGGTTCCTGGATCGAGTCGGGGAGCGGGGTCGTGAGCCGCGCTCCGAGGTGTGGTTCGAGCACGTCGCGGAGTGACTCGCCCAGCTCGGCGACACCTCCGACCAGCCGGGGATCGTCGAGGATTCGCCGAATCGTTCCGGAGAGCGCGACGAATCGTCCCGGGGAGATCTGCACGCCGACCGTGTCGCTCATGATGTCCTCGAGCACGTGCGCCTCGTCGAAGATGACCACGTCGTGGTCGGGCAGAATCGCGTTGTCGGAGGCGACGTTGAGCCCGTAGAGGTGGGTGTTCACCACGACCACGTCGGCGGCCTGTGAACGGCGGCGCGCCTCCTCGGCGAAGCACCCAGCACCTTGCGGACAACGATCGGCGCCGGGGCACTCGTCGGAGCCGACGCTCACCGAACGCCAGGCGTTGTCGGTCGGAGTCCAGTCGAGTTCCGCGACATCGCCGGTCCTGCTGGTCGCCGACCAGTCCGCCAGCCGTTTGATCTCCGCCTTGGTCACCACGGCCATGGTGTCGAGCTCGAGCATCCCCTGATCGGGGTTCGCCATCTCGCTGAGCCGCTGGAGGCAGACGTAGTTGCTGCGTCCTTTGAGGATCGACCAATCGAAGTCGATGCCGAGGTGCTCCGCGAGGAAGGGAAGGTCCTTCGAGGCGAGTTGGTCCTGAAGTGCCTTGGTCGCCGTTGCGACCACGACCGACGACCCCGACATCAGCGCGGGGACGAGGTAGGCGAGCGTCTTGCCCGTCCCGGTGCCTGCCTGGATGACCAGGTGGCGCTTGGACTCGATCGCCTGCTCGACCAGGGCCGCCATCTCGTGTTGTCCGGTCCGGATCTCGCTCCGTTCCAGCGCGGCGGTGACGGTGTCGAGCAGGGCGACCCTGCGGCCGGTTTGCTCGGTCACGAAGTGGGAACCAACTCGAGGGCCGCGTCGAGTTCGGCGGCATCGAACTCCGGCCACGGCGCATCCGTGAAGTAGATCGCCGCACCGGCGGCCTGCCAGAGCAGGAAGTTCGAGACGCGGCGCTCGCCGCTCGTGCGCACGAGGACGTCGACGGGTGGCAGGTCCGGGAGATAGAGGTTGCGTGAGATCGAGTCGGTGGTGATCCCGTGCGGGTCGTCGCGCGCTTTCTCGACCGCGCTCACGAGTTCGGAGCGGCCGCCGTAGTCGAACGCCACCGTGAGCGTCATCCCGGTGTTGCCCGCCGTGTCCTGGATCGCCTTGCGGATCGCGCGCTGGACGTACCGCGGGGTGCGCGCCTCGCGAGAGTCGAACGGGCGCCCGATCCACTGAATGCGGACGTCGAGCTCGTTCAGTTCGGCGACGCGTCCGAACAGCTTCTCGTGCAAGCCGAGAATGTGGCGCACCTCGGGCCGCGGTCGTCGCCAGTTCTCGGTGGAGAAGCCGAACACGGTGAGATAGCCGATGTCGCGTTGCACCGCGACCCGCACGAGTCGGGCGAGGTTCTCCTCACCTTCGGTGTGACCCTCGGTGCGGGGGAGTCCGCGTCGTCCGGCCCACCGGCCGTTGCCGTCCATGATGCACGCGACGTGCAGGCCGGGGTGCCGGCGCTCGCCGGGTGCGTCCCCGCCATGAGAGGCGTCGACCGGAGTGGGATCGTGCGGCACGACAGGTCAGGGTAGTGGGGTCGGAATCGGACGGGAGAGACGATGGTTCCTCCGCCGGATCGTGTCCGACCTGTGGAATGATGGGGGAGTGTCGACGCCCCCGTTCACCGACGCGCCCGAGGAGGCGCTCAGCGATTCGCTGGTGGCTCACGACCCGACGCGTCAGTTCCTGCGCCACGTCATGGTGGTCGGTGGCACGCTCGGCGACTGGGACGATCTGGGGGTGAAGCGTTGGGACCAGCGGGTGAGTGAGCTCGGCGCAGTCGCTGCGAACGCCGGAGCGACCTACCTGACGCTGCGGGCGTTCGAGCCGGGTACCCGCCCGAGCGACAGCACCGGGTGGGAGCGCCACGTCGATGGATGCCTCGTCATCATCGATCCGAACGGCGACGGACGGTCCCGCTTCGCGCAGGCGATGGCCGAGCTTCCCGCCGACGAGCCGATCAACGAGGCGACCGTGTCGGAGATGCTGTATGCACCCGCCGACTACGAACCCGACCTCATCGTCGTGCTCGGGGAACCGACCCGACTTCCGCCCTCGCTCGTGTGGGAACTCGCCTACGGTGAACTCGTGTTCCGTCCGATGGAGTGGGACGAACTCACGAAGGACCATCTGGTCGAGGCGATCGCCGATTTCGCCCAGCGTGAGCGGCGTTTCGGAGGGCTCGACGAATCCGACGAGTCGGTCGGTTGAGCGGGCTCTATCACGACACCGGAGTCGTGCTGCGCACGTACAAGTTGCGCGAGTCCGACAAGATCGTCGTGATCCACACGCGTGACAACGGCAAGGTGCGCGCGGTCGCGAAGGGCGTCCGCAAGACGCGGTCCAAGTTCGGCGCACGGCTCGAGCCGATGAGCCACGTCAAGCTTCTCTTGTACCGCGGTCGGGAACTCGACATCGTCAGCCAGGCCGAGGCGGTCGAGCCGCTGTCTCCGATGCTGTCGTCGCTCGACCGAGCATCGCAGGGGCTGGCCGCGCTCGAAGCCGTCGACCAGCTCTCACTGGAACGCGAGCCGAACCCGCAGCTCTACAAGATGCTGGTCGGCGTGCTGCGCACGATCGCCGCCGAACCCTCGCCGCTGAACGTTCCCGCGTTCTACTGGAAGCTGCTGGCCCGCGAGGGGTTCTCGCCGCAACTCGACGAGTGCGTGCGGTGCCACGGATCGGAGCCGGCGGTCCAGCTGGTGGCGTTCGATCTCAACGAGGGCGGCGTCCTGTGCCGGTCCTGTCGCTCGGGGCAGGCGATCAGTCCGGCGGCGCTCGGGCTGCTCCGCGACATCCTCGGTGGGCGTCTCCAGCACGCGCTCCGCCAGGAGGAATCACCGGCGACTCACGAGGTATCGGCGCTCGCGACCCGGGCACTCGAGTACCAGATCGAGCGGCGTCTGAAGGCCGTCGCCATGTTCGAAGCCCACTGAGTCGTTCCGGCTGCATCGTCCGGCTGCTCGGCACGTTGCGTGTGTCGATTCGATGACGTCGGGAACCCGTTTGCCGTGTGCTGACGTCCAACGTGACATGCAGCACAGCAACGTGAGCAAGACAATGGCGGCGGTCGTGGCGGTGGGGACGATCTTGGCCGCATGCGCCGGCGCCGACGACGATTCCGGCGTCGAGCAGACCTCGGATGAGTCCGAGACCGCCGACGTCGATGCCGGTCGCACCGGTGACGGGGCCGAGGGCGGAGATGCCGAAGGCGAGTTCAGCCGGCCGGCGACGACCGCGGCCCCGAACGTCGCTCCGCCCGAAGCCGCCGAGGAGACCGAGGCGATGGAGGAAGCCGAGGACGCGGCGAGCGCCGACGACTCGGAGTTCGACGCGGATTTCGAACCGGGCGAGGATCGCTCGGCGCCGGTGGACGTCGAGGGCGACGGCTTGTTCGATGAATCGCCCGACGACGCCGAGGACCGCTTCGACGACAATCGATTCCAGGACTACGGCTACCGCGAGTTCATCGCGACGACCGACGACCCGCTGTCGACGTTCGCGCTCGATGTCGACACCGGCAGCTACTCGATCGCACGTCGCTATCTCGACGAGAGGTCGCTCCCGCCGATCGAATCGGTTCGCCCCGAGGAGTACGTCAACGCGTTCGACTACGACTACGACGCACCGCGAGACGGTCTCGACATCTCGGTCGACGGTGGGCCGTCTCCGTTCGACGACGACAACGTGCTCGTACGGGTGGGAGTCCAGGGCGAAGTGGTCGAGGACGAGGATCGTGGGCCGGCCGCGCTGACGTTCGTGATCGACACGTCCGGCTCGATGGACCGCGACGACCGACTCGGGCTCGTGAAGGAGTCGCTCGGCGTGCTGGTCGACGAGCTGAACGATGACGACACCGTGGCGATCGTGACCTACAGCGACGACTCCGGTGTCGTCCTGGAACCGACCCCGGTGCGCGACAGCGACCGGATTCTCGACGCCATCGACGAGCTCGGACCCGGCGGATCGACGAACCTCGAGTCCGGCTTGCGTGAGGGGTACGGCCTGGCCCGCGAAGCGTTCGACAGCGAAGGAATCAATCGGGTGGTGCTGGCCTCGGACGGGGTCGCCAACTCCGGCGTCACCGATCCCGACGATCTGGCCGCCATGATCCGGGAGGACGCCGACGAGGGCATCGACCTGGTGACGGTCGGGTTCGGGATGGGCAACTTCAACGACGTCACGATGGAACAGCTGGCCGACAACGGTGACGGCTTCTACGCCTACGTCGACACGATCGACGAGGCCGAGCGGCTGTTCGAGGACGAGTTGACCTCGACGCTCTTGACCGTCGCGAAGGACGCCAAGATCCAGGTGGAGTTCGACGAGCAGTTCGTCGAGTCGTATCGCCTGATCGGGTTCGAGAACCGTGGTGTGCGCGACAGCGACTTCCGCGATGACACCGTGGATGCCGGTGAGTTGGGCGCCGGCCACCAGGTGACGGCGATGTACGAACTCGACCTCGTCGACGATGTCAGCCTCGACGACCGTGCCGAACTCGGGATCGTCGCACTGCGCTGGGAGGACCCCGCCTCGGGTGAAGTCACCGAGATCGACGAGGACGTCGACCTGCGCGATATCGAACCGCAGTGGTTCGACACCGCCGACGACTTCCAGCTCGCGACCGTCGTCGCGACCCTCGCCGAGAAGCTCCGCGACAACCCGTACGCCGACGACGTCGACATCGATGCTCTGGCCGAGGAGGTCGACCGACTGGCCGACGTGCTCGACGACGACGACGTCGACGAACTCGCCGACCTGACCCGCCAGGCCGCCGACCTCTCCTCCTGAGTGGACGGAGCGCCCGGCGCACCCCCGCCACCCGCCCCGACCCCGATCCCGCCAACCCCGTTCCGGTGAGATGTGAGACGACCTGGTCCGCTCACATCTCACCGGAACGGCCGCCTCGTCGCTTCCGGTGAGAGTTCGGAGCCCCTGTTGCTCTCACATCTCACCGGTGGCGAGGAGGTCCGACGAAGAGGGCAGGGCCTGGATAGGTTGACGACGCCGACTCCCTCCGAGCACGACGATGTGAGGAGGAACATGAGTGATCTCAGCGCCGCGGCCCACGCGGTTCTCGCCCGCCAGCACGGCGTGGCATCGGTCGAGGATCTGATCCAGGCCGGATTGCATCGAGCACAGATCAAGGACATCGTCCGACGAGGTGCTCTCGAGCTCGCGCTCCCCGGCGCGTATCGGAGCCCGTCGGTCAGCGACGATGAGCTCCAACGTTCGGCAGCCGTCTGCCGCGCCC
The DNA here is from genome assembly GCF_000350145.1 of Ilumatobacter nonamiensis YM16-303. Taxonomy (GTDB): domain Bacteria; phylum Actinomycetota; class Acidimicrobiia; order Acidimicrobiales; family Ilumatobacteraceae; genus Ilumatobacter_A; species Ilumatobacter_A nonamiensis. The sequence goes on along the minus strand of NZ_BAOL01000008.1, from coordinate 82,962 downwards.
ACCCCGAACTGGTCATCGGCGGTCCGACTGCCGGTCGCTTGTATGGCCTCCGACGCATGCCCGCCGACCAGCGGATCCACGTCATCGCGCCGCCGCACTCGCATCCGACCCTCGCCCGATGGGTCAAGGTCTTCCGCACCCCGACGCTGCGACGCGTCGATGTGCTCGAACGTGACGACGGGATCCGCGTCCTCGATCGTCCCCGGCTGGCGCTGGACCTCGCTCGTTTCCTGGACGATCGAGATCTGACCTCGGTCGTCGAACAGTGCATGCAGGATGGCCGTCACGACACCCCCGACATGATCGCGGCCGCGATCGACTGGGTGAGCCCGCGGCGCCGCTGGCTCCGGAGATATCTCGAGATCGTGCGTCGACGGATCGATGGTCCTGCAGCGGAATCCCACCTGGAGGTCATCGTCGGCGATCGGTTGCGCGCGTGCGGCGTCGAGGACCTGGTGCGTCAGTACGCGGTGCGGCTGCGTGGATTCGGGAACGTGAGGTTCGACCTGGCGATTCCCGAGCTCCGATGGGCGGTCGAGGTCGACGGCTTCCCGACCCATCGCGAGACCATCGGCTCTCGAGCTGATGCGGCGCGCGACGATGCCGCGCGGCGAGAGGGCTGGACGGTCAGACGCCTCGGACCGTCCCAGTTCGGCCGAGCGCTCGACGCAAGCATCCGCGCACTCGCAGACGAAGTCGCTCACCTCCGCCGGCGCGCCTCGTCGTTCGTCGGTGAGATGTGAGACGGGCACGTGGTCTCACATCTCACCGGAGACCTCGGGAGCGAGCTGCGGTGAGAGTTGGGGCGGAGGGGTGGTCTCACATCTCACCGGAACGGGGAATCGTTCGGGTCAAGGCGGGGTGGCGGGCCGTAGCCTTGCGGGCTGTATGGCCGCAACCGACCTCGAACAGATCGTCTCCCTCTGCAAGCGCCGGGGGTTCGTCTACCAGTCCGCAGAGATCTACGGCGGGTTCCGATCGACCTACGACTACGGCCCGCTCGGATCACTCCTCCTCCGGAACGTCAAGGACGCCTGGCTGCGATCGATGGTGCAGCAGCGCGACGACGTGGTGCTCATCGACGCCGCGATCCTCAGCCCGCCGCAGGTGTGGCAGGCGTCGGGGCACCTCGCCAACTTCTCCGACCCGCTGGTCGACTGCACGAACTGCAAGAACCGCTATCGCCTCGACAAGCTCGAGAACCCGGACATCTGCCCGAATTGCGATGCGAAGAACAGCTTCACGGAAGCCCGCGAGTTCAACCTGATGTTCAAGACCCAGGCCGGACCGGTCGAGGGCACCGGCGCGGACGCGTACCTGCGTCCGGAGACCGCACAGGGCATGTTCACCAACTTCGGCCAAGTGCTGCAGACGAGCCGCAAGAAGCCGCCGTTCGGGATCGCCCAGGTCGGCAAGTCGTTCCGCAACGAGATCACCCCGCAGAACTGGATCTTCCGGACCCGCGAGTTCGAACAGATGGAGATGGAGTTCTTCGTCCCGCCCGCCGAGAGCGAGCAGTGGTACGAGTACTGGTGCAACGAGCGGCTCAACTGGTACATCGAGCACGGGATTCCCGCCGAGATGTTGATCCTGCGGCCCCACGACGAGGACGAGTTGTCGCACTATTCGACCGGGACGTCCGACGTCGAGTTCAAGTTCCCCTGGGGCTTCGACGAACTCGAAGGGATCGCACAGCGCACCGACTACGACCTCAAGGCGCACGCTGGGGTGTCGGGGGAGCGGCTCGACTACTTCGACCCGCAGACCAACGAGCGCTACGTGCCCTACGTGATCGAGCCCGCCGCCGGTGCGACCCGCACGATGGCTGCCTTCCTCCTCGCGGCCTACGACGAGGACGAGGTGAACGGCGAATCACGCACCGTGCTGCGGCTCCATCCGCGCCTCGCCCCGTACAAGGTGGCCGTGCTTCCGCTGAGCAAGAAGGACACGCTCACGCCGCTCGCGCACGAGGTCCGCAAGCTCCTGTCCGATCGCTACATGGTCGACTACGACGAGACCCAGAACATCGGGAAGCGCTACCGCCGACAGGACGAGATCGGGACGCCGCTCGCGGTGACCGTCGACTTCGACTCGCTCGACGACAACGCCGTGACGATCCGCGACCGGGACACCACCGAGCAGATCCGTGTTCCGATCGACGAGTTGCTCTCGACGGTCGGCGACCGTCTGGGCTTCTGACTCCGGTCAGAAGTAGGTTGCGGCCATGAGCAAGGTTTCTGTCATCGCCAAGATCACCGCACTCGAGGGAAAGCGCAGCGAACTGATCGCTGCCATGGGTCCCATGATGGATCACGTCGAGGCCAACGAGCCCGACACGATCCAGTACATCCTGACCGAGGACACGACGGACGAGAACGTGATCTGGATGTACGAGGAGTACGCGAGCCAGGAAGCGCTCGCTGCGCACAGCTCGAGTGACACGATGAAGGAGCTCGGCATGGCTCTGCGTCCGCTCGCCGGTGGCCGTCCCGAGATCACGGTGTGCAATCCGGTACGCGGCAAGGGTCTGTGACCGCCACCTACCTCGACGCAATTCTCGCGCACCATCGCGCCGCCGCGGCGGCCGATGCGCGCAGCATCGATGAGATGGTCGCGGCCACGGCCGACATGGCTCCGACGCGTGGGTTCCGCCACGCGCTCGCGGCGCGTGCCCGACTCGGCGTGATCTCGGAAATCAAACGGCGTTCGCCCTCGAAGGGCGACCTCCACGCAGATCTCGATCCGGCGGAGATGGCGCGCTGCTACGAGGACGGGGGCGCATCGTGCCTCTCGGTGCTCACCGACACTCCGCACTTCGGTGGCTCGGTCAGCGATCTCCAGATCGCGCGGGAGTCGTGCGCACTCCCGGTGCTCAGGAAGGACTTCACGGTGAGCGCCCTCGACGTCGTCGACGCCCGGTTGATGGGGGCCGACTGCGTGCTCCTGATCGCCGCAGCGCTCGATCGTTCGGAGTTGGTCGACCTGCACCGGCTCGCCACCGAGATCGGCCTCGACGTCCTCGTCGAGATCCACGACGAGGCGGAGCTCGAACTCGCCCTCGCCGCCGATGCGACGCTGATCGGCGTCAACCAGCGCGATCTGGTCACGTTTCAGGTCGACCACGAACGCGCGGAGCGTATGGCTGGAGTGATCCCTGACTCCGCGGTGAAGGTCGCCGAGTCGGGTGTGCGCGGCGCCGCCGACGCCCGTCGGCTCGAATCGGCCGGCTACGACGCGGTCCTGGTCGGCGAGACGCTGGTGACCAGTTCCGACCCGGCCGCATCGATCGCCCAACTGATCGGCGACGACGAGCGCCTCTGACGACGTAGCCGATCACGGCTCGACACGTCGGTGGGGCAACGGGGCATCGCTGCCTCGGTAGCGCCTGTCACATCGGCTCGGCTGCCGACCAGCTTCCGTTCTCGATGTTCATGGTCTCTTCCGGTGTCGCGTGGTCGGGGTGGAGGTAGAGCCGGACCCACTGGATGACACCGTCGGCGGCGTCGTGGAGCGTGAACGTGATCGTCAACACCGGTTTCGCGATCGTGATCCCGAGGGCCGCCGTTGCCGACGGAGGAGCCTGGCCGACGCTCATCCGTCGACGCATCGTCGCGACCGTGTGACCATGTTTGGCGAGCAGGCTCGTCATCGGGCGACTGGACAGTCCTCTCGCATCGTGGAGTTCGCCGACCTCGGGCCGCTGCGCATTGTGCGTGACACTGTGGGGTCGTCCGTCGAATGTGCGAACCCGGCTGCATTGCCAGAGACTCGAGCCGGGTTCGAGGTCGAACGCGGCGCATGCCTCGGCGGGAGCGATGCGAACCTCGGCAAACAGCACCTCGTAGGAGTAGGGGCGGAATCGGCCGACCGGCATGAGGTCGGGTCGCGGCGCGGCACTGCCTGCGCTCGGTTGGTGAATGACACGGGGGCGCTTGCCGCGCTGACGTCGGATCCAGCCTTCGGTACTGAGCCGGTCGAGCGCGGAGCGCGAGGTGATGACACTGGCGTCGAAGAGTTCGGCGACCTCGCGCTCGCCGGGAAAGTCGGTGCGTCCAGTCCAGAGTCCGTCGGCGATCTCTCGGCGGAGCTGGAGGTAGATCTGATGGTGGAGCGGGACCGACGGGTCGAACGCCGGCGCCGGGACCGCGTCGGACGCTGTGGTGTCTGCGAGTTCGGCGCTCATCGGTCCTGGCTCTCGTTCCGACATATCATAAACATATGTGATTATACTAGCCTCCTCGAGATGGAGGCACGATGAGGAATTCCTGGATCCATGTCCACGAGGGCAGAACGGCTCGGCAGGCGCGCGTCGGCGTGGCCGACCTCAACGAGGAGCACTACAGCCGTGGTGGATTCTTCGGACCGGTGTCGATGCTCTACCACGGTCGCAAACCGGCTGACCCGGTGCGCGTGGAGGGCCCGATCTCGATCGCCGTGGCCCTCCTCGGCGCAATGACGTTCGACGACGAGAGCAACCCGTCGGGCCTCCCGACCGAGATGCTCGCCAACGACGAGCTGACGATCGCACTCAGCCACCGAGCCGTCGCCACACCGCACCTGGTCCGCAACGTCGATGCCGACACCCTCTACTTCATCCACGAAGGCGTTGGCGTCGTCGCCACCGAGTTCGGCCCGATCGAGTACGAACCCGAAGATCTCATCCTGATTCCGAAGGGCACGACCTACCGTCACATGCCGACGACGCCGACCACGGCCAAGGTGGTCGAGTCGGTTGCGCCGATCGAGTTCACCGAACACCGCCAAATCGGTCGACACTCTCCGATCGACTTCGGCGTCCTCGGCATCCCGAAGATCACCGAATACGACTGGCCGGAACAAGACGAGTGGGAACTCAAGCTCAAGCACGGGACGGAGATCACCTCGGCGTTCTACGCCGAGTTGCCGTTCGACCTCGTCGGGTGGAAGGGCGATCTGTTCCCGTTCAAGCTCAACCTTCGCGACATTCGTCCGCTCACCTCCGAACGCATCCACCTCGCACCATCGTCCTGGTCGATCCTCGAATCGGCGAGCTTCATGTGCGTTCCGTTCCTGCCGATGTCGGTCGTGAGCGACCCCGAAGCGGAAGAACTTCCGACCAGGCACCGCAACGTCGATGCCGACGAGGTGATTCTCATCCGCCGTGTGAACGGCAATCCGGTGAACGCCCTCGGCCACTTCCCCCAGGGCATGACCCACGGACCGGCCGCCGCCGAGCGCGACGCGTATGCCGCGGTCCACGAACCTGGAATGCAACGGATGCTCGAAGGGCTCAGCATCGACTCCTACCGGCGACTGCGGCGGACTCCAGCGTTCGAAGCCGCACTCCCGAGTGCGAAGACGGATCGGACATGAGTACGCAACCGTCACCCGGCGTCCGGCCGGTGCGATCTCACGAGAGTCGCTCGTTTCTCCTGGGCGGCGAGCGCGGCTACCCCCACGAGCTCTATCCACCCAGTGTCAATCAGGCGAGCGTGGTTCGCGTCGATCTGAGCGAACCCGACGGCGAGGTGCCATCGCACAAGACGGCAGCGATCTTCACCCACCCGGTCGTGCCGACTGCCGGGTTCTACATCGTGAACCCGCTCGTGCAACTCGGGCTCTCGACCATGACGGTGCAGACCCGATTCGTCGGAAGCGACGCGACGCTGCTCATGGAGCGCTGCGCACAGGACGTGGGAACCGCCATCCGCTTCCTCGAGGAACGGGGCTACGAGCGCATCATCCTGCTCGGCTTCTCCGGTGGGGCATCGCTGTTGTGCTTCTACCAAGCCCAAGCCGAGGACTTCACGATGACCCATCTCCCCGACGGACGCCCGAGCCTGGTCACGCCGGAGCAGCTGCCGCCGGCCGACAAGCTGGTGTTGTTCGGTCACCATCTCGGGCGGTCACAGACGCTGCGGAACGTGCTCGACGCAGCGATCGTCGACGAGGCCGATCCGTTGCGGCGAGACCCCGACCTCGACGTGTTCGACCCTCGCCACGGGCCACCGTTCAGCGACGAGTTCGTCGCCCGGATCCGTGCGGCGCAGGCCGCTCGCATGGAGCGCATCACCAGTTGGGCGCGCGACCGGCTCGCCACGTTGGAGGGCATGTACGGACCGAACGCCGACGAGGCGTTCGTGGTGCATCGCACCAATGCCGATCCCTTCATGTTCGCCGAGACGAGCGACTTCGGAGGTGACGTCGACAAGATCCGCGAGGTCAACGAGGCCGGCAACGGCCTCGGTCGGTTCTCGAGCCTGCGGTCGTGGCTCAGCCAGTGGGCGACCGATGTCAGTCAGGCCAACGGTCCGTCCGATGTGGCCCGCACCACGATTCCCGTCTTGAGCATTCGCCAGGCTGGAGACCACCGGGCCCACCCCGACTACCTTCGGCAGTGGGAGGACGCACTCGGCGATCGGTTCACCGGACACCACGAGTTCGACGCCACGCACTACATGGACCCCAAGGGCCAAGCCGAGATGGTGACCGAGCTCGCGAAGCTCATCTACGACTTCGCGATGAGCTAGCGCCGAGATCGTCGTCGATGGCGGGCCGATGGCTCAACCACGAGGGTCGGACAGCGTGACTCGCACGAAGTCGGTGATGAGGTCGTGCACCTCATCGATACGCAGCAGTCCGGCAGCCCATTGGTTGAGTGCGAAGTGAAGCGTGGCGAAAGCGATCGTGGCGATCGTGTGCGCTTCGCGCTCGCCCTGACCCGGCATCGTGTTCTCGAACAGTTCGACTGCGCCGTCGATGCTGGCGCGTAGGGACGAGGCGACGGCGCTGTCGCCGGTACGTCTCGTCAGGTTGACGAGTTGGAGCATGTGGGGCTCGCGGGCGAACGCGTCGATCGTCCGGTGCAGCAGGTTCTCGAGCCGAGCGGCGTCGGTGTCGCCGAGTGCGTCTTGGGCGAACGCTGCCCAGTGCGTGGTGCACCAGGTGAGATACGCCTCGGCGAACAGGGCCTCCTTCGAGCCGAAGTAGCGGTAGACGGTGTCAAGCGCCGAATTGGCTTTGACGGCCACCTCGCGCATCTCGACGTTTCCTGGTCGCTGTGCGAGCAGCGCGAGGGTCGCCTCGACGATCCGCGAGCGTCGCTGGAGTTGCTTGTCGGTCCAGTCGACTGCGATCGGCGGTGGATCAGCCGCCGGACCCGTGGATTCGGGAGCGGGCGAATTCCCCGACATCAGACCTCTTCGCGGCGCGTTCGCGCACTCACGTTGCTGCACGCTGAGGAATCTACTTGACAGACCGCAGGTTCAGGAGCAGAATCTGATTCTGTTCTTGGAAGGGACGAACCGATGACGAAGCTCGAGATCACCATGCTCACGAAGGCCGCCGACGACCTGCTCGCGGTGACGGAGAACCCACTGCACCGCCAGATCCTGGAGAACTACCGGCGGCACGCCATCCTCGAGGTCACCGGAAACTGGCAGCAGATCTTCACGCCGGAGATGACCGTCGAACACCCGGTGTACCGCGTCAACGGGGGCGGGATGAGCATGACGTTGGATGGACTCGACCAGGTCCAGGGCTTCTACCAGGGCCTCAGCGCAACCGAGACGACGGTGATGGTGCTCGAGGACGAAGTCATCGCGGTCAACGACTGGGGCTTTGCGTCCGAGGCGATCTTTCACACCTACGTCACCGGTGCTGCCGCCGCCTCCAGTTTCGCTCGCGGCGAGGGCGGGTTCGATGCCGATCCCGAGCGCTTCTACGTGAACCGACAGCGGATCGCGATGATCTGGCCCTACGACGAACGCGGCCGAATGATCGGCGAGCACGTGTACGTCCACGACGATGACTCCGCCACGATCGAGGTACCGGAGTCGGATTTCATCACGTTCGACGAAGCGTGTGAGCGATTGCTGCCGACCCTTCGGCCGCTCCCCGCCTTCGAGCCGGCCGGCTGAGGACCTCGACGTGCTCGCCGGGACTGCCCGCCAGAACGGCTTCGTCGTCGAGGACATCGAGGCGGCCTGCCGGCATTGGGTCAGACGCTTCGGCGCCGGCCCGTTCTTCGTCGCTCGGCACGTGCCGTTGGCCTCGTTCCGTTATCAGGACGTCGAGAGTGATCCCGACCTGAGCATCGCCCTGGGCAACTTGGGCGAGCTGCAGATCGAGCTGATCCAGCAACACAACGACGCCCCATCGCCGTACCGGGACTTCGCCACGGCGAAGCGGGCGGGGCTGCACCACACCTCGGCCTGGGTGAACGACTACGACGCCGAACAGGCCCGACAACGTGCCTTGGGTGCCGAGCCGGACTGCGAAGGACAGCTCGGCGACGGCATGCGCTTCATGTACTACGGGTCCACTGCCGTGGACGGCTCCGCCCTCGAGGTCGCGGATCTCGGACACGACAACGAGTTCGCCGTCGGCTTCGAGCTCGTACGTCAGTCCCACATCGCGTGGGACGGTGACGAGCCCGTGCGGTTCCTCGGCTGAACACCTCACCGCCCAGTAACGCCACCGAAAGGGCAGACACCTGATGAGAGCAGCAGCATTGAATTCCGGCCAGATCTACGTCCGCGACGACGTCCCCGAGCCGCAGCCCGAAGTCGGGCAGATCCTCGTGCAGGTGAAGGCCTGTGGCATCTGCGGATCCGACCTGCACTTCGCCCAGCACGGCGCCGACTGGCTCGCACTCTCCAACGAGATGCAGGGCGCGCCCCCGCTCACCCTGGACGGCCCGGACGTCGACCTCGACCGGGACGTCTTCATGGGCCACGAGTTCTCCGCAGAGGTGCTCGAGCTCGGACCCGACACCGAGGGCCCGAAGCCGGGCACGCTCGTCACGTCGATCCCGCTCCTGCTCACGGCCGCCGGCATGCGATCGATCACCTACAACAACGACGTGCCCGCCGGCTACGGCGAGCGCATGCTGCTGTCGGCCCCGGTCGTCACCGAGGTACCCAACGGGCTCGACTTTCGCCACGCCGCCCTCACCGAGCCGATGGCCGTCGGCATGCACGCCGTCAACAAGTCGAGCATCACCCCGAACGAGGGAGCGCTGGTGCTCGGCTGCGGACCGGTGGGCCTGGCCGTGATCGGCGCCCTGAAGTTGAAGGGCGTCGAGACGATCGTGGCCACCGACTTCTCCCCGGCCCGCCGGGCACTGGCCGCCACGATGGGCGCCAGCGAGGTGGTCGATCCGGCCACCGAGCCCGCCTTCGATGCCTGGCAGCGCGCCGGCGGCGGCCGCCCGCTCGTCGTGTTCGAAGCCATCGGTGTGCCCGGGATCATGGACGGCGTCCTGCGCGACGCACCCCACGGCACCCGGCTCGCGGTCGTCGGCGTGTGCATGGAGCACGACCGCATCAACCCGTTCTTCGCGCTCAACAAGGAGATGAACATCCAGTTCTGCTTCGCCTACGACCCGATGGAGTTCAACGAGACGCTGCGCTGCATCGCCGAGGGCGAGCTCGACGTTGCCCCGCTGATCACCGGGGAAGTGGGCCTCGACGGCGTCGCCGGCGCCTTCGAAGCGCTCGGCGACCCCGACAGCCACTGCAAGGTCCTCGTGACCCCGTGACCTCCCGGGATACGGGCGGTCGCGGCCCAGATCGCTTCTACGCTCAAACGGCTTAGCGGCCATGATTGGAGACGGCTCATGATCGAAACAATCGGTTCGATTCCCGCTGTGGCTGCGCAGTTCTATGGCGACAAGACCGCGCTCATAACGCCGGAGCGCAGTCTTTCCTTTCAGGAGCTGGACGATCTCAGCAACCGCTTCGCCAATGCCCTTGTCGACCTGGGGATTGCGCCCGGCGACCGGGTGACGCTGTATTCCGGCAACTGTTGGGAGTGGGTGGTGAGCTACTACGGAGCCCTGAAGACCGGCGCCGTGATCAACCCGGTCAACGTCATGCTGACACCGGGGGAAGTCGAGTTCGTCGCCAACGACTGTGGGGCCAGCATTGTTGTCGCGTCCGATGAAAAGGCGCTGTCCATCCAGGGCGTCAAGGAAAAGTCCCAGGTGCGGGAACTGATCGCCTTTGGCGATGAAGATTTGCCCCCGGGTGTGTTGTCATTCGCCGAGATCCTGGCGGGAAGCGACGACACGTTCGACGTGCCGACTATTGACCCAGATGCGCTCTCGACGATCGGCTACACCTCCGGTACCACCGGACATCCCAAGGGGGCGTCTCTCTCCCACCGCAGCATCCTGATCAACGTGGCGATGACGGCCCTGATGCATCAACGCAGCGATCGCGACACCGTGGTCACCGCCCTTCCGTGTCCGCACGTGTACGGCAACGTGGTGATGAGTGGCGCCGTTCAGAATGGCATGACACTGGTGTTGCACCCAGCGTTCGAGGAAACGGCCATCCTGGAGAGCATCCAGGAACACGGGGCCACGATGTTCGAAGGCGTGCCCACCATGTACATGTACATGCTGAATCATCCAGAGCTGGATAGCTACGACCTCTCCTCGCTGCGCTGTTGCACGGTGGGTGGGCAAACCATGCCGACGCCCAAAATGGAGGAAGTCGAGCAGCGCTTCGGCTGCCCCCTCATCGAACTGTGGGGGATGACGGAACTGGGTGGCCTTGGCACCACCTTCGCCTCGAACGGCCCCGTCAAGCACGGCTCCATCGGCGTAGCACTGCCCTATGTCGAGGCCAGGATTGCCGATACCGAGGATGCCAGCAAGACCCTTCCAGCAGGCGAGGTTGGAGAGTTGATGATCAAGGGCAGCATTGTCATGGAGGGCTACTACGGCAACGAACAGGCCACCTCTGAAACCATCGAGCCGGATGGTTGGCTCCATACTGGCGATCTCGCCTCCATGGACGAAGACGGCTGCGTGTTCATCGTCGATCGCAAGAAAGACATGATCCTGACTGCTGGCTACAACGTCTATCCCGCCGAGATCGAGCGCGTCTTGGCCGGTCACGCCGATGTGGCCCTGGTGGCGGTTGGCAGCATTGCAGATGAGAACAAGGGCGAACTCGCCAAGGCCTACATTGTTCCCAAGACCGGCACGACCCCGGATGCCGAAGAAATCATCAACTACTGCCGCGAGCACCTCGCTGCCTACAAGGTGCCACGTGCCGTGCAGTTCGTCGATGACCTACCGAAGACCAGTACCGGCAAAGTGATGCGCCGGGAGCTCAAGAACCTGGACCTTTAAGGGCGGGCGAAGGGCGCCTCGGCGAGTGCATCTTCATTGAGGTCAAGGGTGAATCTGCTCGTGGACAACCGGCAGTAGCGGCGGCTGTTTGTCGATCCGTCCCTGAGCGAGCGTGAGCGCCTGCCCCCCATAGGCCTCGTGGGGAATAACCCAGAACTGGTCGGCCTCAACGGCGTCGGCCACAATCACGGCGACCTCTTCGGCGGTCTGGGCCTCCGCCCAGCCGTCACCCCAGGCACCCGATCGCTCGACCGATCCTGCCGCCACGCCCGGGCGGTTTCGTTCGCTGGTGTTGATGTTGGTGCTGACGATTCCGGGGCAGAGCACCGACGCGCTCAGCGCCGTGGGTTGTAGCTCGTGCCACAACGATTGGGTCATTCCAACCACCGCATGTTTGGCTGCCACGTACGGCGCAATGCCCGGGAAGCCCAGCAATCCGGCGGTCGAGGCGGTGTTCACGAAGTGACCCGGTTCGCCCGCTTCGCGCATGCGGGGCCCGAAGGCGAACAGGCCGTGCACCACCCCCCACAGGTCGACGTCGATCACCCACTTCCAGTCCTCGAGTGACCCCATCGCGTCGCCGAACGCTACGACGCCTGCGTTGTTACAGACGACGTGCACGTTGCCCTTCCACGCGAAGCACTCGTCGGCCAAAGCTTGCACGGAATCCATCGACGTGACATCGCACTCCTTGCCGATCGCGTCGATTCCCGCCGACCGCAATGCTCCGACAGCGGCGGCCAATGCGTCGGCCTCGATGTCTGCGGCGACCACCGCCATCCCGCGGCGACCGAACTCGTGGCACAGCTCAAGTCCAATGCCGCTCGCCCCTCCGGTTACCACCGCAACCTGTCCTGTCTCGATCTTCACTTCTTGGACCTTTCGAAAGCCGCGATTGAGTTCTCACAACGCCTGCAGGAAGTAGTTGCGGGCGATGGTCAGGTTCAGGTCGTTGACGAACCCCATTTCGTCGATGCGCTCAACCCGGGTCGTGACGCCGAAGAGTAGCTCACGACGGGCCACTGGGCGCCAGCGAGGTGGTCGACCCGGCCCGAGGGCGAGCTCGACGTTGCCCCGCTCATCACCGGGGAAGTGGGCCTCGACGGCGTTGCCGACACCTTCGAAGCGCTCGGCGACCCCGACAATCACTGCAAGATCGTGGTGACCCCCTGAACCCGCGAAACCTGTGGCTCAATAGCGAGGCCCAGATTCACGCGGGAGCAACGTGATGACCGACAACTTTCTGTTTGGGCGGTGTGGCTGATGTGGGCCGCTATGACAGCGCGGGGAAGGTGGTTCGCCACACACTCGCTCGGTCGGCGTCGAGGTCGTCGACGACGGCGGGCTCGGTGTCCCAGCGCATGACCTGACGTGACGCCTTCCCCCAAGCGGGCCAGCCGGGGTCGCCCGTGCGGGCGAAGCGGATCCATGCGTCCTGCATCGCCGTTGCGAGGGGAGCGGGCGGTGCGTCGCCGAGCAGCCAGCCCACGTTCGGATCGTCGAGGTGATCGAAGACGAAGGGGATGTCGAAGGTGTGCGCTGCGCGCATGAGTCCGTCGTTCGCTGGGCTCCGCCAGGAGAAGCTGTACCGATAGGTGTTCGGCTGATGTCGGGCGTGGAGGTCGGCGGCTTCGCGGCCGGGCATGATGAACCACAGGTCCGAGCACAGCGCGCAGGTCACATCGTCCTCGGTGCGGTCGGGATCGATCGCGCGATACAGCTCGAGCAACTCGTCCTCGGTGCAGCCGAGTCGGCGGGCGTGAATCTCCAGGGGCATGAGTCCCGCGTCCGCCGGCTTGATCTCAGCGCCGAGGAGGTAGATCAGTCGCATCTCGTCATCGTTCGCACCGATGAGGTAGGGGACGTTGGCTGCGCTTCCGTCGGCTGTCGCGTCCGCCGGGCGCACCGGAACGACGTCGTCTCCGTGGGTCATGCGGAACGGCATGGCGTCCAGGGGGTCGTCGTTGCCGAACACCGCTCGTGTTCGCTCGCTCATGCCCGTCCCGTAGTTGTGGAGTGGGGCGAGGATCTCATCAATGGGGAGTGCTTGGAGCGCAACGACATCGCCGTGGGCGACACCCATGTCGTCGAAGAACATCTCAGTGGCACGGCGAGCGACCTCGCGGGAGCGGGTGTGGTGGCCGGTACCGGACTGTCCGATGGCTTTGTGGAACAGGCCGTGGGCGCGAGGCGTCGCGAGCAGGGCACCGACCAGTGCAGCGCCGGCGGACTCGCCGAAGATGGTGACGTTGTCGGGGTCGCCCCCGAACGCGGCGATGTTGTCGCGCACCCACTCCAGTGCCATGACGACGTCGAGCAGGCCGCTGTTCGAAGAGTTCTCGAAGCCGTCGCCGACGCCCTCGAGGTCGAGGAACCCGAGCACATGGACGCGATAGTTGACCGAGACCAGGACGACGTCCTTCGCGGCGAACGTGTCACCGTGGTACAGCGGGAGCGAGCCCGATCCGCCGACGAACCCACCACCGTGGATCCAGAACATCACAGGCCGACTGGGCCCGGCGGTCGCTGACGTCCACACGTTCAGGGCCAGGCAGTCCTCGCCCTGGGGTTCGGACGATCCCAACGGCGAGATCCCCTGCGGACAGATCGGCGCGAACTCCGTTGCATCTCTCACACCCGTCCAGGGCCCGACCTGAACGGGCGGCTTGAACCGCAACTCGCCGACGGGTGGTTCGGCGTAGCGCACGCCCCGGAACACTACGGCGTCGTTCTCGCGCAGGCCGCGCAACGTTCCAGCTGTCGTGGTGACGATGACTTCATCCATGTGGTCTCCTCCGGGGGAGCCGCTGCTCGGCGGCCCAGACGTCGAACGAGGGCAACAGTAGGGGGTTCTCGCGGAACAGACGAACCCCGTGGCTACTGCATCAGCAGCCCCGCGTATTTCGCGAGCTGCTGTTGGCTGAGTCCACTGATTCCCGCCGTACCGTCGTGGGTGAGCCCTCCGTCGGGATAGAAGTTCGTGCCGGTCACCCAGGCCGAATCGTCGGAGGCGAAGAACGCCACCACCGGCGCGATGTCGTCCGGCGTGCCCATTCGTCCCAGCGGGAAGATCTCGTCGCGAACGACCTTCGTCGCCCCGACCAACCGTTCCGCTTCTTCGTAGGTGATGCCCTGACGCATCGCGTTCGACGCGATGATGTGTCGCCCTTCGACCGACCCGATGGCGAGGCTGTTGAAACGGATGTTGTCCCGACCGTGCTCGACGGCAAGGGTCTTCATCAGTGCCTGCAGGCCACCTTTCGCGGCGCTGTAGGCCGCGATGTGCTTGATGCCGACGTTCGCCGTCATCGACGAGCTGACGAGCACCGATCCTGACTGCTGCTCGATCATCGTCGGCAGCACCGCTCGGATGGGGAGCCACTGGCCGGTCAGTTCGAGCTCCAGGCATTCCGTCCAGAATGCCTTGTCCTGTTCCAGCGCCTCCTTCACCCAGACCTCGCCGGCATTGGCCCAGACCATGTCGATCCGGCCGAACGACTCGACTGTCTTCGCCGCCATCTCTGCGCACGCAGCTTCGTCGCGTGCGTCCGAGACCAGCGGGAGGACCTCGGCGCCAGCGGCGCGGGCGGCGTCGGCTGCAGCGTGCAGGTGGTCTTCGCGGGTGTCGGTGAGGACGAGGTTCGCGCCTTCTTGCGCACAGCGCAGCGCGGCGGCAGCCCCGATGGAGCCTCCGCCTCCCGTCATGATCAATGTCTTGCCTTCGAGTCGGTTCACTGGTTTCTCCTGTGTGGTGGTGTGTTCGAGACGGCGGTGGGAATCGAGTGACCACCGTCGAGAGTGGGCGTGGTGCCGGTCATGGCGCGACCACGGCGTCGGAGGTCGTGGGATCGAATCTCTTCCAGACGAGACGGTTCTCGAACGACCGCCCGTCGGCGGAGCGTTCGGGGAGGGCGGTCAGGACGAGTCGGTCGCCCTCGAAGGCGGCGGTTCGAACGAGGACGGTGCCGACCCAGTCGGGGAAGAGGCTGTGCTCGACGAAGTGGTGGACCCGATCGTCGCGCAGTTCATAGCTGCCCCCGTACGAGACGTAGGTAGCGGCGGCATCGGCGCGTTGGGTCTCGGACGCCTGGTGGAGGTGGCGGGTCCCGAATGTGGGACGGCCGGCGCGATGCAGGATCGCCGACACCGCTCCGTCAGCGGTGTATGTGAGTTGTCCGCCGGCGTCA
This sequence comes from Ilumatobacter nonamiensis YM16-303, assembly GCF_000350145.1. Taxonomy (GTDB): domain Bacteria; phylum Actinomycetota; class Acidimicrobiia; order Acidimicrobiales; family Ilumatobacteraceae; genus Ilumatobacter_A; species Ilumatobacter_A nonamiensis. The sequence goes on along the minus strand of NZ_BAOL01000008.1, from coordinate 67,653 downwards.
GGACCCATCGGATGGCCGGCGTCGGTGCCGTCGACCGACGCGGACCACTCGACGAGCGTCCAACCGCCGACGAGTGACGCGGATTCGATCATCGCCGACTACGCCGTAGCAGCCACGTGAGCGGCCGCTGTACGGCGGCTCGCTTCGACCTGGGCGAACGGTGTCGAGTGGGTGTTCCCGGTGTCGATGGCCTTGAGGGTGGGGAGCACCTCTTCGGAGAAGAGCGTCATGCTCTCCTTTGCCCATTCGACCGGCATCATCCCGTAGCTCATCTGGCAGATCAACTCGCCGAAGCCCGTGGCCTCCTGGGCACCTTGCAGTGTCTCGAGCACTTCCTCGGGGGTCCCGAACGCGCCGACCTTGAGCGAGGCGGAACGGATGGCTTCGACAGTCGCCTCGAGTTCGGCGCCCTCTTTCCCTTCGAGAAGTGCCCGGATGGACGGCTGGTTGAAGAGGCCGTAGTGCCAGATGCTGGTGTCGTAGGTCATCTTGACCCACTCGCGAGCCTGCTCGACCTTCTCCTTGTCGCGTGAGACGAAGATCGGCCCGGCGACGGTTCCGACCACCTCGTCCCAACCGTGCGAACGGCGGACGGCGTTGAACTCCTCGGTCGACGACTTGACACCGTCCCAGTTGCTGAAGTTGTTGAACAGGGGAGCGCAGCCCGATTGTGCGGCCAGGTCTCGGGTCTCGGGGCTGCTCCACGCCATCAACATGTTGCGGGTGAGGTCGGCGGTGTAGGGCTGCGGGCGGATCGAGGTCTCGGGGATCTGGTAGTGGTGCCCGTCGAAGGAGAAGAACTCGCGGCTGAGCGCCAGACGGAGGATCTCGAGGATCTCGAGCATGCGTTCGCGGGACTCCGCGTAGTCGGTCCGGAACGCGGCGAACTCCTGTGGTGCTGCACCACGACCCACGCCGATCGACAGCTCGCGGCCGGCGAGCATGTTGTCGAGCAGCGAGATCTCACCGGCGAGGCGGATGGGGTCGTTCCAGGGAAGCACCATCACCATCGAGCCGAACCCGATCCGGCTGGTGCGTCCCGCCATGTAGGAGAAGATCTGAGCGGGTGTGACCGTCATGCCGTACGGGCTGCAGTGGTGCTCGATCGTCCAGAGCTTGTCGAAGCCGAGCGGTTCGACCAGGTCGCACAGGGCGAATTCGTCCTGGAGGCAGTCGAAGTCCGAACGCGGCATCGGCCGGTCCTTCACCCCGTCCATCGCTCGCTCCTGCATGTCGGCCATGTTCTGGAACCAGATCGTCACTCCGACCTTCATCGTGTTCTCCTGTGTTGTGTTGGGTTGGTTGAGTTGTGTGTCGAGTCGTGCGCCGACGGGTTCGCCGGCTTGTCACGATGCACACCTTGCATGAAGTTGGCAGTCGTGTCAAGATGGCAGGCATGTCAAATGTGACGAACTTTCGAGGATCGGCTCGATGAGCGACCTGGCCACACGCATCGCCGACCTGCGAGCAGCTGATGAGCCAGGGCCGGCGAAGCGTCGCAAGAACGCACAACGCCGCCGCATCTTCGCTGCGGCCGTCGAGCTGTACGAGGAGAACGGAGGCGAGGACGGCGGCGGCCTCGACAAAACCACGGTGGAAGCCATCGCCGAACGCTCCGACATCTCGGTGCGCACCTTCTTCCGCTACTTCGAGACCAAGGCCGACGCCATCTACGTCGACCTCCCGGCATCGATGGACGACCACGTCGCCCTCACCCGACTGCTGCTCGACGACCTCGCACCAGCCGATGCGATCCTCGCCGCGGCCATCGTTCAGATGACGGACATGGTCAACGATCCCGACGATGTCGCCCGCATGCGACGCTCCATGAAGTCGAAGCAGTTCGTCGAACGCAGTGGCGCCTTCCACAATCGGTGGCGCAACGAACTGACCCGCACGGTTCTCCCCTTCGTCCCCGACCAGCCCGATCGGTTCGTCGTTGCTCGGGCGATCGTGACGGCCTGCCTCGACCTGCGTGATTCGGCGCTCGCAGCCTGGGCGGTGAGCGGGGGCGATGCGGACCTCGTCGAGACTCTCGACCGAACGATCGAAACCTGGAAGCGGGTGTGGTCGGACGACGTCCCCACGCATGTCGCCGAGGGCTACGACAGGCGAGCGCGATGACAGGAGCAACCATGACAACGGAGACGGCACTCGTCGTCGGCGGAGCCACCGGCATCGGAGCCGAGGCCGTCCGACAGATGGCATCATCGGGTCGTCGGGTGGTGATCGTCGACATCAACGAGCGCGACGGTCGACAACTGGCCGACGAGGTCGGCGGGGCGTTCTACCACGGAGACGTCACCGACGACGCGAGCCTCGCCAGCGCGATCGAACAGTGTGTGAACGAGGTCGGGGTTCCCGACTATGCGCTGCTGAACTCGGGGGTGATGACCGCACCGGGCGACGCACCCTTCCTGGCCGTCCACGAGGCACCGCTCGAGGCGTACCGGCGCGTCATGTCGGTCAACGTCGACGGCGTCTTCCATGGGCTTCGGCACTTGATCCCGCTCATGCTGGACCGAGGCGGCGCGATCACCGTCACGGCCTCACGAGCCGGGTTGGTGCCAACTGCGCCCGACGCGATCTACGCCGCCAGCAAGGCCGCAGCCATCCACCTCGTCCGCAGCGCGGCGCAGGGCATTCGAGGACAGAAGCTCCGCATCAACGCCCTCTGTCCGGCAACGGTCGACACGACGCTGATCGCCGACGTCGTCCGACAAGCCGGCATCCCGCTGATCACCGCTGCGGATATGGCCGGCGAAGCGGTCGACCTGATGCTGACAGGCGACAACGGCGAGGTCAGAGTCAAACTCCACGACAAGCCGGCCTTCACCATCGGCGTGTTCGACGCGAACGTCGAATACCAAGCACCCGACGAGGGACAGTGATTCGCATGGCGTTCGAGTTCGACCCGACACAGCGCTACGACATGCCGGTGGTCTTCGGGCCGTCCCTCCTCCCCGAGGTGACCGTCATGGAGGACCTGCGCAACATCGCCGTGCCGTTCCTCACCGAACGAGCGGCGATCGAACGGTTCCTTCCCTCGTTCTTCGAGGTCGAGGGCGAGCCCGTCGTGACCGTCTCGAGTTCACACAACGGCGGCGTCGACTGGCTCGGCGGCCGCCAGTACAACGTGGTCCGCGTCCAGGTGGGCGTTCGCTTCCGATCGTCGAGCGGCGACCGCGATCCTGATCACGACGTCGTCGGCCCGTACAGCCTGGTGATCTGGGAGTCCGACCCGAAGCCGGTGATCGCCGGCCGTGAACTCCAGGGCTACGCGAAGATCGTCGGCGAGATTCCCGACCACGAACGCTCGGAGGGCAGCGCCGCCTTCGAGGTCGGCGAGTACGGGACGCGGCTGCTCCGAGGCGAGGCCCACGGTCTCGAACCGCTCGACCCGGCGGTGCTGTCCAAGCTCGGCGACGAGCGAGAACAGGTCGCGCTCGGCTGGAAGTACATCCCGAACCCCGAGGGCGGCGCGGACGTCGACTACCCGACCAAACTGCTGTCGTCCGTTTCGGTTTCCGCAGCATGGACGGGTGAAGGAACGGTCAGCTTCGACTCCCCGAACTGGCAGCAGGCACCGGGCTCCGCTCACATCATCGACGCACTCAAGACACTCCCCGTGCTCGAGTACCGCACCGCGACCGTCGTCCATTCCCGCGTGACGCTGCCACGAAACGCCGTGATCCGACTGGACCCGCCGACGTGAGCGACGCCACCCCGATCGACTTCGAGCAGCTCGGCCTGTCGCAGCCCGCTCCGCTCGTCGGCGCGATCCTCGATGCGATCCGCTCGGCCCCGACGATGAACCGGGTCGGCGTCGAGGCCTCCCGACAAGCTGCGTCGAGCCGGACCACCGTTCCCGAACGCGAAGAGACGTGGGAGACAACCCAGCACCGCATCGATTCGGCCGGCGCCGAGCTCGACGTTCGCGTCCACCGGGCCAGCAGCGAGCCAGGTCAGCCGATCGTCGTGTACTGCCACGCGGGCGGCTGGATTCTCGGTGATCTCGAACACTCCGATCATCTCTGTCGTCGCCTGGCCAATCAGACGGGCGCCGTGGTCGTCAACGTCGACTACCGGCTCGCCCCCGAGGCGCCGTTCCCGGCCGCCTTCGACGACTGCGTCGCCGCCTTTCGATGGGCCCGAGACCACGCACAGGACATCGGAGGCGACCCTGACCGGACCGCTCTCGCCGGTGAGAGTTCGGGTGGCGGTCTCGCAGCGGCCGCAGCGTTGGAGTTGAGCCGAAACGGCGACGAGGCCCCCAGGTTCCTCCTGCTCCTCGAACCCGCGCTGGACATCAGCATGTCGACACCGTCATGGCGGTCGCTCGGCGACCTGCTGCCCCCGGCTCGGGAGCAGATGGAGTGGATGTGGCACCAGTACGCGCCCGACGAGGCGACGCACACCGACCCGCGTCTGACGCCCGCAGCGGCCGACTCGGCTCCACCCGCTCACCCTGCCACGCTGATCCTGGCCGCCGAGTACGACCCGCTGCGTGACGAGGCGATGCAGTACGCGGAGACGCTCGCCCGGTCGCGCGTGGCGGTCGAGGCGCGAATCGAGCAGGGGCTCCCGCACGCGTTCTGCAACATGGGCGGCATCCTCGCCGAGGGTCTCCAGGCGTTCGATCGCGCCGCCGCCGAGATGAACCGCCACCTTCGGGCCGAGCCCGTGCCACGGCCCTGAGCGAGCCCGCGTGAACGACTACCAGCGCATCTCGAACCTCATCGGACGCTACGGCCAGACCGTCGACGAGTGGCCCCGGCAACCCGACGCGTACGCCGACCTCTTCACCGAGGACGCCGAGTTCACCGACAACGGCGTGACGATCCGCTCGCGGGAGAAGCTGCGCCGGCTGATGTCGCTCGCCGCCGAGCACAGCAGCGACCAACCACTGCTCGCCGGCACACGCCATCTCATGCTCAACACCGTGATCGAGGTCGACGGCGGACAGGGGACCGGGTCGGTCGACCTGGTGGTCATCGAGTTGTCCGCCGAGCACGGCTGGCGCATCCGCGGCAGCGGTCGCTATCACGATCGGTACGCGCGAGACGTCGACGGTGCCTGGCGGTTCCGGTCGCGCCGACTCGAATGGTTCAAGGACGGCGGCCCCGACCCGCGTTCCCCGCAGCTGGGCCACGCCTATGCCGCGGTCTTCCAGTCGGTCATGGACGAAAGGGATTGAAGTGACAGAACAATCGACCAACCAACCAGACGACGCAGGCGGGGCCGGAGCGGCCGACCCCACCCAGGGGCGCGACCTGTCGTGGTTCTTCCGGCACGTCGAGCAGTACCAGACCGACCAGGTCGCCGCGCACGACTGGAACGCGTCCGAGAACACGAGCGCACGCGCCGAGGGACTCCACCCCACACTGCTGCTCGTCACGAAGGGGCGAACCTCCGGTGAACCACGGGTGGCCCCACTGCTGTACCAGCCGTGCGGCGACGGCTTCCTCGTCGTGGCCAGCAAGGGCGGGACACCGGATCATCCGCATTGGTACAAGAACCTGCTGGCCGACCCGAAGTGCGAGGTGATCGCCGGAATCTTCAACTGTCGAGCCGTCGCCGTGACCGTCGAGGGCGACGAACGCGAGCTGCGGTGGGAGCAGATGGTTCGGTTCTGGCCCGACTACGAGACCTACCAGGCCCGCACCGAGCGACGGATCCCCATCGTGAAGCTCGTCGTCGAAGCGGTGTCGCTGCGAGAGAATCCGACAGCTCCAGAATCGAGGACATGACATGGGACGACTCGACGGGAAGGTGTCGATCATCACCGGCGGGGCGGCGGGAATGGGGGCCAGCCACGCTCAGGGATTCCTGAACGAGGGAGCGACCGTGGTGCTGACCGACATCGACCAGGATGCCGGCGAGCAGCTCGTCGAAGAACTCGACAACTCGAGAGCGCGATTCCTCCACCACGACGTCGCCAGCGAGAGCGGCTGGCAGCACGTGGTCGACGAGACGATGAGTTCGTTCGGGCGGGTCGATGTGCTGGTCAACAATGCCGGTATCGGCGGAATCAAGCACATCGTCGACATGTCGGTGAGCGAGTACATGCGGGTGATCGAGGTCGACCAGCTGTCCATCTTCATCTCGATGCAGATGGTGGCCCCGATCATGAAGGATCAGGGTGGCGGCTCGATCATCAACATCTCGTCGGTGAGCGGGTTCAACGGATCGATCGGCGGGGCCGCCTACACGAGCGCCAAGTACGCGGTCCGCGGGTTGACCCAGACGGCGGCGCTCGAGTTCGGGCCGTACGGCATCCGGGTGAACTCGGTGCATCCGGGCATCATCGAGACGACCATGTTCGATCATCCGAAGGTCAGGCCACTCCTCGACGAGTTCGGCGAGACCTTGCCGATGCGGCGATTCGGTCAGGCGCAGGAGGTCACCGAGGCGGTGCTCTTCCTCGCCTCCGATGCGTCGAGCTACTTCACCGGGGCCGAACTCGTCGTCGACGGAGGCATGACCGCCACCTCCCACGTGTTCTCCGACTGGAACCTGAAGCGCCAAGGCCTGCACTTCTCGGCCACCGAGAGGCTCGCATGAGCGAACCCGTGCGAGGACCGGTGGTCATTGCGGACCCGGCGATGGCCGAGGAGGCTCTCGAGCCGGACCTGCCCGTCTGTGACACCCACTTTCACTTCTACGAACGAGACAGCGTGACGCCACCATCTTCGACCGGATTGTGGGACAACAGCGGCCACGTTCCCTACGGCCTCGGCGACTACTGCAATGACATGTCCGGTGGCCACAACGTCGTGGCCACCGTGTTCGCCGAGTGCGGCACCGGGTACCTGCCGTCGGGACCAGAGGCGTTCATGCCGGTCGGCGAGTCGCGATTCGTGGCGGCGAAGGCCGCAGAAGCAGAGCGCCTGGGTTGTCCGCCGATTCGCGGGATCGTGGGGATGGCCGATCTCAGCTGTGGAGACCTTCTCGAGGCAGTGCTCGATGCACACGTCGAGGCCTCTGCAGGGCTGATCAGGGGAATTCGTGTACGCGCCACCTACGACACCCACCGTCACGAATTCATGCCCGGCGTCGCTCAGCCCCAGCGTGGCCTGCTGGCTGACCCGTCGTTCCGCGATGGCGTGCGCCTGCTCGGGCAACGCCGCCTCACTCTCGATGCCTGGGTCTTCCACACGCAGCTCCACGAGGTCGTCGAACTGGCGCGGGCCGTGCCTGACACCGACATCGTCGTCACCCACATGGGAGCGCCACTCGGAGTCGCCCGATATCGCAGGCAGGCGGACGATGTCGAGACAACCTGGCGATCGGCGATGCGCGAGCTGTCCGCACTGCCGAACGTGACCGTCAAGCTCGGAGGTATCGGGATGTATCTCTTCGGCCACGACTGGTTCTGGAGGACGGAGAAGCCTTCATCCGACGAGATCGCGAGCGAGTTCTCCGATCGGGTGAACTACGTGATCCAGGAGTTCGGACCCAGCCGTTGCATGTTCGAGTCCAACTTCCCGGTCGATCGGTTCGCCTGTAGCTACAACAATCTGTGGAACGCCTTCAAGAAGATGACCCTGAGCTACTCGGCCGAGGAGAGACGTCAGATGTTCCATGACAGCGCCATGCGGATCTACCGGCTCGACGACACCGACCACACCGGGTCGACGCGACGATTCGGTCAGGCGCAGCAAGACACCGGGAGGCCCTCATGACCACGCCGATCTACGACTTCAGCGACCGCGTCGCGCTCGTCACCGGGGGCGCCTCGGGAATCGGCGCCGCGACGGTCGAACGGTTCGCTCGGTCCGGCGCGAGCGTGGTCGTCGCCGACATCGACATGTCGGCGGCGGAGCGACTCGTCGACACGATCCTCGCCGAAGGCGGATCCGCTGCACCTTTTCGCTGCGACGTGAGCGACGAGAGCGAGGTCGAGCAGATGGTCCGGTTCACGGTCGAGACCTTCGGTGGCCTGGACCACGCCTTCAACAATGCCGGCGTCATCGGTTCCGCCGGCCAACCGACCGGACTGTTCGCCGCGGAGACGTGGGCGCACACGGTCGCGATCAACCTGACCGGTGTCTTCAACTGCCTGAAGCACGAGCTCGCCCACATGGCCGAGCACGGAGGCGGGTCCATCGTGAACACGAGTTCGACGGCGGGCCTGACGGCGGCCAAGGCGGGCGCCGCGTACGGCGCCACCAAACACGGAGTCGTCGGGCTGACCAAGACCGCCGCGAAGGAGTACCTCCCTCGCGGGATCCGGGTCAACGCGGTGTGCCCCGGCGGGGTGTCGACTCCGCTGCTCGAGGGCATGGCGGGAAGCCCGATCCCACCGAACCCGCCGGGAGGCGCCGGACCTGCGATCGCCCACCCCGACGAGATCGCGGAAGCGGTCGTGTGGTTGAGTTCGCCGGCCTCGTCGTTCGTGGTCGGCCAGGCCTTGTTCCTCGACGGCGGCTTCTACCTGTAGTGGGCCGGGAACGCCGGCCGCATCGCACCCTTTGAAGGAGATCAACATGACCACCCCGCACGAACCATCATCACCAGCCGAGACCTACACGATCGAGGACGTGTACGCCCTTGGCCGAGAGATCTCCAACTGGGGGCGCTGGGGGCCCGACGACGAGCGTGGCACGCTCAACCACCTCGGACCCGACCAACGGCTCGCCGCCGCGTCCGCCATGCGCAGCGGGCGGACGTTCTCACTGGCCCTGCCCCTGAAGACCGGCGTGGGCCCACAGACCGGAAACATCGGCAGGACCAACTGCCTGCACGTGATGACCCAGACCGGAGACACCCCCGGTCCGATGGACATGGGCGGTGAGGCCGACTTCACCGACGACATGCTCGTGCTGTCGTGTCAAGGCTCCACCCAGTGGGACGCCCTGAGCCACATCTACTACTCGGGAGAGATGTACAACGGCGTGCCCGCCACCGAGGTCAGCGCCGCGGGCAGCGGCCGCAACGGGATCGACAAGGTGCACGACGGTTTCGTCGGGCGAGGGGTTCTGCTCGACATGGCCCGACACGCATCCGTGGACTGCTGGGACCTGATGACTCCGATCCGCTCCGAGGACCTCGACGCATGTGCCGCCGCCCAGGGTGTCACGATCGAGACCGGTGACATCGTCCTCGTGCGGACCGGCGCCATGACGGCGGTCGACGGCGACAACTGGTCGGGTTTCCATCACACCTGCCTGTCCGGACTGCACTTCACGACCGTGAAGTGGCTGGCAGAACACGAGGTGGCGGCCGTTGCCGCCGACAATGTGATGGTCGAGGGCCTGTCGCCGGTCGCCGGAGTCACGTCGCCGATGCACATGGTCGCCATCCGCGACCTGGGCCTCCTGCTCGGTGAACTCTGGTTTCTCGAAGACCTCGCAGCCGACTGCGCCGACGACGGCCAGTACGACTTCTTTCTCGCCGCGCCGGCACTCCCCATCGCCGGTGGGTGCGGATCTCCGGTCAATCCGATCGCGGTGAAGTGACGCCGGATCGATTCATGTCGATGGGTGTCGCGAAGTACGTCTGAACCGGAGGTTGCGGCCGAGTCAGCCTGTCGGCAGCCGCGATGTCCATCGCCATGAACGGCCGGTTCGTCGGCGAACGTGCGACCGCGAGATGTCGGTGAGGTCGTATGATCTCGGTGACTGAAGGGGAGTATCCCGAGTGGCCCGTCGTCAACACGCTCTGCGGAGCCGGCGCGGTCAGCCCGTCTCGAATGGGTGGAGAGACTTTCAGCGAACGTTCGCCCGTGCGCTGAAAGGAATCTCTCATGTTCCACGATCTCCCGAGTTCTGACGTGTGCCGCTCAGGTGGCGTTCGATGACTGCGGTTGCGGACAACGACGTCGCGACGGTCATCGAGCCGGTGGAGTGGCACCGGCTCCCCGTCTCCGACGTCTTGGATCACCTCGGTGCTTCTGTCGACGGGTTGAGTGCGAACGTTGCGGCCGAACGGCTCGCGGAACATGGACCGAACGAGTTGGTCGACACCGGCTCGTCGAGTCCGTGGCGACTCGTGTGGGCGCAGATCTCGGCGGTGATGGTGTTGATCCTGATCGGCGCCGCCCTGCTCTCGCTGATTCTCGGCAAGTATCTCGAAGCCGGTGCGATCGGAGCCATCGTGGTGCTGTTCACGCTGCTCGGGTTCTTCCAGGAGTACCGCGCCGAGAAGGCAATCGCCGCGCTGCGCAAGATGGCGGTGCCGGTGATCAGGGTGGTGCGTGACGGCCGGACCACGGAGGTGGCAGCAGGTGAGCTCGTACCGGGCGACATCGTGCAACTCGATGCCGGGTCGATCGTGCCCGCCGACGTCCGCCTGATCGAAGCAGCGAATCTCCGCGTCGAGGAGGCGGCGTTGACCGGCGAGTCCGAACCTGCGGACAAGCAGACCGAGGCGATCGACGAGGAGAGCCTGCCGCTGGGCGATCGGATGTGTGTGGCCTACAGCGGCACCCAGGTGACCGCCGGACGCGGGGTGGGGGTGGTGATCGCGACGGGAATGTCAACGGAGCTCGGTCGCATCGCCACGCTGCTCCAGGGCGTCGACGACGAGGACACCCCGCTGCAGGCGCGTCTCGACAAGGTGGGCAAGCAGCTCGCCTTCGTCGGGATCGGTGTCGCCGGCCTCGTGGTGCTGATGGGTGCGCTCGGAGGGGAGGGTGCGTCCGAACTCGTGCTCACGGCGATCAGTGTCGCCGTTGCGGTGATCCCCGAGGGGCTGCCGGCCGTGGTGACCTTCACGCTCGCGATCGGTTCGCAGCGGATGCTGCGGCGCAACGCGCTGATCCGCAAGCTTCCGGCTGTGGAGACACTGGGATCGGTCACGGTGATCTGTTCCGACAAGACGGGCACGCTGACACAGAATCAGATGACCGTCACCATGCTCGATGTCGCCGATCACGACATCGTGATCGATCCCGATGGCACACCCGATGCGTCGGATTTTCCGGCGACCGCTCGGGCGATGGTGGGGGCGGTGGTGCTGTGCAACGACGCACAGGCCGAAGCCGACGATGACGGTGCGGTGACGCTGCTCGGTGACCCCACCGAAACGGCGCTGCTGCAGTTGGCGGCGAACGTCGGGGTCGACGTCGGCGAACTGCGAGCGCGCTTCTCGCGCGTCGCCGAGAACCCGTTCGACTCCGGTCGCAAGCGGATGAGCACCGTCCACGCTCCGTTGGACGACCAGGAGCAGTTGCTGTTCGCCGAACTGCCTCAGGGATGTCCGATCGCGTTCGTCAAGGGCGCGATCGACGGGCTGATCGAACGGGCGTCGGGTGTCTGGTCCGCGGACGGACCCGTCGACATCGACGACACATGGCGACGACGTGTCCTCGACGCGAACGAACGACTCGCAGCCGACGGACGGCGAGTGCTGGGCGTCGCGTATCGCACGTTCGACGACGACTCGGTGTCAGGTGAGCATGAAGGTCTTGCGGGGCAGGCGGAGGACGATCTGGTGATCCTCGGGTTGATCGGAATGATCGACCCGCCGCGCACCGAGGTCCGAGACGCGGTGGCCGTGTGCCGGCGCGCCGGAATCCGACCCGTGATGATCACCGGCGACCACCCGCTGACCGCCAAGGCGATCGCCACGGAACTGGGCATCGCCGGCGACGATCGGGTCCTCACCGGCGTCGACCTCGACCGCCTGACGGAGGCCGAATTCGCCGACGCGGCAGCCGCCGTGTCGGTGTTCGCCCGCGTCTCTCCCGAACACAAGCTCCGCATCGTCAGCGCACTGCAGGAGCAGCATCAGGTGGTCGCCATGACCGGCGACGGCGTCAACGACGCGCCGGCACTCAAGCGGGCCGATATCGGCGTCGCGATGGGCATCACCGGGACCGACGTCTCCAAGGAAGCGTCGGACATGGTGCTGCGCGACGACAACTTCGCCACCATCGTGGCGGCGGTCGAGGAGGGGCGGGTCATCTACGACAACCTGCGCCGCTTCGTCAGTTTCGCGGTTGCCGGCAACCTCGGCAAGATCATCGTGATGCTCGGGTGGCCGATCCCGTTTCTCGTCTCCGGTAGCGGCAGCGTCGAATCCGCCGTGGCCTTGCTGCCGTTGCAACTGCTCTGGCTCAACCTGATGACGGACGGGCTGCTCGGGCTGTCGATGGGTGTGGAGCCGGCCGAACGAGGCGTGATGCAACGCGCGCCGCACCGACCGGGGGCGAGTCTGTGGGCGGACGGACTGGGGCGTCGAACCATCTGGATCGGTGCGCTGATCGGCGTCGTGTCGCTCGGAGTCGGTTTCGCCTACGAACTCGACGACCGGATCGAGTGGCAGACGATGATCTTCACGACCCTTGCGTTCATGCAGGTCGCCCAGGCGATCGGGACACGCTCCAACACCGAGTCGCTCCGCTCGATCGGTTTCTTCACCAACCCGTTGCTGCTCGCGATCGCCGGTGTGGTCACGAGTCTGCAACTCGTGGCGATCTACACGCCACTCCGTGGATTCCTCGACCTCGAACCCCTCGGCATCGGCGACCTCGCCGTCTGCGCGGCAACGGGTGTCCTCCTGCTGGTGGTGCTCGAAGTGGTGAAAGCACGAGCGCGGACAGCCGCCAGAACGACCACCACCGAGATCGACGCGAACCCGACCGTCGCTGCGATCCCCGTGGATCTCCCGTGAAGCCCGACTCCGACTGCCTGACCTCTCGGCGCGTGCGAGGTCGTCATGTCTGACGTGCTGCCGCAGCTTGTTCTCGTCGTCGTACTGGTGCTCGTCAACGCGGCGTTTGCGGGCACCGAGTTGGCCCTGGTTTCGCTGCGGGAGGGTCAGCTCCAACGGCTGGAGAAGCAGTCGGGTACCGGCGCCGTGCTGGCCGGCTTGGCGCGGGAACCGAACCGCTTCCTCGCCACGATTCAGATCGGGATCACGCTGGCGGGTTTCCTGGCGTCGGCCGCTGCGGCGGTGTCACTGGCCGAACCGCTCGAGGGCCCGCTCGGGTTCCTGGGTGGTGCGGCTCGGCCGGCATCCGTCGTGGCGGTCACGTTGTTCCTCGCGTACTTCACCTTGGTGTTCGGTGAGCTGGCCCCCAAACGCGTCGCGATGCAGAAGGCCGAGCGGTGGGGGATGGTGATGGCGCGTCCGTTGGCGTGGTTGTCGACGTTGACCCGCCCGGTTGTGTGGTTGCTGTCCCACTCCACGAATGCAGCGGTTCGGTTGATGGGCGCCGATCCACATCTGCAGCGAGAGGAAGTGACCGAGGAGGAACTACGCGACATGGTTGCCGTGCAGGACACGTTGACTCCCGAGCAGCGCCTCATCGTCAACGGTGCGTTCGAGATTGCCGAACGCACCCTCGACAAGGTGTTCGTCCCCCGGGGCGATGTGTTCGTTCTCGACGCAGAGTGGCCCTGTCGCCTCGCGATGCAGCGGCTCAACGAATCCGGACACAGTCGCGCTCCCGTCGCGGTGGGGCGAAATCTCGACGACGTGGTCGGGTACGTCCATTTGCGACAACTGATCGCCGCCCGCGATGGAGTCGTGGCCTCGATTGCTCAGAAAATACCCGCCTACCCCGAAGCGGCACGAGTGCTCACGACGATGAGCGAGCTCCAGCGACTCCGCACTCAGATGACATTGGTCGTGAACGAACACGGGGGAGTCGTCGGTCTCGTCACGATGGAGGACCTGGTCGAGGAGGTCGTCGGAGAGATCTACGACGAGTCCGACCCGGACCTCGCTTCGGCGCGTCGCGAACGAGACGGCACGATCGTGCTGCCTGGCCGTTTCCCGATCCATGATCTGTCCCAGATCGGGCTCGAGTTGCCCGCTGGAGACTATGCAACCGTCGCTGGCCTGGTGCTCGAACATCTCGGTCGCATCCCGAGCATTGCCGACCGCGTCGAGATCAACGGGTGGAACCTCGAAGTGCGCGCAATGCGCGACCACACCGTGAGCGAAGTCGCCGCTCGTCCAGTTGCGCAATCGACCGAAGACTCGCGCCCCGACGAGTCGGAGCGCTGATCAACGTCGCCGCGCCGGTTCCCGGTGAGTCCTTCTGGATACCGTGATCGGCATGGGCAACGAAGAGTCCCCGGTGCGAGCGTCGCCCGAAGAACGAGACGCCGCTGAACAGACGCTGCGAACTGCTGTCGTCGACGGGCGTATCACGCTCGATGAGTTCGGTGATCGGATCGCTGGCGCTCTCACCGCAACGTACCGGCAGGAATTGGTCGCTCTCACGGCCGATGTTCCGGCGGTCGTCCAGCCGTCGGTACCGGCCAAGGCGAGGGAGTGGGTCTTCGGCGTCCTCGGCGGCGATGACAGATCCGGCCGCTGGAAGGTGGCCAAGAAGACCCGGGTCGTCAACTTCATGGGCGGGGCGGATCTCGACCTGCGCAGCGCAACGATCTCGGGTCCTGTCACGGAGATCACCGTTGTGTCGGTCATGGGTGGATCCGCCATCGTCGTACCCGACAGCGTCGAGGTCGAACCCAGCGGCTTCGCTCTGCTGGGCGGCAACGACGTCCAGTTGACCGACGCGCCCGCCCCACCCAACGCACCGCTCATCCGCATCAAGACGATCTCGATCATGGGTGGCACCGACATCAAGCGCGCCTGACCCCTTCAGATCCTTCTACGGACAGATGGAGGTGGGTCTCCTCGAAGTTCAGGCGGTGGTGCGAGGTCGATAGGTGAGCAGAACGATCCCCGATCGGAACTGTTGGGTGGCGACGAGTTCGAGGTCGCAGGGTCGAGCGGCGGTGCCGTCGAAGAGCCGGCGGGCTTGGCTGACGACGGTCGGGTAGACGAACAGGCGGTACTCGTCGACGAGATCCGCAGCGATCAGGGCGTGGCACACACTGATGCTGCCGGTCACCCCGAGCACCGATCCGGGCTGGTCCTTGAGGTCGCGTACTGCTGGGATCAGGTCGCCGTGCAGGACGGTCGAGTTCTGCCACTCGGGGTCGGTCATCGTCGTCGAGATCACGTACTTGCGGACGGTGTCGAGGTGATCGGTGATGCCGGTCGTGTCGTCGGTCCGGTTCGGCCAGAAACCCCGCATGGCCTCGAAGGTCTTTCGTCCGTACAGCTGTGCGTCCTGCTCGCCCATCATCTCCCGCAGCGAGGCTTCGAGGTCGGACATGTCGGCGTCGCCACCGGCGGGAGCGAACCATTCGCCGGTGGCGTCGGTGACCTCGATGACACCGTCGAGAGTGATGTTCTGCGTGATGACGAGCTTCATCGCGTTCCCTCCAGGTGGGCGATGACCCCGTTGTCACGGTCGACCACGTTCGTGATCGTCGCGTCGGGACGTGATCTGCGTTCCATCGTCACGGCATCTCCCGCGGCGGTTCGGCCAGGGTGATGCGGTTCCCGTCGGGGTCCGAGATCTGGGCGATCACACCGAAGTCGCCCTGCACGTCGTCTCCGAGGTCGAGACCATTCGAGCTGAGCTCGCGACGGGCCGCTGCCATGTCCGGGGCCACGATGGTGATCGAACTGTGTCCGGCGTTGTCGGTGTCGGCGAAGAGTTGGATCCCGGCGTTGTCGAACGGGCGCCACTGGATCAGGCCGTCCATCGGCCGATCGTCGGGCCCGCGCCCGAGCAGCGCGGTGTAGAACGCCTCGGCGCGCTCCATGTCGGTCACCGCTGCGGCGGCGTAGAGGCCTTGGATGTTCATGTTCTGCTCCTGTGTTCGTCTGGGTTCCTGGACGCTGGTTCGCGTGTCGGATCATTCGGTCTCGACGAGATACAGCGTGTTGTCGTCCACATCGCGAAACGCGAACATCAGTGGGGCGTCGGGCCAATCGAGAAGTTCGCCGACGTCGACGCCCGCTTCGGTCATCGCCTCGTGTTCAGCGGCTGCATCGGTGGCGACGAGGCGAATCCCGGTGTCACGGCCTGCGGGCATCTCGTCGCCTGCTTGCAGGAGTGTGACGGTGACGTCGGAGCCGGGAGGTGCGACCTCGATCCAACGGAACCCGGCGGACATCTCGACGTCGACTCGTTTCTCGAACCCGAGTCGATCGACGTAGAACGTCACGCTGCGATCCTGATTGCTGGTCGGGATGGCGACGGTCGACACGGTCGTGATCGTGGTCATGTTGGTTTCTCCTTCCGAATGCCGTGTTCGGTAGCGGCATGACTCACCTTGCCATGATCCAGCTGGACGGCTCGTAGCGTCGAACGGTCTTCCTGCGTACGGTTGCGGCAGTTCGAGCGCATCCGTGCCGAACGCGAGCGGTCGGGGGTCGTCGGCGGCGAGATCGTCGGCTTCATCCGGCATGCATCGATGCACGGGCGGCGGCAACAAGCTGCGTCTACGGTCGAGTCATGATCGTCTGGATCAACGGCACCTTCGGCGTCGGCAAGACCTCCACGGCCACCGCACTCCTCGAGCAAACCGGTTGGAGGCTCTTCGACCCCGAGCACGTTGGCTTCTTGCTCGCCGGCAACTTGCGGGACCAAGAGTTCGACGACTTCCAGGATCTCCCGCCATGGCGAGAGCTGGTTCCCGCGGTCGCAGACCGGATCTACCGCTACACCAATCCGGATGCGATGATCGCCGTGCAGACGGTCCTCGTCGCCGATTACTGGGAAGAACTCCTCCACGGGTTCGCCGATCGCGGCCTTCCGGTCTGTCACGTCGTCCTCGACTGCGACGAGGAAGAGCTCCGTCGCCGCATCACCACCGACGAAGTCGAGAGCCAAGCACTCGATTGGCGACTCGACCACATCGCCAAGTACTGGGCTGCCCGGTCATGGCTCGATGACGCCGCCGACCTCGTTGTCGACACCACAGCCCTCGCACCCGAAGGCGCAGCGCGACGGATCGCGGACACCGTGACCGCTCGCCTCGCCCAAAGGACATAGAACCAAGGCGCACGAATGGCCTCGTCTTCGGGCCGGCCACCAATGCACAATCTCGAGCAGGTATCGGAGCGCCTCGGTGCCGATAGCGGACGCGCTCGAGCGCAGCGGCGGTCGACAATATGGGTGCCAATTCGGCACGGGGACTCTCGTTGCGCACTGGACTGTCGCCAGCAGGATTCGACTCTGCCTCGAGCGATCTGCCGGTCGGCTCGCCCCGTTCAGCTACGTTGCCGAGCATGGTCGGACGATGGCAACACCTCCTCGCAATCGACCATTCCAAGCTCAATCTCGGCCTGGCTGCCTATGCGATCGTCGGGGTTCTCGTGGCGGTGGCCATCGAGGCGCTCGTCGGCGTCGGTGCGCTGCAGGTCGGCATCGCCGCAGTCCTCGTCGTGATGGTAGGTCGCGACGGCAACTTCCGGATGCGAATGGTGCATATGGGAATCGTGACGCTCGTCGGCGGCGCGTTCGGGTTCCTGTCCTATGTCACCGCGGAGACGGCATGGCAGGCGGCGCTCGTGCTCGCAGCGGTCACCTACCTCACGGGGTTGGCATACGGACTCGGGTCCGCCGCCGGGCGAGCAGGCTATCTCGTACTCCTGTGGGCCATCACTGTCTTGATCGGCGAGTCACGCGCCGAAGACCCACCCATCACAGCGGCAGCGTTCCTGCTGGGTGGGGTCGTGGCGATGATCCTCGTCGCAGCCGTCTCAGCGATCGGAAGGTCGCAGGATCATGTCGTCCCGGTACCCGCCGAGGACGAGTCGGAACCGCCGTCAACCCGACCGAACCTCAGCGCGCTCGTACGCTCCGGGATCGGGATCTACTGCGTGGTCCGAGCGATCCTCGTTGCAGTCGCGGTGGTGGTCGGGTACCGGATCACGACCGATGGTCTCGATCCGTACTGGATCTCCATCGTGGTGCTCATCGTGTTCCTGCCCGACACGCACCAAACTGTGCTCAAGGGAACACAGCGCGGCATCGGCACGCTCGTTGGTGCTGTCGTCGCGACCCTGATCCTCGAAGTCACCGGATCTGACGGGCTGGTCGTTGTGCTCATGCTCGTCTCTTCGTTCGGTGCAGTGGCGTTCTACAGCGCCAACTACATGATCTACGCGTTCTTCCTGACAAACGCCGTGCTCATCTACTACTGGTTCGACACCGACGAACAGTTGAGCGGTCCGCCCACGCGATTGTTGGCCACGCTCATCGGACTTGCACTCGCATTCGTCGGGATTGGCCTGATGAGGCTTCGTCAGCCAACACCCCCGAGCGAGACGACCACTGCCTGACACACCTCGACAACGGCGCCAGCTGCTCGCTGTACAACACCGCTCCCCGGCTCAAAAAATGATGCTCACTTCGGCGCCTCAACCCAACAGTCCCGGCAGGATACGCAACGCCTACCGACTCATCGCGTCCGCCCCTTAATCCGGTCGACGCTCGAGCTGGCGCGCCGCACTCCGGCCCTTGTGCCGTGCTCCATACTCGCGGCCCCGCGAAGGCCTCAGACCCGCTCGTGATCCGGCAGGATGCGCACGGTCGTGCGCGCGCGTCGCTCACCGAGGCTGGACGCTCGACCAGGGTGTCTCGTCGGACCCCATCTTCGGACGGGCCAGCCCGAGCAAGATGGAATCGGACACCTCCGGCGAAGGTCAGTCGAGAGACTGCGCCGGACGTCTCCCTCTTCAGCGCGAGGTCGTCAGACTGCCGTGGACGTCGCGGCGGCTTCGGTTGCTCGCTTGGCGCGATCGCGACGGGCCCCCGCCACGAGGACCCGTTGATACAGACCTGCGGGGAGGCGCGACACGAGATCGAACATCACGGCGTCCGGCCCGATCAAGGCGCGACGTCGGTTGCGCTCGACGGCCCGGAGAATCTGCAGGGCCGCCTTGTCCGGAGTGGTGCGCGCCAATTTCTGGTCGAATTCGTCGGCGAACTCATCGGGATCCATTCCTCCGATGACGATCGACTCGTCGGTTCGGGCATTGCGGGCGATATTGGTCTTGATGCCGCCGGGGTGGATGGTGGTGCACGAAACGCCGCACTGATCGATCTCGAGTTCCATGCGCAACGCATCGGTGAAGCCGCGCACGCCGAACTTCGACGCGTTGTACGCGGACTGGGTCGGAATGCTGATCAGTCCGAACACGCTCGAGATGTTGACGACGTGGCCCTCGCCAGACTCGCGGAGGTGGGGGAGGAACGCCTGTGTCCCATGGACCACGCCCCAGAAGTTGATGTTCATCAACCATTCGAAATCGGTGATCGATTGACTCGTCGCGGTGGCGCCCAGGGCGACTCCGGCGTTGTTGATGGTCAGGTTGATCTTGCCGTGGTCGGCCCGGACGTTCTCCGCCCATGCGAACACCGCCTCACGATCAGCCACGTCCAGATGTGCCGGGCGTACTCGGACTCCGGATGGCTCGCAGCGCAGAACCGTTTCAGCGAGTCCTTCCTCATCGACGTCGCTGAGCGACAGGTGGCAGCCGCGTCGTGCGAGTTCGATCGCCAGCGCCCGGCCGATCCCGGAGCCCGCTCCGGTGATGGCGGCGACCCGTCCTTCGAACCGCTTCATCCTCGTCAGCCCTTCCAGCGCTCGACGCCGTCGATGACCCGCTCGTTCAACGTCTCGAGGAACTGCACCCGGGCCCACTTCTTCTGCTCGCCCGAGATGAGGTCCCACGGAGCGAGGTCGTGATCCGTCTTGGCGAACATGTCCTCGATGGCCTCGGAGTACTGAGGCCACTTCTCGCGATTGCGCCAGTCCTCCTCATTCAGCTTCCACCGCTTGAGGGGGTCGTGCTGTCGCGCTTCGAAGCGACCGAGTTGCTCCTCCTGGCTGACCTGGAGCCAGAACTTGACGACGATCACGCCTTCCATCACCAGACTGCGTTCGAACTGCACGATCTCGTCGTAGGCGCGCCTCCACTGCTCCTGGGTCGCGAAACCCTCGACGCGTTCGACGAGGAGCCGTCCGTACCAACTCCGGTCGAAGATGCACATCCCGCCCTGACCGGGAATCTTGGTCCAGAACCGCCACAGGAAATGGTGACGCTTCGCTCGTGCATCAGGCTTCGAGTACGAGTACACCGAGTAGTGGCGCGGGTCGAGCCGCTCGACGGTCCGCCGGATCGCTCCGCCCTTGCCGCCTGCGTCGAGCCCCTCGACCACGACGAGGAGTCCTGGTCCGATCTGTCCACCGTTCGTCTGGCCGCCGAGATCGAGGCGGAGTTCGAGGAACCGCTCCTGAGCGTCACGGAGGCGTTGCTCGTACGCTTCCTTGTCGAGTCGCAGTGTCAGATCGATCTCATCGAGGCGGCCCATCGGCCCCGACCATAGACGCCGGGTACCCGTTCGAGAAGATACGGTCACGTCACCATGTTCGTGAAGATCTGCGGCATCACCAACGAAGACGACGCGTTGCTCGCCGTGGCGATGGGAGCTGACGCCGTTGGCTTCATCTTCGCTCCGTCCGAGCGCCAGATCGCCCCGCAGAAGGCCTATGACATCACGCGTCGTCTGCCTCCGGAGGTGTTGACCGTCGGCGTGTTCCGCAACGAGCTTCCCGCCCGCGTCGTCGAGATCGCCCACAAGGCCGGCGTCAAAGCCGTCCAACTCCACGGCCGCGAAACTCCGGCCCAGTCGAAGGAGATCGCGGGGCACTTCCGTTGGACGATCAAGGCCTTTGCCGCCGGAGACGAGAACCTGCCGTCGGCCGATCAGTACGGCACCGACATGATCCTCCTCGACGCACCCGACCCGGGATCGGGCAAGGTGTTCGACTGGAACCTGGCCGGCGATGCACCCTCGCAGCTGAAGCTGATCCTCGCCGGCGGCTTGAATCCCGAGAACGTCGGGGCGGCGATCGCCGAGGTCGAGCCGTGGGGAGTCGACGTGGCGAGCGGAGTCGAGAGTCGACCCGGCAAGAAGGATCCGATCGCGGTGATGCGTTTCGTCGCGAACGCGAAGGCAGCGGCGCCGGAGCAGTACCTCGGTGACGACGAAGGTCCCTACAACTGGGACTTCGAATAGCGGTTACGCGGAATCTGGGGTGACGATGTCGAACCCGGCGTCGGGTGCGTTGTCGTAGCTGTCATCGACCAGGACGACGTCGCGCCCCGCACGGTCGAGCAGCGACGCGGCGATGCTCGCCCGATACCCGCTCTGGCAATGGACGTGGATCAGGCCGGATGGAACTTCGTCGAGTCGGTCGAGGAGCTCGTGGAGCGGAATGTGGGTCGCACCCGCCACGTGCCCTGACGCGAACTCTCCGTTGCGACGGGTGTCCAGGATCGACGGATCCGGCACGGCGTGGAGAGTCGCGAAGTCGGTGACCGCGTAGTCGGAACGGTCGGCGTCGCCGGACCATGACGCGAGGCCGCCGGTCGCCGCGCCCGCTGGTCGATCGATTCCGACACGGACCAGCTGTCGCTGGGCCTCGGCGATGTCGTCGGCATCGTCGGCGACCAGCGTGACCGGCATGCCCCACGGGACCAGCCACGCCAGATAGGTGGAGAAGTTCGTCGTGAGTTCCACTCCGATCGTGCCGGCGACGTGCGACGCCGCGAACTCGCGACGGTTCCGCAGATCGACGACCCACTCGCCACGGTGAATGCGGCGCGCCAGCTCGATCGGGTCGACGGGAGCGGGAGGGGAGAGGTCGATCGCCGCGCCGCCCGCGACATTGAGCGGGCCCATCTGCGCGTAGTACCGCGGGAACGCGTCGAGCCCCGAGATCAAACGCTCGACGAACGCGTTCTCGTCGGTCTCGGTGAGGGCGACGTTGACGGCACGCTCGCCGGCGAGCGTGCCGTCCGATTCGAGATCACTCGCGGCCGAGGCGCAGAAGCTGCCGAAACCGTGGGTGGGATACACGACGGACTCGCCGGGCAGCGACTCGGCCAGCGCATGGACGGATCGGTATTGGGCGTGCGTCAATTCCTCGATCTGGTCCGGTCCGATCAGATCGGTACGTCCGACCGTTCCGTAGAGCAACGACCCTCCGGTGAAGAGAGCGGGCGCATCGTCACCATCGGTCACGACGTAGGTCAGATGGTGCGGCGTGTGGCCGGGGGTGTGACGCACCTCGACGGTCATCGTTCCGACGTCGACCGTGTCACCGTCGGCGACACCGTGATGGTCGAAGCGGAGCGGCTCGGCCGCCGCGTGGAGGTAGCGGGCTCCCGTGACACGGGCGAGGGTGAGACCCCCACTCACGTAGTCGTTGTGCACGTGCGTCTCGGCGACGTGGGTGATCTTCACGCTCGCTGCGGTTGCTCGTTCGATGATCCGGTCGATGTCGCGCTGCGGATCGATGACGAGTGCGACCGACTCATCGTGGACGATGTACGAACGATCGCCGAGCGAGGGCGTTTCAACGGTGATGACCTGCACGATTCCTCCTGTCGACGTCGCGAGTGTACGCGTCGGCGAACGGAGCGGAATCCACCGTCGCCGGTCTCGAGCCGGTCCCGTCGGCCCAAACCGATCTGTCGCGGTCGGCAACCGCTCGGTACTCTCGTGCCACGATGACGTCGTCACCCAGCAACACCTTGAGCGCACCCCCCGATCCGACCGGACGCTTCGGCGAGTTCGGCGGCCGATTCGTCCCCGAGACGCTGGTCCCGGCCTGTCAGGAGCTGGAGGAGGCCTTCGACGACGCATGGTCCGACCCGGCGTTCCGCGAGGAACTCACCCAGGTGCACACGCAGTACTCCGGTCGGCCGTCGATCCTCACGGAGTGTCACAACCTTGGCGAGAGGCTCGGAATCCGGTTGATCCTGAAGCGCGAGGATCTCAACCACACCGGCTCGCACAAGATCAACAACGTCATCGGCCAGGCCCTGCTCGCGAAGCGGATGGGGAAGAAGCGGATCGTCGCCGACACGGGCGCCGGACAGCACGGGGTGGCCAGCGCCACGGCAGCCGCCCTCATGGGCCTCGAGTGCAAGGTGTACATGGGGGCGGTCGACGTCGACCGCCAGGCGCTCAACGTCTTCCGGATGAAGCTGCTCGGGGCCGAAGTCGAGTCGGTGCACTCCGGGAGCAAGACACTGAAGGACGCGGTCAACGAGGCGATGCGGCACTGGGTCGCGAACGTGTCCGACACCCACTTCTGTCTAGGCTCGGTGGTCGGACCACATCCGTACCCGTTCATGGTGCGCCAGTTCCAGTCGATCATCGGCGACGAGGCGCACGCCCAGATCCAGGAGATGACCGGTGCGATGCCCGATCTCGTCGTTGCCTGTGTCGGCGGCGGTTCGAACGCGATGGGCATCTTCGCCGGCTTCGTCGATGAACCCGACGTGCGGCTGGTGGGCGTCGAACCCGCCGGTGGCGCCGCCGTCGGACGCGGCACGCCGGGCGTCGTCCACGGATCACGCAGCTATCTCATGCAGGACGAGGTCGGACAGGTCGAGGAAGCGCTCTCGATCTCGGCCGGTCTCGACTACCCCGGTGTCGGGCCCGAGCACGCTCACCTCGCAGCGATCGGGCGCGCCGACTATCCGAACGTCACCGACGACGAAGTGATCGCCGCGTTCCGACTGATGTCGGAAACGGAAGGGATCATCCCGGCGCTGGAATCGGCGCACGCACTGGCCTGGCTCGCACGGGCAGCCCCGGAGATCGAGGGCCAGACCGTGCTCATGAGCCTGTCCGGGCGCGGCGACAAGGACGTGGCCCAGATGATGGACATCCTCGCCGACGAGATGGGCGGAGCAGGTTGATGGCTGATTCCTTCGGTCGCATCGAGAGCGAGTTCCGCGCGAAGCGGGCCGCCGGACGCAAGTTGCTCGTCCCGTACATCACCGGTGGCTACCCGGGTTGGCAGGATGCGATCCGCGCTTGCGCTGCGAACGGTGCCGACGCGATCGAGATCGGGATTCCGTTCTCCGACCCGGTCATGGACGGTCCGGTGATCCAGCAGGCGAGTCAGGCCGCGCTCGACGACGGAATCACCCCGAACGCGATCCTCGACGAGGTCCCGAACCTCGATGTGGAGATCCCGCTCACCGTGATGACGTACTACAACCTCGTGCACCATCCGGGACCGGAGCGGTTCGCTGCGAGCTTGCAGCGGGCGGGAATCGTCGGCGCGATTCTTCCCGACCTGCCGCTGGAGGAATCCGGTCCCTGGTGTGCAGCCGCGGACGCGCACGGCATCGAGACGATCATGCTCGCCGCTCCGACCGCACCCGACGACCGTCTCCCGAAGGTCGCCGCTCGATCGCGCGGCTTCCTGTACTCCGTCGGTCTGCTCGGAGTGACCGGTGAGCGGAGCAGCTTGGCGCAGACCGCGACCGATCTCGCCGCGCGGCTCAAGTTGGTGACCGAGGTTCCGGTGCTCGTCGGAGTCGGAGTGTCCAACGCCGAGCAGGCGTACGAGGCGACGCGTGTGGCCGACGGGGTGATCCAGGGAGCGAGCATGGTGCGTCGCCTGATGGAGTCCGGTCCGGATGCGGTCGGTGACTACGTCGCGGAAGTGCGGGCGGCGATCGACGGCGAGGGCAGCACCCGATGACGGCGTTACGTGACGGGTCTGACCCGTTGCGTAACGCGCAGCCGAACATCCTGCTGGTGATGGCGGATCAGCTGGCGGCGCCGTTCCTGTCGATGCACGGCGGTCCGGCGATCACCCCGAACATCGATCGCTTGGCGGCGCAGGGGACGACGTTCACGTCGGCCTACTCGAACAGTCCCCTCTGTGCCCCCGCTCGGTTCCTGATGATGAGCGGGCAACTCAACTCGAAGATCGGTGCCTACGACAACGCCTCGGAGTTCCCATCGAGTGTTCCGACGTTTGCGCACCACCTGCGATCCGCCGGATATCAGACGTCGCTCGTCGGCAAGATGCACTTCGTCGGGCCGGATCAATTGCACGGCTACGAGGAGCGGCTGACGACCGACATCTACCCGGCGGACTTCGGGTGGACGCCGAACTGGGACGACCCCGACGGTCGTTTCGACTGGTGGTTCCACAACATGGACTCGGTCGTCAACGCGGGAATCGCCGACGTGTCCAATCAACTCGACTACGACGACGAGGTCGGACATCGAGCCGTCCGCAAGCTACGCGACCTCGCTCGGACGGCCGACGCTCGACCCTGGATGCTCACCGCGTCGTTCACCCATCCGCACGATCCGTACGTCGCTCGGCAGGAGTTCTGGGACCTGTACGACCACGACGCGATCCCGATGCCGACCGTCGGGTCGATCGCCGACGACGATGACGACCCCCACAGCCGCAGGTTGCGTCACGTGATCGGTGCCGATGCGACCGAGCCGAGCGACGACCAGGTCCGTACGGCGCGCCACGCCTACCTCGCGAACGTCAGCTACGTCGACCGGCACCTGGGCGACCTCCTCGACGTGCTTGACCGGCACGACATGGCCGACGACACCGTGGTCATCTTCACCGCCGACCACGGCGACATGCTCGGCGAGCGCGGCCTCTGGTACAAGATGAGCTACTTCGACCACGCGTGCCGGATCCCGATGATCGTGCGCACACCCTCGACTGCAGCGCGAGCGACGAACCCGACGCACGTGAGCCTGCTCGACATCGCGCCGACCCTGCTGGACATCGGAGGGATCGAGACGCCCGACGTCATGGACGGCGCGAGCATGATGCCGCTGCTCGACGGTCGCCCGGATGCCGAACGTGCGGTGATCGGCGAGTACCTGGGGGAGGGCGCCGTCGCCCCGATCTTCATGATCCGCCGAGAACGATGGAAGTTCGTCTGGTCCGAACCGGACGGAGCGCAGTTGTTCGACCTGGAGACCGACCCGCAGGAGACCACCAACCTCGTCGGCGACCCCGAGTTCACCGACGTGATCGCCGACTTCACGGCGGAGGTGTTGAGCAGATGGGACCCGACGACGATCGACCAGGACGTCCGGGCCAGTCAGCAGGCGCGAGCAACGGTCGACCGGGCGCTCCGGCAGGGTCGTTTCGAGTCGTGGGACTTCGAGCCGCGCTCCGATGCCGCCAACGAATACATGCGCAATCACCTCGACCTCAACGATGTCGAGTCCGGTCGCCGGGCCTGATGCCGGGCCGGGTTGCCGTCCGAAGATGGATCGCCAGACGCTCAACTCGATCGCGGCCGTGCTCTGTGGAATCGGGAGCATCGCGTCGTTGCTCGAGGCACGGTCCGCGCGTTCGGTCGCCTCAGGACTTCTCGGTCTCGCCGGATCGACCGCGTGGGCAGCGTCGGCATCTCGCGACGACGCAGAGCGCGACGAGGTCGCGGTAGCAACCTGACGGAGCGGACGACGCGGCGGCCCTCAGAGGCTCTGCACGGTGAACGCCGGGACCGACGCCCCGACCAGCCGATCACTGGCGGCAGCGGCGTCGAGATCCGCGGCCTTCGACCGCCGGACATCGAGTCGCTCGGCGATGTACACATCGACCGATCCGTCCCGCGCCGCGGCAACGAAGTCAGGGCCGTCGTGCACAGCGGACACTTCGCCGCCCATGCCGGCGATGTAGAGGACGAACGCGAAATCGTCGAGCACGACCGACACCGACGCGTCCGCTCGGGGCAGCTCGGCTCCTCGATATCCCGTCACCCGCGGAAACCATCGGCGCAGTGGTGCGAGGTTCGCGACGGGGTGTGTGTCGACCTCGATGCTCTCGACCGCGACGACGATCTCCGCACGCCGACCGCCGACCTCATCGGTGACGATCGACGTGCGGTGGTTCTCCCGTCGTTTCGACGATCGGGCCAGCGCCGATCAGCCTTGCGACTTCTGGCGGATGATGTTCAGCGCCGATCCCGCCTGGAACCATTCGACCTGTTCGGGGCTGAAGGTGTGACTGCACTCGAAGTCGACCGTCGAGCCGTCCGGCTTGGTGATCCGGACCGTCACGGTCTCACCGGGAACCGGCGGAAGGTCGATCACGCTGATGCGGTCGTCCTCACCGATCTGGTCGTAGTCGGCGGGGTCGACGAATGTGAGCGGCACCATGCCCTGCTTCTTCAGGTTGGTCTCGTGGATCCGGGCGAAGCTCCGAGCGATCGCCACGAGGCCCAACCGGAATCGTGGCTCCATCGCCGCGTGCTCGCGGCTGGAGCCTTCGCCCATGTTCTCGTCGCCGATGACGACCCACGGCTGTCCGGCCTCGTGGTACTCCTTGGCCATCTCGGGGAACGTCTGGATCTCGCCGGTCAACTGGTTCTTGCCGTAGCCGACCTCGTACTCCTCGCCGTCGGCCTTCGAGTACGCGTTGACCGCACCGAGGTACAGGTTGCCCGAGATGTTCTCGAGGTGGCCGCGGAACTTGAGCCACGGTCCGGCCATCGAGATGTGGTCGGTCGTGAACTTGCCCTGCGCCTTGACCAGCACGGGAAGATCGGTGAAGCGTTCGTTCGGGACGGGCTCGAACGGTTCGAGCAGCTGGAGCCGATCGCTCGTGGGGCTGACCGCGATCGGCACGTCGTGCCCGTCGGCCGGGGGAGCGGTGAACGCGTCCTCGCCCGGGTCGTATCCGGCATCGGGAAGCACCTGACCGACCGGCGCATCGAGGCTCACCTCGGTGCCGTCGGGAGCCGTGATCGTCTCGGTGGTCGGGTCGAAGTCGATCCGGCCGGCGAGCGCGATCGCCATCACGGTGTCGGGTGAGGTGACGAAGGCGAGCGTCTTTGCGGAGCCGTCGTTGCGCTTCGGGAAGTTGCGGTTGTACGACGTGACGATCGTGTTGGTCTGGTTGGTGATGTTCTCCGGACGACTCCACTGACCGATACACGGGCCGCAGGCATTGGCGAGCACCGTGGCACCGATCGCCTCGAGGTCGGCGAGCAAGCCGTCGCGCTCGATCGTCGCACGAGTCTGCTCGGATCCCGGGGTGACCATCAACGGAACCTTGGCCGTGAGTCCCTTGGCTGCGGCCTGACGGGCGATCGACGCCGCACGGGTGATGTCCTCGTACGACGAGTTGGTGCACGACCCGATCAGCGCAGCCGACGGTTCGAGCGGCCAGCCGTTCTCGCGGGCGGCGTCGCCGAGGCCGCTGCCGACCCGGTGCGCGAGGTCGGGAGTGTGCGGTCCGTTGATCAGCGGCTTCAGTTCGTCGAGGTCGATCTCGATCAGCTGGTCGTACAGCGCGCCCTCGTCCGGACGCAGGTGCTCGGCCACGCCGTCGGCGGCGTCAGCGATCGCTTCGCGGGCGGTCGCCTTGAGGTAGGCGGCCATGTTGGCGTCGTAGCCGAACAGGGACGTGGTCGCGCCGATCTCTGCGCCCATGTTGCAGATCGTGCCCTTGCCCGTGGCCGAGATCGTTTCGGCGCCGGGCCCGTGGTACTCGACGATCGCTCCGGTGCCGCCCTTCACGGTCAGCTGGCGGGCGACCTCGAGGATCACGTCCTTCGGTGAGCTCCAGTCGGACAGGGTGCCGGTGAGCTTGACGCCGATCACCTTCGGCCACTTGACGTTCCACGGGAAGCCGGTCATCACGTCCACGGCGTCGGCGCCACCCACACCGATCGCGACCATGCCGAGTCCACCGGCGTTGGGAGTGTGGCTGTCGGTGCCGATCATCATTCCGCCGGGGAACGCGTAGTTCTCGAGCACGACCTGGTGGATGATGCCCGAGCCCGGGCCCCAGAAGCCGATGTTGTAGTTCGCGCTGACCGACTTCAGGAAGTCGTACACCTCTTCGTTGGTGTCGACGGCGACGCCGAGGTCGATCTTCGCGCCGACCTTCGCCTGGATCAGGTGGTCACAGTGCACCGTCGACGGCACGGCGACCTCGGGCAGCCCCGCGGTCATGAACTGGAGCAGCGCCATCTGCGCGGTCGCGTCCTGCATCGCGACGCGGTCGGGATGGAAGTCGGCGTAGCTGTCGCCGCGCACGAGTTCCTGATTCTCGGGATCGCTCAGGTGATTGACGAGGATCTTCTCGGTGAGCGTCAGCGGACGTCCGAGCCGGTTGCGAGCGATGTCGACGTTGCCGGGAAGCGCCGCATAGACCTGCTCGACGAGTTCGATCGGAGTGTTGGGGGAGACGGTGGCCATGCCTCAACCATAGCAGACAAGTTAGATACAAGTAAGGTGTGTGGCGGAGGCCATCGTCATGACGAAATCCGACACGATCCACGAACCCACGTCCGAGCATCCGCGCGCCGCGCGTCCGGATGATCTCGTACCGGAGTGGGTCGGAATCGACCATGTGCAGGTGGCGATTCCCGTCGGTGCGGAAGATCGTGCTCGCCGGTTCTACGTGGGTGTCCTCGGACTCGTGGAGGTTCCGAAACCGGCGGTGATGGCGGCTCGCGGCGGAGCGTGGTTCGAACGCGGCGCCGTGCGTGTCCACGTCGGTGCCGAGGATCCGTTCGTCCCCGCGCGCAAGGCTCACCCTGCACTCGCACTGGTCGGTCTCCGCGCCTTCATCGACCGAGCTGGGCTCGATGCGACCTGGAACGATGAACTCCCGGACGTCGTTCGCTGTCATGTGTTCGACCCGTTCGGGAACCGCATCGAACTGATCGAGGCGTCCGGGTCCGGTGGAGGTTCGACGTGAGGAGGATCCGCTACCAGGAGATCGCCGACGAGTTGAAGGAACGGTTCGCCGATGCGCCGGTCGGGTCGGTCCTGCCGTCCGAGTCCGAGATGTCCGCGGAGTTCGCCGCCTCGCGGGTCACGATTCGGCGAGCACTCGAACTCGTGCGTGAAGAGGGTCTGATCGCTGCCCGCCAGGGGTTCGGCTGGTACGTCGCGGGTGAACCGGTTCAGCAGTCGCTGCAATCACTCGGCACGATCGAATCGCAGGTCGAGGGCGTGGGCAAGCTCTCCGAGCGCAAGATCGAGGAGTTCGCCTTCGAGGACGCGCCGGAGCGGGTCCGGCGGATCCTCGGGTCCGAGCAGGTGCTTCGCGTGAAGCGGGTGAACCTCGCCGACGGCGAACCGTTTGCTGTCGTCACCGTGTGGTGCCCGGCAGATCTGGGCGCCTCGCTGTCGCGACGCGACGTGGAGCGTCGCCCGTTCTACGAACTGCTCGACGTCGAACTGCGCGGAGCAACGCAGACGATCGGAGCCGACATCGCGTCACCCGACGATGCCGTGCTCCTCGACATTCCGGTCGGCGCGCCACTGCTGCGGTGCCAGCGGGTGACCACCGATCAGTCAGGACGCGCGCTGCTCATGAGCGAGCACGTCTTCGCCGCGCACCGCACCGAATTCGTCGTGGACTTGCCGCACTCGGAACCGAGCATGACGCCCAGCGGTCTCCGACTCGTCGAATGATCGATGTCCATCGGGACCGTCGCCGATCGACACGGGTGACCCCGCTGGGCGATCAGCCGCGGGGTGATCGGTAGCCGCCGTCGGCCGCCGTGATGGCGCGGTGCGACGGTGTCGTCGACAGATCCACGAGGTCGAGGAACGCGTCGGCCAGACGACGGACGAGCGACGGACCTTGCGTGGCGCGGGTCCGGTCCGGGGGCTCCGTCGGCCGGGCGATGATGTGATCGCGCTGCACCGGTGCGTCGGGCTCGGCAACGAGCGGAGCAAATCCTGAAAATGCGTCGCCCGGAGCGGTGTGGGTCCGGGTGCATGCGCCGGTGTCGGTGTCGATCGCGCTGGAGGTGGAGGGTTCGAGGGTGGTGGGGGAGGTGTTCATGCCTCCAGTGTGCAGATCCGACCGTCATGATGCAATCGACATGAACTTGTGTTTTACGTGACAGCTTGTCATACTTCGACCATGACGCCAGCACTGCAACTCGACGTCGAATCGCTCCGTACTCTCCTGGCCGCGCTCGATCACGGCGGCATGACCCGGGCCGCCGAACGGTTGAACATGAGTCAGTCGTCGGTCAGCTGGAAGATCAAGCGACTCGAGGAACGGATCGGCCGGCCGCTGCTCATTCGGGACGGCCACACCCTGCGCCCCACGCGTGACGGTCGCGCACTGATTCCCGACGCACGGGCCCTCGTCGAGATCCACGATCGTGCGGCCTCGCGGTTGCAGAGTTCGGAACTGACGGGAACCGTCAAGCTCGGATCGAACGAAGAGGTCGATGCCGCGCACATGGCGTCACTGCTGGGCCGCTTCAAGTGGGCACATCCGAACGCGTCGATCGAGTTCATCATCGACTACACGACCAACCTGGCGCGGGGCGTCGATCGCGGCGAACTCGACGTGGCGATCATGCAGGTCGCCGAAGCGAACCTCCGTCCGACCGACCGGGTCCTGTGGTCCGATCGTCTGCTCTGGGTGACCAGTCACGCAAACGCCACGGATGACGCGGGGCCGGTACCGCTGATCACGTTCGGAGAACAGTGCTTCTACCGGTCGCTGAGTGAGCCTGATCTGAACGCCGCGAACATCGACCACCTCGTCGCGTTCTCGGCCTCGACGACGCGTGGCGTACGTGCGGCGCTCGCCGCGGGACTCGGCGTCGCGGTGCTCGGTTCGCGACATCTCGGCGATGACATCATCGAGTGGCCGCGATCCAGCGAGCTCCCCGAACTGCCCCTGGTGCACCAGATCGCGCGCACCGTGCCCGGCGAGGCTCCGGCCGTCGCGACCGCGCTGGTCGATGCGATCGCCGGTGAGCTGCTGTCGCCGTCGTACGACGACGCCGAGCCGATCAGCGCCTGAACCTGCGGACCGCTGTCTCGCCACCGGCCGACGAGGAGCGCCGCAGCAGTCGACGAGAACCGAATCCGAGTGAGGCGTCAGCCTTCTACGATGGGGGGATGAAGATGTGGGAGACGTTCCGTTCGGTCGCGGAGTTCGACAGCTTCGAACTCGATGGGACCAAGCGTCGGTTGAAAAAGGTCGCATCGATCGATGACCTGCGCAGGTTGGCGAAGCGGAGGCTTCCGGCCGGGGTGTTCGACTACATCGACGGCGGCGCCGAGGACGAGCGGACCCTCGGGACCAACTCGTCGGACTTCGCCAAGCTCGAGTTCAATCCCCGCATCCTGCGCGATGTGTCCGATCTCGACACGTCGACGGAGATCTTCGGCGTCCCGGCGTCGATGCCCATCGTGTTGTCGCCGACGGGATTCACGCGCATCGCGCACTCGGAAGGTGAGTTGGCGGTCACCCGGTCGGCGGGCCGCGCGGGGATTCCCTGGTCGTTGTCGACGATGGGTACCCGCTCCATCGAGGAGTGCGCCGCGGCGAACCCGAACGGCGAGAAGTGGTTCCAGATCTACACGTGGAAGGACCGTGGGCTCGTGCAGGAACTCGTGGCGCGGGCGAAGGACGCGGGCTACGGAGCGGTGTGGCTCACGGTCGACACGGCCGTGCTCGGGCGACGCGAGCGTGACGTGCGCCGCGGGATGACCCTGCCGCCCAAACTCGGCCCGCAGACGCTGATCGACGGGGCGCTGCACCCGGCATGGACGTGGGACTTCCTGAACGGCGGACCGATCACGTTCGCGAACATCGTCGGCCGCCACGCCGAGGACGGTTCGACGGCGATCACGCTCGCCGATCACGTCGCGAAGCAGTTCGACCAAGCGTTGTCCTGGGACGACATCGAGTGGCTCCGGTCGATCTGGGACGGGCCGATCGTCCTGAAGGGGATCCAGACCGTGGCCGACGCCAAGCAGGCCGTCGCGATGGGCGTCGAAGGACTGGGCCTGTCCAATCACGGAGGCCGCCAACTCGACGACGCCCCGACCCCCGTGTCGCTGATCGAGCCCGTGCGCAACGAGATCGGGGACCAGGCGACGATCATCTGTGACGGAGGCATCCGTCGCGGCAGTGACATCGTGAAGGCGATCGCATTGGGGGCCGACGCCGTGTCGCTCGGTCGCCCCTACTTCTTGGCGCTCGGTGCGGCCGGCGAGGCCGGAGTGGACTGGTTGCTCGACTTCTACCGGACCGGACTCGAACGCACCATGGCGCTCACGGGATGTCGCTCACTCGCCGAGATCGACCGCGATCTCGTTGCCTGGAAGCGCTGACCACAACCCGAGACTCACTCGCGCCGTCAGTTGGAACCGGCGACCACGATCACCACGACGACGAGCCAGATCGCCACCAGGATCATTCCGATGAGGCCCATGATCCAACCGGCTTTGGCCTGGCCCGCGTTGGAATACTGCCCGGGTGCCGCCTCGATCTCCTTGCTCGCAGACCTCCCGAGGAAGAACGCAACCGGGGAGATCACGACCGAGAAGACCCCGCACAGAAGCAGCATGACGAGACCGATGATCCCGCAGACCATCGCGGCGGTCCCCTTGCCGTTCGACTGCGAACCGGGGGCGGAACCCGGCTGACCGTACGCCTGGTATCCCGGCGGTGGGATCTGCTCGGGGAACGATTCGTCGGGGGAGCCTGGCGGTGGGGGAGGCATGTTCATGGGCTGGTTGTACCACGAATCGGGAATCAGACGAGGTGATCTGACAAGCTCGGGAGATGTCCGACCGTGTCACCATCTCGATCAACGACGGCATCGCCGATGTCCGTCTCAACCGCGAAGACAAGCGCAACGCGCTCGACAACGCGATGTTCCGAGGAATCGCCGAAGCCGGCGAGCAACTGAAGAACGAATCAGGAGTGCGCGTCGTCGTCCTCTCGGGCAACGGGGCGTCGTTCTGTGCCGGACTCGACTTCTCCACGATGCAGGCGATCGCCGATTCGGGCTCCGACGACGTCGAGGCGGCCGCCGGCGACGACGATGGCAATCCCGGCGAGATGGCCGATGGCCGGATCACCCATCTCGGTCAGCAGGTCTGCTGGGTGTGGCAGGAACTGTCCGTGCCGGTGATCGCCGCGGTCCACGGGCACGCGCTCGGTGGCGGGATTCAGATCGCGCTCGGCGCCGACATCCGGATCGTGCACCCCGACACCAAGATGTCGGTCCGCGAAGTGCACTGGGGCCTCGTTCCGGACATGACCGGAACGTTCATGCTGTCGAAGCTGGTGCGGCCCGACGTCGCCCGTGAACTGACCTACACCGCCCGCGTCTTCGACGGGACCGAGGCGTACGCACTCGGACTCGCCACGCGGCTCAGCGACAGCCCGCTCGACGACGCGATGGCGCTTGCGCGCGAGATCGCCGGACGCAGCCCGGGAGCCGTACAGGGAGCGAAGGAACTGTTCAACCGACTCGACCACGACGGAGCTGCCGAGGCGTTCGCCGAAGAACGTCGCGTGATCGGTGCCCAGATCGGCTCGAAGAACCAGATGGAAGCCGTGATGTCCGGCTTCGAAAACCGTGCGCCGGTCTTCGTCGACTGACGCCACACTGTGCCGATGCTGATCGATCAGATCCGAGTCGACCTCACCACGGCGATGAAGGCGAAGGACACCGTTCGGCAGCGGACCCTCCGCTCGGTGATCGCCGCCGTTCAGGAGGCGCAGGTCGCGGGTGATTCCGCCACCACGCTCGACGACGACGGCGTACAGGCCGTACTGAAGTCGCAGGTCAAGCGGCGCGTCGACGCGGCCGAAGCGTTCGAGGCCGGCGGCGCCGACGACCGGGCCGCTGACGAGCGGGCCGAGATCGAGATCCTCGAGACCTACCTCCCGGCAGCGCTCTCTGCCGACGAACTCGACACGATCGTGTCCGACGTCTTCTCGGCGAATGGTTTCGAGACGATGGCCGACATGGGCTCGGCGATGAAGGCCGTCAACGCCGAGGTCGCCGGTCGTGCCGACGGTCGCGCCGTGGCCGACCTCGTCAAGTCCCGCCTCAGCTGACCCGCATCAACCCGTCGCCCTGCGGTGAGATGTGAGCGGTACAGGTCGCCCGAACTCTCACCGCACGACGGGCGGGCCCGGTTGTGGTGAGGATCGGGGCGGACTGTTGGTCTCACATCTCACCGGAAGATCCTGACGGGAGTGGTGGGGTCCGGGAACGGTGGGTCGGGATCACTTGGGAACGAGGTTCGCTCCGGACGTGAGCACCCTCTAGGATGTGTGTTCCCCCCGCTCGGGCCATGCCCGGGCACGCCTCAGCGCCGAGGCATCGCCGTTCGGTCAACGACGACCCTGCGCAGCGTTCGCTACGAACCCCTCCGGGCACGCGCCCGGACGAACCTTCGAGGATGTACCTGAATGATCCATGCTCCCGGACCAATCGGACTGTACGACCCCCGCAACGAACACGACTCCTGTGGAGTCTCCTTCGTCGCGAACCTCAAGGGCGCACGCTCGAACGATCTCGTGGTCACGGGACTGACGGCACTCACCAACCTCGAACACCGCGGTGCAACCGGCGCCGAGCCGGACACCGGCGACGGTGCAGGAATTCTGCTGCAGGTCTCCGACGTGCTCTACCGCGAGGTCGTCGACTTCGATCTCCCGCCGGCCGGCGCGTACGCGACGGGGATCGCGTTCCTTCCCGCCGAGGGCGTTGCCTGTGAGAAGGCCCAGGCAGCGATCGACGCGACCGTCGCCGACGTCGGCCTGCAGGTGCTCGGATGGCGCGACCTGCCGGTGAATCCCGACTGCCTCGGCAAGACCGCGCGAGCCGCGATGCCGACGTTCAAGCAGCTGTTCGTCTCCGACCCGGGTGGAGCGACGGGCATCGACCTCGACCGCAAGGCATTCGTCGCCCGCAAGCGGTCGCGACGCGAACTCGTCGACGAACTCGACACGTACTTCGCGTCGCTGTCGTCGCGGACGATCGTGTACAAGGGGATGCTCACCACGCCGCAGCTGAGTCAGTTCTTCGGCGACCTGACCGACCCTCGGATCGAGTCGGCGCTGCTCCTCGTCCACTCGCGGTTCTCGACCAACACGTTTCCGTCGTGGCCGCTCGCGCACCCGTACCGTTTCGTCGCCCACAACGGCGAGATCAACACGGTGCAGGGCAACCAGAACTGGATGCGCGCCCGGGAGGCGATGCTCGAGAGCCCGAACCTTCCGGGGATCGATCGGGCCTTCCCGATCTGCACGCCGGGCTCGTCGGACACCGCTCGCTTCGACGAGGTGCTCGAACTGTTGCACCTCGGCGGCTACCCGCTGCACCACGCGGTGATGATGATGATCCCGTCGGCGTGGGAGAACGACACGACGATGTCGAAGGAACTGCGGGACTTCTTCCGCTTCCACGCATCGATGATGGAGCCGTGGGACGGGCCGGCGAGCGTCACGTTCACCGACGGCAAGGTGATCGGAGCGGTGCTCGACCGCAACGGTCTGCGTCCGAGTCGCTACTGGGTCACCGACGACGACATGGTCGTGATGGCCTCCGAGGTCGGTGTCATCGACGTGGAACCTGCGAACGTGATCGCCAAGGGGCGTCTCCAGCCGGGAAAGATGTTCCTGATCGACACCGACGAGGGCCGGATCGTCGGCGACGACGAGATCAAGGCGTCGCTCGCGTCCCTGCACCCGTACGGCGAGTGGCTCGAGGCGGGACTGGTCGAGCTCGGTGAGCTGCCCGAACGCGAGCACGTCGTGTTCAGCCACGACAGCGTGCTGCGCCGCCAGCAGATGTTCGGCTACACGCACGAGGAGTTGAAGATCCTGATCTCGCCGATGGCGATGCGGGGGATGGAAGCGCTGGGCTCGATGGGCACCGATACGCCGCTGGCCGTGCTGTCGGAACGTCCTCGACTGGTGTTCGACTACTTCAAGCAGTTGTTCGCTCAGGTGACGAACCCGCCGCTCGACGCGATCCGCGAAGAGGTGGTCACCTCGGTGTCGTCGACGGTCGGCCCGGAGGCGAACCTGCTGTCGCCCGGTCCTGACTCCTGCAAGCAACTCGCGCTGCCGAACCCGATCATCGACAACGACGAACTCGCGAAGATCATCCACATCGACGCCGCCGGTGAGCACCCGGGACTGCGCGCCAAGGTGCTGTCCGGTCTCTACCGGGTCGACAGCGGTGGCCCCGGTCTCGCCGAAGCGATCGAGCGCGTGTGCAGCCAGGCGTCGACCGCGATCGAGGAAGGCGCACGCATCATCGTGCTCTCCGACCGCAACGCCGACACCGTCGATGCCCCGATCCCGTCGCTGCTGCTCACCGCCGCCGTGCACCATCATCTCGTGCGCACGAAGCAGCGCACCATGGCGGGACTGATCGTCGAGGCCGGTGACGCCCGCGAGGTGCATCACATGGCGTTGCTGATCGGCTACGGCGCCGGCGCGATCAACCCGTACTTGGCGTTCGAGTCGATCGAGGACCTGATCGCCGAAGGCATGCACGGGATGGGTGATCTCGATCCGAAGCAGGCGATCCGCAACTACATCAAGGCCGCCAACAAGGGCGTGCTGAAGGTGATGTCGAAGATGGGCGTGTCGACCGTCGCGTCGTACACGGGCGCCCAGATCTTCGAGGCGATCGGCCTCGGCGACGAACTCATCGACAAGTACTTCACCGGAACCGTGTCGAAGCTCGGGGGCATCGGCCTCGACGAGCTCGCCCGGGAGGTCGCCGACCGCCACCAGGCTGCGAATCCGAGGCGGCCCGAGGAACGCGCGCACCGCAAGCTCGAACTCGGCGGCGAGTACCAGTGGCGTCGCGAGGGTGAGCCGCACCTGTTCAACCCCGAGACCGTCTACAAGCTGCAGCACTCGACGCGCAGTGGCCGCTACGACATCTTCAAGGACTACACGGCAACCGTCGACGACCAGTCGAAGAAGCTGATGACGTTGCGGGGCCTGTTCGATTTCGTGGTGGACCGCACGCCGGTTCCGATCGACGAGGTCGAGCCGGTCTCCGAGATCGTCAAGCGCTTCTCGACCGGAGCGATGAGCTACGGATCGATCTCCGCGGAAGCGCATGAGACCCTGGCGATCGCCATGAACCAGATCGGTGCGAAGTCGAACACCGGCGAGGGCGGCGAGAACCCCGACCGGCTGTACGACCCCGAACGCCGCTCGGC
Organism: Ilumatobacter nonamiensis YM16-303; assembly: GCF_000350145.1. Lineage (GTDB taxonomy): Bacteria > Actinomycetota > Acidimicrobiia > Acidimicrobiales > Ilumatobacteraceae > Ilumatobacter_A > Ilumatobacter_A nonamiensis. The sequence goes on along the minus strand of NZ_BAOL01000008.1, from coordinate 30,041 downwards.
GATCAAGCAGGTCGCCTCCGGCCGGTTCGGCGTGACGTCGGAGTACCTGACCAACTCCGACGACATCCAGATCAAGATGGCCCAGGGTGCCAAGCCGGGCGAAGGCGGCCAGCTTCCCGGGCACAAGGTGTACCCGTGGATCGCCGAGACCCGCCACAGCACACCGGGTGTCGGGCTCATCAGCCCGCCGCCGCACCACGACATCTACTCGATCGAGGATCTCAAGCAGCTGATCCACGACCTCAAGAACGCCAACCCGTCCGCGCGGATCCACGTCAAGTTGGTCGCCGAGACCGGCGTCGGGACGGTTGCGGCCGGCGTCTCGAAGGCGAAGGCCGACGTGGTCCTGATCTCGGGTCACGACGGCGGCACGGGCGCAAGCCCGCTGACCTCGCTCAAACACGCCGGCGGTCCGTGGGAACTCGGTTTGGCCGAGACGCAGCAGACGCTGATGCTGAACGGTCTCCGTGACCGGATCATCGTCCAGGCGGACGGTCAGATGAAGACCGGTCGCGACGTCGTTGTCGCCGCGCTGCTCGGCGCCGAGGAGTACGGCTTCGCCACTGCACCGTTGGTCGTGTCGGGCTGCATCATGATGCGCGTCTGCCACCTCGACACGTGTCCCGTCGGGATCGCGACCCAGAATCCCGTGCTCCGCGACCGGTACGCCGGCAAGGCCGAGTTCGTCGTGAACTTCATGCAGTTCATCGCGGAGGAGGTCCGCGAGATCATGGCGGTCCTCGGCTTCCGCACGATGGACGAGATGATCGGCCACGTCGAATGCCTCGACACCCGTCAGGCGATCGACCACTGGAAGGCCTCGGGTCTCGACATCTCGCCGATCTTGATGGTGCCGGAGAACCCGTACGGCCAGACCATGGTGCAGTCGGTCGGCCAGGATCACGAACTCGACGTGGCGCTCGACCAGCAGTTGATCGAGCAGGCACAGCCGGCGATCGACGACGCGCAACGGGTCGAGATCGACATGCCGATCCGCAACATCAACCGCACGACGGGCACGCTGCTCGGCCACGAGGTCACGAAGAAGTGGAAGGGCGAGGGTCTGCCCGACGGCACGATCGACATCACCTTCACCGGCTCGGCCGGACAGAGCTTCGGTGCGTTCGTCCCGTCCGGAATCCAGATGCGCCTCATCGGAGACACCAACGACTACCTCGGCAAGGGGTTGTCCGGCGGCCGTCTGATCGTCCATCCGCACCCCGATGCGTCGTTCGCCGCGGAGGATCAGGTGATCGCCGGCAACGTCATCGGCTACGGCGCGACCGGCGGCGAGATCTTCCTGCGCGGAATGGTGGGGGAGCGGTTCTGCGTCCGGAACTCCGGTGCCCTGGCGGTGAGCGAGGGCGTCGGCGACCATGGTTGCGAGTACATGACCGGTGGCCGTGTGGTCGTGCTCGGCTCGACCGGACGCAACTTCGGCGCCGGGATGTCCGGCGGTATTGCGTACGTCTACGACCCGGACGGCAAGTTCGCCGACAAGGTGAACTACGAGATGGTCGAACTCGAACCGCTGAGCGACGACGACCGGTCGTTCCTGCACGACGCGGTGCTGCGCCATCGCGACTTCACCGGCTCGCCGGTCGCCACGTCGATCCTCAACTCGTGGGCGGTCGACGTGTCGAAGTTCCGCAAGGTGATGCCACTCGACTACAAGCGGGTGCTCACGGTCATCGCACGATCGGAAGCCGACGGACTCGACGACGAACAGACCGTCGAGAAGATCATGGAAGCAGCGAGGGTCTGATCATGGGCAAGCCAACTGGATTTCTCGAGTTCGGGCGGGAGACCGCGAAGCATCGGCCGGTGCCGGTTCGGTTGAAGGACTGGAAAGAGGTCTACGAACCGTTCCCGGCCGAGGCGCTGAACCATCAGGCGGCGCGCTGCATGGACTGCGGCATCCCGTTCTGCAACAACGGCTGCCCGCTCGGCAACCTGATTCCCGACTGGAACGATCTCGTCTATCGGGATCAGTGGCAGGACGCGATCGAGCGTCTGCACGCCACGAACAACTTCCCCGAGTTCACCGGTCGGCTCTGCCCGGCACCGTGTGAGTCGGCGTGCGTGCTCGGGATCAACCAGGATCCGGTGGCGATCAAGCGGATCGAGGTCGAGATCATCGACCGCGCCTTCGAGGAGGGCTGGGTCACACCGCACGTTCCGTCGGTGCGGACCGGCAAGAAGATCGCTGTGATCGGATCCGGGCCGGCAGGACTCGCCGCTGCGCAGCAGCTGACCCGAGCGGGTCACGACGTCGTCGTGCTCGAGCGCGCCGATCGGATCGGTGGCCTCCTCCGCTACGGCATTCCCGAGTTCAAGATGGAGAAGCGCCACATCGACCGGCGCCTCGAGCAGATGGAAGCGGAGGGGACCGAGTTCCGCACGAACGCGGCGGTCGGATCCACGGTCGACATGGAGGTGCTTCGCGCCAGCCACGATGCGATCGTCCTGGCGTGCGGTGCAACCCAGTGGCGGGACCTGCCGATTCCGGGACGCGAACTGAACGGCATCCATCAGGCGATGGAGTACCTGCCGCCGTCGAACCGTGTGCAGTTGGGCGACATGGAGCGGTCCCCGATCGACGTCAACGGCAAGCACGTCGTCATCATCGGCGGCGGCGACACCGGCGCCGACTGTCTCGGAACCGCGCATCGTCAGGGTGCTGCGTCCGTGACGCAGCTCGAGATCATGCCGATGCCGCCCGAGCAGCGAGCGGCAGCCCAGAATCCGTGGCCGCAGTTCGCGATGGTCTACAAGGTCACCTCCGCCCACGAGGAGGGTGGCGAACGGCTGTACAGCGTCAACACCGAGCAGTTCGTGGACGACGGCGACGGCAACGTGGCGGCGCTCGACCTGCACGAGGTCGAGATGATCGACGGCAAGTTCACCAAGGTCGAGGGGACGGATCGTCGGATTCCCGCCGATTTCGTGTTCCTGGCGATGGGTTTCGTCGGACCGGAGAAGGGTTCCTGGCTCGACGAGATGGCGCTCGAGTACGACGCGCGCGGCAACGTCGAGCGTGACGAGCGATACATGACGAATCGGCCCGGCGTGTTCGTCGCCGGCGACATGGGTCGCGGTCAGAGCCTCATCGTCTGGGCCATCGCGGAAGGACGCGCGGCGGCCGCCGGAGTCGACGAGTACCTGATGGGCGAAACCCGTCTGCCCGTTCCGATCCCGCCGACGGCCCGACCACTGATGTGACGAACAGCGCTTCGGAACGTGGTCGTTGACACCAGCCGGTGGTTTCGGGACCATAGACTGTCAGCATGAAGTCGAACACGTCCTCGCGCATCGCCGCGGTCGTCGGCCCGGCCGTCGCCGCCGCGCTGCTGCTCGGCGCCTGCGGTGGCGACGATTCCGACGCCGCGTCGAAGCCGACCGTCACGCTCGCCGGCGGCGAGACCAGCTACGCCACGATCGCGCCCGCGACCACCTCGACGCTCGCTCCCGAGGAAGCGGCGGCATCCGGACCCACGACCGACTACGAAGTGCAGGCCGGTGATTACGGCATCAAGGTGGCCGACGATTTCGGCATCACGCTCGCCGAACTCGCGGCAGCCAACGGCTGGGCCGATGTCGGCAGCGAGTTCCCCGGACCGGGTTCGATCATCAAGATCCCCGCGAACGCCACCGCTCCCGCCGAGGAGACGGATGACGACGCGGACGCCGACGACGACGCGGACGGCGACGCCGAGGAAACAGCCTCCACCGAGACCGGCGAGACGATCCCCGATCCCGGTAGCAACTGCGAGGCCGGCAGCTACACGATCGAAGAAGGCGACACCAGCCGTACCGCGGTGGCCGAGAAGTTCGACGTCACCGTCGAGGCGATGGACGAGGCCAACCAGGGCACGAACGGCTACGACGCGTTCTACCCCGGCCTGAAGATCGTCATCCCCGCCAAAGACGACTGCTGAGTCTCCTCGCCGAGTCGGGACCTTCGTCCCTACCGATCCGAGCGTGAGCGTGGTCGGATGATGGGATGGAGACTCCGAGTCGACCCCGTGGCGGGACCACTTCGATCGAGAAGACCGACGAGCTGAGCGTCGATACCTGTTGGGAGTTGCTCCGGGGTGCCGACATCGGTCGGCTCGCTGTCCAGCTCGCGAACGGGGGCGTCGACATCTTCCCGGTGAACTTCGCCGTGGATCGCAACACCGTGCTGTTGCGCACCGCTTCGGGCACGAAGCTCGACAGCCTTGCTGACGCGCCCTCGGTGGCGTTCGAGGTCGACCATTTCGACTGGTACGAAGCTTCGGCGTGGAGCGTCGTCGTCAAAGGAGACGCGACGTTGATCACGGACCGCAACGAGCTGTTCGGCCTGTTCAACGTCGATCTGGCCTCGTGGCAGTCCGGTGTCAAACCGTATTTCGTCCGCATCGTCCCATCGGCCACGACAGGCCGACGTTTCGCCGTCCACCGCTGAGAGGGCGGCGTCGGCCGTCAGGCCTCGACGATGACCGCGAACCGGCCCGCCGGATGCACGCTGCAGGAGTCCTCGAACCTTCCGATCGTGGTGAATCGTTGGCGGAGCGTCTCACCGGGACCGAGAAACCAGGGTCCGAGCAGGTGCGCCTGATCGTCCTCGTTCGAGATCACGATCGTCTCGCCCACCGTCGCGACCAACTCGCGGGGGAGGATGTCGAGGGTCTCACCGCGTTCGATCCGCTCGCCGGAACCGGCGGGAATGACGAAGGAGAAGGTGGGCTCTCCGGAGCTGCCCTCGGACGACGTTGCGCAACCGCACCCGATCGCCACGAGAATCATGAGCGTCACGACCGCGGGGAGCCATCTCCCTCGTGCGACCGACGAGGGAGATGACCGACCATCGAGCGGCAACGCTGCGCCGGCGTGTGGCTTCACGGCGTCACTCCTTGGGGTTGACGACCATTGCGGTCACCATTCCGAACATCCCGTCGGCTCGTTCGACATGGGTGAGGATGTGGCAGTGGTACACCCACGTGCCGACCGCGTCGGCCTGGAAGAGCACCGAGTACCGCTCGCCCGGGGCGACGTTGACCGTGTCGGCCCAGTACGGACTGTCGAGTGGGATCCCGTCCTTCGCATACACCAACTGGGGGAACTGGTGGAGGTGCATCGGGTGCGCCGTGAGCCCCTCGTTGTAGTAGTGGATGACTCCCCACTCGCCTTCGTCGATGACGATCGGTTCGGTGGCCGGGAAACTCTTGCCGTTGAGCGTCAGTCCGATCGTGCCGGCATCGTTGAGCACCATGGGCTCCTCGAAGGCCGGTTCGAGGTCAGCGGGGATCTCGACCCCGGCGACGGTCTGACCGTACGGGAGCGGATTGTCGCCGATCTGGAACGCGGCGAACATTCCGTTGATCACCGACGTCTGACTGTGCAGATGCGCGTGGTACATGCCGATCGCAGGGTCCTCGGCGACGAAGTTGTACGTGAACGTCTCACCCGTTGCCACTGGATCCTGGGTGTAGGGGGACACACCGTCCTGGTCGTTGGGCGTGTGGACGCCGTGCCAGTGGATGTCGGTTCCCATCGGTGTGAGGTTGGTCAGCTCGACCTCGACCTTGTCACCGATGTCGACCCTGATCTGCGGCCCCGGGACTTGACCGTTGTAGGCCCACGCCTCCACGAACTCGTCCGGTGACACCTCCCACGGGATCACCTCGGCGGTCAGTTCGAATCGTTTCGTCCCGTCGGCGAGGATCTCCGGTTCCAGCAGCTGGTTGCCGAGTCCCTCGGTCTCTGCGGGGAATGCCAGCATGGAATCGACCATCAGCTGGTCCATCTCCTCGGCTGACAGGCCCGCATGTTCGTCGCCGAGTTCGGCCGGCTCGAACGAGTCGGCTTCACCGATGACGAGTTCGGCGGTCATCCCGGACTCGGCGTGGCCCGAGATGCTGCAGTAGAGCTCGTACGACCCCGCTTCGAGTTCTCCGAGTGCAAGTGTGTCCACCCCACGCGACTGCATGTTGTTGCTCTGGACATCGAGCTCGCGAACCGCCAGGTTGTGTTCGATGGCGCCAGCGTTGACGATGTTGAGTGTGACGTCACCCGCAGGTGCACTGAGTTCTCCCTCGATCGCGAACTCACTGAGCGAGACGTCGAGTGCACTCGCCGAGCCACCGGCGTCCCCACCGGAGTCGTCGCGGATGAGCGCCACGAACGCCAGCGCGATCAGAGCGAGCATGATGGCGAGGATGCCGAGTACGCCGAGGGCGAACAGCAGTGAGCCGATCAATCCACGGGGACCGTCATCGTTCGCCGGGGGAGGCGGTGGCGTTTGGGTCGACGGCTGGTCGATCACGGACATGCAGGCTTCTCCATTCGGGTTCGCTGAACTGCGTGAGCAGCATTCTGGATCGCGAGGATCGCGATCCACAGGGCCAAAGGTCCCGATCCCTGGATCGGGTCACCTTCGTGAGACTCCGTCAGTGCACGATCACCGCAGGACACGAGGCATGGGCAGCGACCGCGTGGGCAACGGAGCCGAACAACATCGACCGGAACCCTCCCCGTCCGCGAGAACCGACGACCACGAGATCGGCCGTCTCCGAGAGATCGAGCAACACCTGCGATGCCCCACCTTGGACGAGCGCCGGTTTCGCGGAAGCGTCGCCCATGTCTCGGACCCGACGTACCGCGTGCTCGAGCACGAGTTCGGCGCCGACCTCGTGCATGCGGCCGCCTCGACCCGTCCCTTCGCCGATGAGGCGCGCCGTCGGGGTCCAGGCGTGGGCCACGACGAGCTCGCACCGGCGACGATTCGCCTCCTCGACGGCCCACTCCACCGCACGACCGGCGGGGTCCGACCCGTCGGTTCCGACCACCACCCGACCGGTCGTGTCATGCGTCTCGGTCGGACAGACGACGACCGGGCACGGGCTCGAGGCCAACAGCTCGGCGGTCACCGACCCCAGCAGAAGGTGGCTCACTGCCCCGGTGCCTGAACTCCCGACGGCGAGCAGGTCGGCCTCGCGCGCGGCTTCGATCAATGCCGTGCCGGGCCGAACTCCGACCGCCGCACACGTGTGTTCGACCCCTGCATGATTCTCGAACGTCGCCGTCACCGCCTCGCTGAGCTGGTGTGCCATCCATGCGGGGATCTGGTCGTCGTCCCAGATCGCGCCGGCCGTGGCGTATCCGAAATCGAGCACGGGTGGCGGCGCGTACGACGAAAGGACGTGCACGGCTGCGCCGCGTGACTCGGCTTCGCGCGCCGCCCATTCGAGAGCCTCGGTCGAGGCGGCCGAGCCGTCATAGCCGACGATCAGGCGATGCTTCATGGCTTCAGTGTCCGCCGCCGGCTCCGCCGCCGCCAGGGACCTTCGACCCATTCTCCACACAGGGGTGCTCGGTGTGGCACATCACAGTCCGACACATCCGGCGGTGCGTTCACGCCGGTCGGCGTGAACGTCGTGCTGGCGCGACTGCGAATGAGGGGGTCGATCAGTCCTCGGATCGGGATGGGACGACCTGCTGACGCCCGGCTACGGGTTGGCGGCCCGACAGTTGGCCACGATCGTCTCGAGGTCGTCGACGATCGGGGCGATGTCGATCTCGACTCGCTGGGGTTCGCCACCCTCGATGCTCACGGTGAGGTCCAGGGCGTACCGCTTGGTGACCTCGGCCATGGCATGGGGGTCACAGCGGTTCACATCGAACACGACGGCAAGCGTGGTGGGTGACTTGTCGACGACGACGGGTTGCTCGACGAGTTCGGTTCCGACGAGCACGGTCCCGTCGCCTCGTTCGATCGTGATCACCGGGGCCCCGTCCACCGGGGTCAGCACGACATCGACAGAGGCCACTTCCCCGTCCACGACGGCATCGCCGAACGTCGGCTCCACGGCGGCGTCGAACGCGACCTGGGCGCACTGTTCGGCCTGGATCTGGTCGAGCAAGTCGGTACCGGTCAGCGGAATCTGGCGTCGTCCGTCGTCGACTTCGAGTTCGAGGCGGGACTCGACCGGTGTGTCCGCCGAACAGTCGATGACGGTCCCGTACGGAACTTGCAGGTTGACTGTTCGCCCGTCGCCGAGGGTGCTGGTGCGAGGTGGAGCGGCCGGAGTGTCGAAGTTCGTCGAGATCAGGCGACGGTCACCGATGAGCAGATCGTCGCCCGTGTCGTTGACGATCTGGACGTTGATGAAGCCGCGATCGAGCAGGTCGCGCTGTCGGGTGATGATCAACTCGCCGGTCGCGCCGGTCAGCACCGGCACCGCGTCATCGGCAGCGGTCGTGGTCGTGGTCGAGGTTCGCTCGGTCGAGGTCGGCGGTGTGGGGTTCGCGCTCGGCTCGGAGGCGATGTCGGAGCCACAACCGCCGATGACGCCGACCGCGACCAACGACCACATCAGCCGACGGCGAGCCGAGTAGGAGCTGTCGTCTCGTGTCACCACCATTCGCTGTATGATAGTGACATGGCGCTCGGACATCCCGTCGACGAAGCCGGACGCACCTCACCGCACCCGAACTGGCCCGAGGAGCGCGCAGCGCCGGGTGGGCTCGATCTGATTCGCCGGTTCTGCAACACGGTGAACCACGAGAGCGGCGCTGACCGCCTCGGCGAACCCGAGGGTCTCGTGCGATGGGCCGACTCGGAGGCGATCACCGTCGATGGCATCGACATCGGCGACCTCGAGCGGATCGTCGAGTTCCGAGAGGCGTTGCGCACACATCTCGTCCGTCACCGCGACCGCACACACGCCGTCGTCGCCGAACTTGCACCATTCGTCGACGGTGTCGGAATCAGCTTCTCTGCCGGCGATCCCCTCGTGCTCGTCGCGACCGGTCGCACGGTGGCCGACCGAGTGATCGGGACCGTCGCTCTCACCGTGATCGAGGCTGAGCGCCAGATGCGCTGGCCACGGTTCAAAGCCTGCCGGCACTGCTCATGGGCCTTCTACGACGCGAGCAAGAACCGCTCGGGACGGTGGTGCTCGATGAGCGCCTGCGGCGGCCGCGCCAAGGTCGACGCCTACCGCCGACGAAACCACACCTGACCATCGGCCACCGCATCGCCAGGTCGAACTTCGGGGCGGCTGCTGACATCTCTCGGCTCGCACCGATCCGACGTACCGATCAGGAGTGGACTCTTCCTTCGGGGCGACCTACCACGTGCATCAATACGACGAGGACGACGACGGAAAACTGACGCGTGTCCGCGACGCAACCGCGCACGCCGCGCTCGTCTTCGATGGCGACGATCGCGTCGGCTCGTGCCAGTTCGGATCCCCGACGAACTTCCTCGCACCAAGAACCGCGGGACGGTGGCGCAAACTACGTTGTCAGAATGAGGGTCAAGTTCGTCGGACGGCCTCCCACCGCACTGTCGAGCGTGCAAGAGTTCCTCGACCGGATCGCAACCCTCGTCGCGCCGGGACCGTCTCGTCGACGCGGCAGCGTGCTCGACATCGCCTCGGATCCGGCCGGCGCGGTGACGTCCGGGCTCTTCGACCGATGAAGTCGGCTCACGAGGTCGCGCAGCGCTCGTATGACGCGTTCGGAGGCAACGAACTCGGCCCGGTCCACGTCGAGATCGGCGACGAGTCGACGGTGGCTGCGACGCCCGGTGGTCCGACCATCGAGTTGATTGTGCCTTTCCCCGTCGCTCAGGAGGACGCCAAGCGTCTCGTCGCCGACGGGCTCGCGATCCACACCGACGGACAGGTCACGGGCCGTCTGATCCAGCCGCAGCACGGGACGCGAGCGATGGATCGTGTGCTGCGGCTCGAGGGCACCACGCCGAACCGCTACCCCGCTGGCGCCTACTTCCGATCGCGCAGCCTCGCCGGCGTTCTCAGCCTCGAGACCGACGACGGGTGGATCATCACTCCCGGTCGCCCGGCGGTGCTCACCGCCGGGCGCACGGTCCGCACCAGTCAGCAGGCGTCGGTGGAGCTGCTCACCCTGTACGCCGCCGTCAAGGCGTGCTTGCGCGTCACCGTCGTGTCGTAGGGTCGACTCCTCCGGACCGGGCACTCCATGTACCACGATCAGGACCGCCCGACGCTCACGATCTCGCGCGGGCAGCAGCGCGAATTGGTGCCATGGTTGCCGACGACGACGTGATCGATCCGAACGCCGAGTCGTCCGCCGCAGGGTGGTCAGCCGACGAGTGGTCAGCCGACGAGTGGGCCGGCCGCAGGAGTGGTCGCCGACGGCCGGGACCGCCGCGACGCTGAGCGGATCGCGCGGGTGGCGATCCCGAGCGTCCGCACGTTGATCGCCGAAGGTTTCGATGGCGTCCTCGTCAGCGCGAGTACTTTCCGAAGCGGATCGCCAACTGCAGCGACTACAGCCGGCTCCTGTTCCGACGATGGCCTGCGCCGACGACCACGATCGCCGATCGGTCTGTGCGGATCAGTTCGTGGAATCGCTCGGCCCCGCTCGATTTCGAGTCAGGACGAGTACATCGAACAGCTCGGGAGACGCACGTTCGAACGTGTTCGTTTCGCCCGCAGAACCATGTTGACTTTTCGCCGTCCCGGGCGCACGATCAGTCATAGATTATCTATGACTGATAGACAGAGATCCACGACCGAGAAGAACCCGATAGCAACGCCGGACCGGCGCAGTCGGCGCCACCTGGCCAAACGCGCCCGGATCATCGACAATGCGTGGTCGCTGGCCCGCCGCGACGGTCTCACCGGCATCTCGCTTCGCGATCTCGCCGACAGCGTCGATCTCCGCCAACCCTCGCTGTATGCGTATTTCGAGTCGAAGCTCGATCTCTACGACGCGATGTTCGAGGACGGCCAACGACAGTTGCTCGATCGCTGTCAGGCACGCGAGCCCCTCCCAGACCCACTGGACGAACTCGTCGCCGTCGTCGAGGATCTCGTCCGGTTCTCGAGCGAGGACGTCGTTCGTCACCAGTTGCTCTTCCAGCGCACCATCCCCGACTTCGAACCGTCGGCCGCCGCGATGGAACCAGCCCGACAATTCGTCGATCTCATGAGCGAACGGCTGCGTGCCTCACGCTTGGAGGACCCGGGCGACGTCGATCTCTTCTCGGCGATCGTGTCCGGGTTGGCCCATCAACAGGTCGCGAACGATCCCGGCGGTGATCGATGGGTGCTGCTCGCCCGCCGGGTCGTCGAGGTGCTCGTCGCCGACGCCGACCAGCGCTCCGCTCGTCCAACGAAGAAGCCAACAACGACCAGGAGAGTGACAAAGTGAATCAGACCTCGACCGCAACCATCGACGTCACGTCGATCAGCCGCATCGACCACGACGAAGCAATGCAGATTACCGCCATCGAGAACCGAAAGTTCGCCGAGTCGATGAAATCGTTGAGCCCCACGCAATGGAGCACGCCGACCGAATGCACCCGGTGGGACGTCCGCGCGATGGCAGCCCATCTCGTCGGCTCCGCTGCCAGTCAAGCGTCGCCGCGTGAGTTCCTCCGCCAGAAGCGTGGCGGCAAGCCGAAGTGCAAGGAACTCGGTTCGCCGTTCTGGTGGGACGGAATGAACGAGTTGCAGGTGTGTGAGCGCGCTTCGTCGACGACGGAGCAACTGATCGCCGAGTGGAGCACAGTGTCGGCCAAGGCGCTGAAGTCGCGCACCAAGATGCCCCGGCCGATCGCCGGCCTGAAGCTGTTGAACCTGCCCGAACCCGTCGGACGCCAGCCGTTGTCGTACCTGTTCGACATCGGCTTCACCCGCGACGTGTGGGCTCACCGGATCGACATCGCCCATGCAATCGCCGTGGAACCCGACCACGACGCCGCCCATGACGGACGCATCCTCGCTGACATCGTCGCCGAATGGGCGGCCACCCACCGCCAACCGTTCACCCTCGTCCTCGACGGTCCCGCCGGGGGCACCTTCGTGCAGGGGACGAGCGGCGAGGAAGTCCACATCAGCGTCGTCGATTTCGTCCGCACCCTCGCCGAGCGAACGACCGCGAGCGGCGTTCTCCGACACACCCTTCCACTCTGAAGTCCCGAACCCAACCGAAGGAGCTCCACCATGTCAGACACACTCATCGACGAGATCGCCGACGGGATCTACCGACTCTCGACCTTCGTCGCCGAGGTCGGCCCGACCGGTTTCACCTTCAACCAATTCCTCATCGACGACGACGACCCCCTGCTGTTCCACACCGGCCAACGCATGCTGTTCGACTCCGTCAGCGAAGCAGTCGCCACCGTCGTGCCGATCGAAACACTCCGCTGGATCACCTTCGGCCACATCGAGGCCGATGAGTGCGGTTCGATGAACCAGTTCCTGGCCGCTGCACCCCGCGCCGAGGTCGCCCACGGCGCACTTGGATGCATGGTGTCACTGAACGACCTCGCCGACCGCCCGCCCGTACCGCTTGCGAACGGCCAGGTCCTCGAACTCGGGACGCATCGAGTCCGACACATCGACACACCCCACGTACCACACGGCTGGGAAGCCCGAGTGCTGTTCGAGGAGACCACCGGAACGCTCCTGTGTGGTGATCTCCTCACCCAACTCGGCCAGGGACCCGCGCTCACCTCGAATGACGTGCTCGCCGCCGCAGCACAGGCCGAGGACGTCTTCGGTGCGAGTTGTCTCACCCCCACCACGGCGCCCACGATCCGAGCGCTCGCCGACCTCGACCCGAACACGCTCGCCGTGATGCACGGTTCCAGCGTGACCGGCGACTGCTCGGGCGCACTCCGAGGATTGGCCGATGACTACGAACGCCGACTCCTCAACTCAACCGCCGCCTGAACTCGACGACCGAATCTCCACGGCGCCGCCGAGGGCGCCCGACAACGCGAACGCCGCGATCCCTCGGCGGACACGCAACGACCACAGCACTCCGGCGCTCATGCCTGCTCGATTCGCCGTAGTTGCGGCCTCGAACCGCCCGGGACCGGCACGGCGAGCGGTACGACGCCGGCCACCGTCGGTGATCTCGCTACCGGGCACTTTGCCGGCGAGAACGCCCCGATGTACGTGCCGACCAAGAGCGCTGTCGAGTGGCTTGTGTGGATGTCGTTCGGATCGGCCCTCCTCTTGTCTCGAGACACCCCTACCGGGTGCGGCGGACTACAACCAGTCCGAGATCGCCGCCATGAATTCGTCGACGCGGCCGTACCAGACGGTGTGTCCCGCTCCATCGACTTCGACCACGGTGAAGCCGTCTTGGCGTAGCAGTTCGAGGTCAGAAGGCGTGAAGTAGTCGCTTGGTCGTGGCACAACGATGAGGGATTGGACACCGGGGCGTGGGCGATGATCGAGCCCCGACAACGAGGTCATCAGGCTCAGCGACGTTTCGACATCGAACTGCTCGGCCGCGACCGCTTCCACTCGTCGATCCTCGTCGCTCCAGTGTGGCCGCGTCTCTGTCAGCCACTCAAGAGTGCGCCTCGCTTTCATCTCCGATGCGCGTCGACGTGAATCGGAGAGCGTTCCCGACCGTTCGTAGGTGAAGGGCGAGTCGATGTAGATCGCTCGTCGGGCACCGATCTCGTGAACGCAGTGCGCGAGGAGCAGACTGCCGAGAGAGTGCCCGATTGCGAGTTCAGCCTGAGGGCATGCAGCGACGATCTGTTCCACGCACGACGCGAGGTTCGAGTCGCTGTCGGGCGGCGAGTGACCGTGCCCTGGCAAGTCAAGCGCCACGACGCGATATCCGTGGCTGGCGATTGCTGGTCCCACTTGCCACCACATGGTTCCCGAACCGAACTGCCCGTGGAGCAGCAAGGCGATTCGTTCTCCGGATCCCCATTCGCGAGTGCGCAGTCCCTCTGCCCGGTTCACGCCGACACCATAGGAGAACCGTCGCATTCGACCCGGGACAGACCTGAACGGGTTCGCCCGATCGAAGGTGCCGATGACGGACACTGCAGAGCCGAGGGTTGTTGCGTTGTTCTGGGCGGTCCGGCGCCTGAGCTCCGGCACGGCGCGCACTGCCAACTGCCTCGGATCAACCTCGCCGAAGGATCGAACAGACACCTCGACCCGAGTGTGTGGCTGTTCCACTACTCTGAAGTACCCCCGTCGTACGCTTGTTCGTATGGAGGTCGGCGACGTGCAGCGGCGGATCGAGCGCATCGAACAGGTGCGCCGAGTCGGCGGTGCTGAGCGCTCGACGGTCGAGGCGGCTCTCGTGGCCGAGCGTGAAGTGCGGGCCTGGCTCGATGCGGCGAACTCCGACCTGGTGGCGTTGCTGTCGGCACAGGCATCGTTCCCGGAGGCGGCGGTCGCCGAGGTGTCGCGCTGCACCGCACGCGAGGCCAGCCGGGCGACCGAGCGATCGGCCACACTCGACCGTTCGCCGGTGTTCGCCCACGCGCTGAACGACGGAGCGGTCACGGCGGGGCACATCGACGCCATCACGCGCGGAGCGAAGCGGGTCGACCCGGCCCGGCGCGACGAACTCTTGGGCCGGATCGACGCATTGGTCGACGTGGCCAGCGCCGCGACCCCCGAGCAGTTCGAACGGCGGATCCGACGTGAGGTCCGCCTGCTCGAGTCCGACGACGGGACGCAACGCCTCGAACGGCAGCAGCGCAACGTGCGCTTGAGCTCCTGGACCGACGACGAGGGGATGTGGTGCGTGCGCGGACGCTTCGATCCGGTGCTCGGCGTCCGCGTGTCGGCAGCACTCGACCGCGTGACCGAGGCGCTGTTCAGCGAAGCGGTGCCGGCGCACTGCCCTGACGATCCCGTCGAGAAGCAGCGGTTCCTGCGGGCGCATGCGTTCGCCCGGCTGGCCGTCGGCAACGCGGCAACGGAGGGCGGATCCGATCACGATCCCGGTGGCGGAGCGGTCGATCCCGTCATTCGACGCACCGGGCGACCCGAGTACGTGGTCGTGATCGATGCCGACGCTCCGCACGGACGCGGCCACGGCGACGGCCCGTCGGTGGACTGGCCGATCGACGTCGAGGTCCCGGCTCGCGTTCTGCGACAACTGACCGATGAGGGCAACGTCGTCCCCGTCGTCGTGCGGAACGGCGTCGTGCTGCATGCGCCCGGGAACCTCGACCTCGGTCGTGCGACGCGGTTGGCGAACCGAGCGCAACGTCGGGCCTTGCGAGCGATGTACGCCACGTGCTGCATTCCCGGCTGCAACGTGCACTTCGACCGGTGCAAGATCCACCACGTCGAGTGGTGGCGGCACGGAGGTCGCACCGACCTGGCGAACCTGATCCCGATCTGCGCTCGGCATCACTCGTCGGTTCACGACGGTGGATGGGTGATCGAGCTCGGGAGCGGTCGGGAACTCACATTGCGTCTTCCCGATGGAACCATTCGCAACACCGGCCCACCCCGTCGTACGGCGGCCTGACGGCCCGGCCCACCGCGTCGGACGGCGGCCCTGCCGGCCCGGGTGCGTGTCGTCGGTGAGTGCCGACGGGTGTCGATGGGCGTCGGTGGGGGTCGGGAGCGAGATCAGAGTTGGTCGAAAACGAAGTTGATCTGTTTGACCGTTTCCATGCTCGCGCTCGACGCGGCCGAATAGCGGTGGCCGGGGAACAGGATCGTGTCATCGGGGACCTGGGCGAGACGACGCAGGCTGTCGGCCATCTCGGCGGGGTTCGAGCCCGGGAGGTCGGTGCGACCGCAGCCTTCGAGAAATAGCGTGTCGCCGGCGACGAGTCGGCCGTCGACCAGGAAGCACTGACTGCCGGGGGTGTGCCCGGGGGTGTGGACCAGGCGGATGTCAACGCCGCCGACCGTGAGCACATCACCGGACTCGTGGGTCACGAGATGGTCCTCGCTCACGCCGGTCGTGCGGGTGACCCATTCGGACTCGTCGGCCTGAATGTGAACCGGGCAGTCCACCCGATCCAGCAACGCGGCCACACCCTCGATCGTGTGACCCATCATCGAGCCACCCACGTGGTCGGGGTGATAGTGGGTGGCGAGTACACCGGTGACGGTCATGTCATCGCCCTCGACGGCATCGATGATGTCGCCGACCGCGTAGGCCGGATCCACGAGCACGCACTCGCCCGTCGTCCGGTCGCCGATCGCGTACACGAAGTTGACCATCTGCTCGGCGAGCGGATCGCCGGCGGCAAAATCCTTCCCCGAAAGCAGTTGACGGAAGTACAGACGATCGTCGCTCATCTGCCCCAGTCTGGCAAAGCGCCCTACGCTTCACGTCATGGCTGAACAGACGTCACGGATCCGATACGGGGTGATCGGGGCGGGGATGATGGGGACCGAACACATCCACAACGTGATGGCCGTCGACGGCTCGGTCGTGACCGCGGTCTGCGACCCGCATCCCGAGTCACTCGAGTGGGCACGAATCGCGGTCGGACCGACCGCCGACCTCGCAGAGTTCCACGACCATCGCGAGCTGCTCGACTCCGGGCTCGTCGATGCGGTCGTCATCGCCGCTCCGAACCACACCCACCATGAGATCCTGCTCGACGCAATCGAGCGGCCCGTCCACATCCTGATGGAGAAGCCGCTGTGTACGACGTTGGCCGACTGTCGCGAGGTCGTCGAAGCCGCAGCAGCTTCGGACCACGAGCGGGTCATCTGGATGGGGCTCGAATACCGCTACATGGCTCCCACGCAACGGCTGCTCGGCGAACTCGAAGCCGGAACGGTCGGCGACGTGAAGATGGTCGCGATTCGCGAGCACCGTTTCCCGTTCCTCCCGAAGATCGATCATTGGAATCGCTTCAGCCGGAACACCGGTGGAACGCTCGTCGAGAAGACCTGCCACTTCTTCGATCTGATGCTGCTGATCACGCAGGCAAGGCCCGTGCGGGTGTACGCCTCGGGTGGGCAATCCGTGAACCACCTGGACGAGTCGTACGACGGCGAGACCCCCGACATCCTGGACAACGCCTACGTGGTGATCGACTTCGACGACGGGTCCCGGGGCATGCTCGACCTGTGCATGTTCGCCGAGGCGAGTGTCAACGAGCAGGAGATCGTCGTCACCGGCGATGTTGGCAAGATGGAAGCTCTGGTGACCGAGTCCAAGTTGCGGATCGGACGACGTGCCGACGGAATGCACGTGGTCGACACCCAGGAGATCCACCACGCGGGAGTGAAACACGTCGGCCTCCACCACGGTTCGAGCTATCTCGAACACGTCGACTTCGCCGCGGCGATCCGCACGAACGCTCCCGCAGCCGTGACGCTGATGGACGGCCTCCGATCCGCCGCGATCGGGTTCGCCGCTCATCGCTCGATCGACACAGGAGCACCCGTGATGATGTCGGATCTCCGGGAACTCGACGGGCTCGACTGGTGAGCCGGATCCAACGCCCGCTCGCGCTCGATCGGCTCGACGTCGGCCAACCCATCGTCTTCGGCGGCGATCGAGTCGTCCACGTCGGCGACGAGCTTGCCGACAATTTCCGACCCGGCGATCATCTCGTGGTCGTCCAGGAAACCGGCGATCTCCTCCACGTCCCGGCGAGCGAGCACGAGCTGGTCGAACGCGCCGTCTCCGCCGCGGTCGAGGGATTCGCGGGACTCGCCCGGTGTACCGACGACCAGATCGACGACTTCTTCGCCCACTTCGCCCGACTGCTCGCCGACGACACGGTGTTCGCCGCGGTCGCCGAGGCGAATGCGGCGGACGTCGAATCCGCACGCAGTCGGGGCCGCACGACCACACGTCTCGAACTGACTCCGTCGATGCGCGAGGCGATGGTCGCCGGGCTTCGTGGATGGCAGGAAGCCGGCAGCGCTCGCGATGCGGTCGTCGACACAGTCGTCCACGACGGCTGGAGTCTCGAGGCTCGCCGTGCCCCGCTCGGCGTCGTGGCGTTCGTGTTCGAGGGACGTCCGAACGTGTTCGCCGATGCCTGTGGAGTGCTGCGGAGCGGGAACTCGGTGGTGTTCCGAATCGGATCGGACGCGCTCGGCACGGCCCGGGCGATCGTCGAGCACGCGCTCGATCCCGCGCTGCGCGAGGCCGGACTTCCTGCGGGTGCAGTGGCCCTGGTCGACTCGCCGTCGCGGAGTGCCGGCCACGCCCTGTTCAGCGATCGTCGGCTCGCGTTGGCCGTCGCACGTGGATCGGGTCCGGCAGTGGCGCAGTTGGGTGCCGTCGCATCGCAGGCGGGAATCCCCGTGAGCCTGCACGGCACGGGAGGAGCGTGGATCGTGGCCGGCGAGCAGGCCGATGCCGACGCAGTGCGCACCGCCATCCACCACTCGCTCGATCGGAAGGTGTGCAACACGGTGAACTGTGTCGCGATGCTCCGATCGCACGCGACCACGATGATGCCGGCGGTGCTGGCCGGGTTGGAGGATGCGGCGACCGAGCGCGGGGCACCCCAGCGGCTGCATGTCGTCCAGGGCAGCGAGGGCTTCGTGCCCGCCGAACTGTTCTCGAAGCGCGTCCGCGTCGAGCGTGCCGAGGGAGCGAGCAGCGAGCCGCTCGCCACGATGCTCCCGGAGTCCGACCTCGCGCGCGAATGGGAGTGGGAGACCAGTCCGGAGATGACCGTCGTGGTCGTCGACTCGGTCGACGATGCGATCGAGCTCTTCGATCGCTACAGCCCGCACTTCGTCGCCAGCCTGATCAGCACCGACGATGACGAGCAGGAGCGGTTCTACGCCGCCGTCGATGCCCCGTTCGTCGGCGACGGTTTCACCCGTTGGGTCGACGGCCAGTACGCACTCGACAAGCCGGAGCTCGGCCTGTCGAACTGGCAGGGCGGGCGGATGTTGGGACGCGGCGGAATCCTCTCGGGCGACAGCGTGCACACGGTCCGCTACCGCGCGAGAGTCACCGATCCGACCACCCGTCGATGATCTGATGCCTCGCCTGAAGGCAGTCGCTGCGATCTCGGTCAGCGTGCTCGTGGCCGGATGTGCCTCCTCGCGGGCCGATCCCATCGCGGTCTCGCGAGAGGCCGTTCCCGCCGATGCGATCGACCGCGCGCCGCCCGTGACCGACGCGGGCGACCCCGGAGGCAGCGTCACCTCGGGAGACCCCGACGACGATGTCGTGGCCGACGATGAGAGCGGCAATGAGAGCGAGGAGGAGCGCGACCGGGAGAGCAGCGACCCGAGCCTGTCGATCGGTGACCGTCTGTTCCCGGACCTCGGATCGGCCGATGTGGACGTGCGCACGTACGACGTCGTGATGATCATCCCGCCGGATCCGCAGGATGCGACGTCCCCGATCGATGCCAGTGTCACGATCGATGCGGGGGTCCGCCCGGGAGTCGGGACTCTGGCATTCGACGCGGTCGGCCTCGACATCGAGTCGGTGGAGGTCGATGGCAACTCCGCCGACTTCGAGGTCGAGGAACCCAAGCTGTTGATCGATCTGCCGGCGGATCGCGGTGACACGGTGTCGGCGACGATCCACTACTCGTTCGCCCCATCGCCGGTCCGTTCGGCGGCCGGGGTCGAGGTCGGCTGGGACCCGGGCGAGGCCGGCTCGTCCTACGTCCTCAACGAGCCGGACGGGGCACGGACCTGGATGCCCGCGAACGACCATCCGTCCGACAAGGCGCGCTGGACGTTCGACCTCACCGTGGCGCCCGACCGAATCGCCGTCGCGAACGGAGCGCTGGAGCGGCGCGGCGACGATGGCGGACGGTGGGTCTGGCACCAGGACGAGCCGATGTCGACCTACCTCGTCCAGGTGATCGTCGGGGACTACGAACTCATCGACGGAGGAACGGTCCCGAGCGTCGACGGTGACCTGATCCCGCTGACCCACGTCGTGCCCGCCGGTGAGCGGACCACGTTCGACCCGGCGATCGACGGGATCGACGAACACATCCGATTCTTCGAGGACCTGTTCGGTCCGTATCCGCTCGACCGCTACGGCCTCGCGTTCGTGGAGGAGCTGACCAACGCCGCGATGGAAACTCAGGGGCGATCCCTGTTCGGTGCGGCCGATTTCCGGGGCGGTCTCGGCTTCTTCCCGCAGCTGCTGCTCGCGCACGAAATCGCCCATCAGTGGTTCGGCAACGCCGTCAGCCCGGCCGCGTGGACGGACATCTGGCTGAACGAGAGCTTCGCGACCTACGCCCAGTGGCTCTGGCTCGACCACATCGATCTCCAGGATCTGGATCGATACGCCGAGACGATGCTCGGCCAACGCCAGAACGGGAACGGGTCGACCGGATTGCCCGACGCGGCGGATCTGTTCGGGTTCAACAGCTACGACGGAGGGGCCGTGGTCGCCCACGCGCTCCGAGCGGAGATCGGCGACGACGAGTTCTTCGAACTGCTGTCCCGATGGGTCGGCGAGAACCTCGGAACCTCTCGGTCGACCGACGATTTCATCGCGCTCGCGGAGGAGGTCTCCGGGCGCGACCTCGCCACGTTCTTCGACGCGTGGCTGTTCGCAGATGCACTGCCCGCTGAGTATCCGTGACCGAGGTTCCACCGACCCCGCCGTGGGCTCCGCCGAGCACCCCGCCAGGAGTGCCGGCGTACGCCCTGCCGCGCCCGCCGCACCCGAGCTTGCCGATGGCACCCGGAGTGGGGGCCATCGTCGTCCTGGCGGCTTCGCTGCTCCTGTCGAAGTCGGTCCTGGACCTCATCGTCGACTTCGATTGGCCCGTCGCGGTGTACGTGGCGGTCCTCGTGGCGGTCGGCTACGGCCCGTCGGTGGCTTGGTGGTGGTACGCCGTGGGGCGCTGGGGGAGTGGGGATCGTCGAGGTGATGTCGGTGCTCGCTTCCGCTGGTCGGACCTGGGGTGGGGGCCGCTGATCTGGGTCTGCACGGTGGTCGTCCAGGTCGTGACCGGAGCGATCGTCCTCGCACTCGACATCCCGCTCTCGAACAACACCGATGACCTGGGCGACCTGACGGTGGATCGCACGTACACCGTCGCGATCGTCATCGCCGCGGTGGTCGCCGCGCCGGTGGTCGAGGAGTTGGTGTTCCGTGGCCTGGTGATGCGCAGCTTGCTGTCCCGGTGGCCGGTGGTGGCCGCCGTGGTGGGCCAGGGGGTGCTGTTCGGTGTCGTTCACGTGGACCCGGTCCGCGGCGTCGGCAACATCGGACTGGCGCTGGTCCTCGCCGGCGTGGGAATCTCGTTCGGTACCGCGGCCTACCTGCTCCGACGGATCGGTCCGACGATGATCGCCCACGCGATCTTCAACGGTGTGGTGATGATCGTGCTGCTCACCGGCGTCCGCGATCGTCTGCTCGAGGAGAACCCCGACCTCTTCGAGGACACCATCGTGGTGGAGGAACCGCCTCGGCGTCTCGAGCGTTGACCGTGATTCGGTCGATCGGCATCGATCACGAACTCGGCGGCGTCGGTTCACTCTCGACGTCCCAGGGAGCGGTCCACGGTCCGTCGAGTCGGAACGAGAGCGATGCGTCGTCCTCGAGCCGTCGAGCGACGTGCATCTCACCTGCGCCGGCGCCGTAGCGATCGGCGGAGTCGTCGAACGCGCCGTGTGCAGCGGCCGTCATCGGCAGGTCGGCGCCGACGCACTGTGCCAGCTCGTCGAGGAGCCCGAGGTCCTTGAGGCACAGCGCGAGCGTGAAGCTCGGGTCGTAGTGGCCGGCGAAGATCGACGGCGCATCGTGACGGGCGACGAACGAGTCGCCGACCGAATCGCAGATCGCGTCGTACAGCACCGGAAGTTCCACTCCGTTCGCCAGGCCGAGCGCAAACCCTTCGCCGATCGCCGCGGCATGAATGAACCAGAGCTGGTTCGTGACGAGCTTGACGACGTTGCCCGTGCCGAGCGGACCGCAATCGATGACCCGACCCAGTTCGGAAAGAACGGGCCGGACGCGGTGGAGATCGGACGGAGCGCCGCCGGCGAACAGCGTCAGCCGGCCCGTGCGGGCGCCATCGACCGCGCCGGTCACGGGACTGTCGACGACACCGACGCCCGGTGGGGCCGCAGCCGCGAGTCGCTCCACCAGCGCGCGTCGATTCGTCGTGAGGTCGACCCAGATCGATCCGGGACGGAGCGCGGCGAGAGTCCCGTCGCGATCCATCAGCCCGTCGACATGGCGCGGCTCCGGAAGCGAGGTCATCAGGATGTCGACGCTCGACGCGAGATCGGTGGCCGACGACCCACGATGGGCTCCGCCGTCGACGGCCCTGTCGAGTGCCTCTGCGTCGAGATCGAACGCGGTCACGTGGAAGTTCGCTCCGACCAGTCGGCGACACATCGGGCCACCCATGTTTCCGAGCCCCACGAACCCGATGGAAGGCTTCGGATCCGACTCGCTCACGAGAGGTTCCCGGCCGGCAGGGGAGCGCTTTCGGTGCCGGGTGCATGGCGTTCGCGGAGCAGTCGCAGCCGACTGTGGACCTGGTCGCGATCGACCGTGCACAGCCGGAGGTGGCGGCGAGCTGGTCCGGCGATCTCGGTACGCCCGTGGAGGACGCGTTGGTTGTCGTAGACGATCGCCTCACCCGCACGCAGATGGTGGGTGAAGGTGAATTCGCCGCTGCGAACCGCACGGGCGAAACGGATGAGGGCCCGGTAGAACCGGTCGGCCACGTCCGCAGAAAGGCGGAGTGGGGCCATCGCCCGTTCATGGAACCGGATTCCGCACACGGACCCGGCGGCGTCGAGGGCGATGACGGGCGCTTCCGCCCGCAGGTGGATCGCGTCGCCCTGGTGAACGGCGTCGCGGCGTCGGTGCTCGTAGGGCACCGAAATCGTCGAGAGCAGTGTGAACGCTTCCGGATCGACCTCCGCGATCATCTCGGCGATCGCGAACCCGTCGACGATCGTCGATGCTCCACCGCTTCCGTCGCAGGGCGACACGCAGTGCAGGATGCTCACCCCGGCGGGGGAGTAGCGGTACGGGTCGTCCGTGTGCGGGTCGAGAGCGGACTCGGACTGCGACGGCGTGAACGGGTCCGGCTCGCTGACGATCTCGAAGATCCTCCCGAAGTCGGTCTCGCGGATCGGGCCGAGCAGCGCGGCGAGCCGCTCGATGTCGCCGACATCGTCGAGCTGGTCGACGACGGCGAAGCCCGACATGCTGACCGCTTCGAGGAGCCCATGGTGCGCCCCGGGCTCGTTCAGATCGTCGAGACCGAATCGGGCGGTCGTCGCTCCCACCCGGTGACGACGTTCCGATGCGCCTGCCGATGCGCCTGCGACATCGGATGTGTGCCGATCGAGGAACTCAGCGGTGAAGTGGTCGACCGTGCCGTCGGAGAACTCGACCTCGATGCCTGCTCCGTGGTCCCCGACCGTGGCGCGGCCGATGCGGAGCGCGTCATCGAGATCCGCAACCGAGAACGGTCGGAACAGACTTGCGCGGTCGCCGTTCGTCGGACAGTTGTCCCGGAGCCAGAACCGGTTGAACACGCCGACGCGCCCCGACGCAAAGGTCACCGACATGTCGACCGAGGAGCACTCGACGTCCGTGACCGCAACGCGCGGGTCGGTTGCGGAGGGCGAACGCTCGGTTGCTGCATCGATGATCACGACTCCAACGTAGAGAGGACCACGCGCCCGCGCAATGGTCGTCTCGTCATGACGGAATAACCCAGGGTTATCGAGTGATACAGTCGAATCGTGCGCCCCCTGCTCCGTCGTGTTCCCCAATTGCAGCGACTGGCCGTCGTGGATGCGGTCGCGAGCGCGGGTGGATTCACCGCTGCCGCTCGCGACCTCGGCATCAGTCAGCCGGCGGTCTCTCGACACGTCGCCTCACTCGAGCGACAGCTCGGCGTCGTGTTGTTCGATCGTTCCACGGCGACCATCCACCTCACCGCAGCGGGTCAGCGACTCGCCGACGGCGTGTCGACCGCGTTCGCCGGGCTCGAACGTGTGCTCGCCGACCTCGGGGGCGACGAGCGAACTCTCGTCCTCGCGGTCCAACCCGCGATGGCGTCGTCGTGGATCGTTCCGGCGCTCGACGCACTCGCCGAGGCTGCTTCGGCCGACATCCGATTGCGGATCTTCGACCGCGGTTCCGAGCTCGATGCAGGTGGGTGGGATGTCGCGATCGTCCCCGGCAGAGGCGGCTGGAGACAGTGGGACTCGACCGAGCTGTTCGTCGAAGCGGTCCGGCCACTCGCCGCTCCGTGGTACGCCCTCGACCATCACCTGGACGGTGAGAGTCGTCCCGATGAACTCCGCGCCGCGACCCTGCTGCACATCGATGCGGTCGAGAGACCGTCGATGACCTGGACGGAATGGTTCGCCGCCGCCGGCGCGAAGACGCCTCCGCCCGAACCGCAGTTCGTGTACGACAGCTATCCCACGGTGGTCCAAGAGGCACTGGTCGGTCACGGCGTCGTCCTCGGCTGGCGACACCTCGTCGGCGACCTCCTCGAGCGCGAGTTGCTGGTACCAGTCGGTCCCGCGGTGGAGCGGCCCGAGGTCGGACACCATCTGTGCTCGCCGCGTGGTCGAAACGACCACCGGATCGAGTCGTTGCGGACCTGGTTCGTCGACCACATCGGAGCGTCGAGTGGCTGGTCGACTTGACGTCGACTGATAACGTCCGGGTATGACCGCGGTAGGTGCCACCACTACGTTGCCCAGGCTTCGCTCCTTCATCGGCGGCGAGTACGTGTCCTCGTCGAGCGGGGAGACCTTCGAGACCCGCCATCCCGGGGACAACCACGTGATCTGCGATGTCGAACAGGCGGGCGATCGCGAGATCGAGCGGGCCGTGGAATCGGCGACCGCCGGGTTCGGCGAGTGGTCGACGATGCCCGCCATCGAGCGGGGTCGGATCCTGAACCGAGCGGTGGCGATCATTCGCGACCGCAACGACGAGCTCGCGGCGCTGGACACGCTCGACGCGGGGCGGCCGATCGGCGAGACCACCACCGAAGACGTTCCCACGGGTGCCGACGTGATCGAGTTCTACGCCGGTCTCGCTCCTGCGATCCACGGATCCACGATCGACTTCCCCGGCGGGTTCGCCCGCACGCGACGCGAACCGCTCGGCGTGTGCGCCGGGATCGGGGCGTGGAACTATCCGATCCAGATCGCGATGTGGAAGTCGGGCCTCGCCCTCGCGTGCGGCAACTCGATGATCTTCAAGCCGGCCGAAGTGACACCGGTCTCGGCGGGCGTGCTGGCGGAGATCTACCTCGAAGCCGGTGTTCCGCCCGGCGTGTTCAACGTGGTGCAGGGCGATGCACGGGTGGGACGGGCCCTGGTCGCTCACCCCGGGATCGAGAAGGTGTCGCTGACCGGCGAGGCCTCGACCGGCAAGTTGGTGATGGCCGACGCCGCGCACACGCTCAAGAAGGTGACGCTCGAGCTCGGCGGGAAGTCGCCGATCGTCGTGTTCGACGATGCCGACATCGACAGCGCCCGCAACGCGGCGCTCACGAACAACTTCTATTCGACCGGCCAGGTGTGCTCGCACGGCACCCGGGTGTTCGTCCAGCGCGGCGCGTACGAGGAGTTCCTCGATGGCCTGGCCGAGCGAGTGGGCGCCTTGTCGGTCGGTGACCCGTTCGATCCCGCAACGATGATCGGACCACTCGTCAGCGCCGAACACCACGAGAAGGTGTTGAGCTACATGAAACTGGCCGCCGACTCCGGGGCCAGACACCTGGTCGGCGGAGAAGTGCCGGCGGAACCGTCGCTCGCGAACGGCAACTACATCACCCCGGCTGTGTTCGCAGACTGCACCGATGACATGGCCTTCGTCACCGACGAGGTGTTCGGCCCACTGATGGCGGTCCTCCCGTTCGACGACGAAGCCGAGGTCGTGGCCCGCGCCAACGCGACGGACTACGGCCTTGCCGGAGCCGTGTTCTCCGCCGACCTGGCGCGAGCCAACCGCGTCGCCAACTCGATCGAGGCCGGATTCGTGTGGATCAACGACTACGGCACGATGCCGGCGTCGATCCCCTTCGGTGGCTACAAGCATTCGGGCCTCGGGCGGGAGAACGGCGAGCAGGCGATCGACCACTACACCCAGATCAAGACGATCTACACGAACCTCGAGCCCGTCGACCGCTACATGTAGTGCACCGTCGATCGGGCCCGGCAGGTTTCCGGTCGCGAGCCGTCCCGCCTCCCGCCACGAATCGCGGCGACGAGAACGATGGGCAGCGCGGGTGGGGTCCGGACGGACCGCTGGTCACTCGGCGAGTGGGCGGTTGTCGATGAGGCGCACGTCGTCGAACCAGACGGCCGTGGCGATGCGCAACACGCGGTCCGCCCCGCTCTGACGCAGCGAGTCGTCGGAATTGAATTCCTCGAGGGTGTCGGCGTCGAACACGGTCGAGTACTCGAGCCGGGCCAGGGGCTCGGCGGCGATGACCTGAGCGGCGGCGCCGGTGACCGAGCCCGCTGTCGCGTCGACATGACCGGCGGCGCTGATCGCCGCGTCGAGCGAGCGAGGCACACACACCGCTGCGGAGCGTTGCGTCGGTGTCAGGCGGACGTTGCGACTCGACATCGCCAGTCCGTCGGGCTCGCGCACGATGGGATGACCGACGATCTCGATTCCCATGTCGAGATCGGCCGCCATGGCCGTGACGATCGCGAGTTGCTGGAAGTCCTTCTGTCCGAAGATCGCCGCGTCGGGCCGAACGGCACCGAACAACTTGGCCACCACGGTCACGACTCCTTCGAAGTGGCCGGGGCGTCCCGGGCCCTCCATCCGGTCGGCCAGTGCACCGGGAACCACACGGGTCTGGAAACCCTCCGGATACATCGCCCGCGCCGTCGGTGCGTAGACGGCCGACACACCGGCGGCGGAGCACACCGCGATGTCGTCGTCGATCGGGCGCGGGTAGCTGTCGAAGTCGGTGGTCTCGTTGAACTGCAACGGGTTGACGAAGATCGAGACGACCACGGCGTCGCAGCGTTCGGCTGCCTCGGCGATCAATGCGAGATGACCCTCGTGGAGCGCGCCCATCGTCGGAACGAATCCGATGGTGCGCCCGGTGCTCGCCGCCCGGTTCGACCACACGCGCATGTCCGACGGATCGGTGATCGTCAGCATGAGTCGAGCGTATTCGGACACAGGTCGAGCCACGCCACCGCCGTCCCGATCGTCGAGGCAGCCAGGACTGCGTGGGTGCACGCGGCGGAGAACACGTCCGCAGCCGCGCTCAGAACGGCGTTCAGCGCAACGATGCGGTCGGGTCCGCCATCGTGCTCGGGAAGCGCGACATCACCGGTCGCGAGCGTGAAGACCGTGTCTCCGTCGGTCATCGAGTGCGCGGGTCGAATCGCTCGGGCCAGGCCGTCGTGTGCCACGGTTGCCACCTTCGAGCACTCGGCCTTGTCGAGTGCGGCAGATGTCGCAATCAGGCCGATCGTGGTGTTGAGCGCCGGTCCGCGCTGCGCGGTCAGTTCATTCGCGACGGCATCGCGTTCGGCACGCGAGGGTCGGCGGAATCGCAAGCCGTGAGTCTCCCAGGGGAGACCGCTGGACGGGTCGACCGGTGCACCGTTCGCGTTCACCACTGCGACGGCTCCGACGGTCACGGCGTGATCGCCGATCTCGACGGTGGCGCTGGCCGTGCCGACGCCGCCCTGCAAACCGCCTGCCCGAGCCCCGGTACCGGCACCGACCGAGCCCCACGATGGCGGCGTCCGACCAGCGAGCGCCGATCGCGCGGCTCGTCGTCCGAAGTCGGAATCCGGGCGATGCCCGAAGTCGCCACTTCGCCCGACGTCGAAGATGACGGCAGCCGGGACGACCGGAACGACGTGTTCGGCGATCGGGAAACCCAGTCCTCGCTCTTCGAGGAGATCGACGACGCCGGTGGCGGCAGCGAGGCCGTAGGCGCTCCCGCCGGTCAGTGTCACGGCATGGATCTGCTGGATCAGGTTCTCCGGCCGCAGCGCATCGGTCTCCCGTGTACCGGGGCCGCCGCCACGCACATCCACACCGGGTGTCGCCCCGTTCGGAGCGGTGATCACGGTCGTCCCGGTCTGCCAGCCGCTGCCGGTGCGTTGATGGTGACCGACGCCGATCCCATCGACGTCGAGGATCGACCCGAACGGGGTCCATCGAGATGTCCGGACGCCGCTCACGACTCCCACAGTTCGCGCAGTGCGGGTTCCGGATCGTCGACGACGTCCGGGACGGGCCCGATTCGTTGTGTCGCTCTCCGTGTCGTGTCGTAGCGCACCCACCCGGGATCGTGGTCGTGAGCGAACGTCACGAGGGCCGTCGCGAACTGGTCCGCCACCGTGGCGAGGCTCGAATCGGAGCCGGTGAACGTCTCGACGCCGCGTGCCGTCAGCGTGTCGAACGCGAACGGGAGGTCGAGCCCGTGGCAGCTCCCGAGCGCACCACCGAACGCGCTGGAGGTCTGGTCGAAGAGATACATGAATGCCGGCTGTCCGGCTTCCGCTCGGGCGGTCGCGAAGCGTTGCGCCGGGGAGCGGAACAACTCGTCGGTCTGCATCGCGGAGATCAGTTGATTCGCATCGCTCTCGGGGCGTGCGTCCCGATACCGCTCGATGGCCATCGTCGAGCGATCGTCGAAGCGTCGTCGGAACGCGCGCTCGACGTCCGCCTCGCCCCAGTCCTTCCGCGAGCCGTCGAAGGCGGTGAACAGCAGCATCTCGTCGCGGTTCGTGCCGATCACGACCGGGCGCGGATCCCGAGCTGCGTTCTCCAGGAGTCCGGCGGGGAGTTCGTCGGTGTCCTCGGTCGGAGTGAAGTTCTGGAAGTTCCTCGCGAGGTCGGCATCGGCGTTCTGGGCCGCGAGAATCTGATCCACCGACAGTTCCTCCAAATCGGCGATGGTTGCGTCCGGGCCGACCGCATCGAGAAAGCGTCGTTCCATCCGGGCGGCTTTGTCGGGCGTGCGCAACTGGGGGATCGAGGGACTCATCGCCCACACGGCATGGAACAGGTCGGCAGCGGCGGGCGCCCCGAGGAGCGAGATCACGGCGGCGCCTCCGGCCGACTCGCCGAAGATCGTCACCCGCCCTGGGTCGCCCCCGAACGACTCGACGTTCCGTTGCACCCAACGCAGCGCAGAGATCTGATCGAGCGTCCCGAGGTTGCGGTCGCCGAGAAATCCCAACGCCCCCAGGCGGTAGTTCAGCGTGATGACGACGACATCGCCTCGCGCGGCGAGCGGTGCACCGTCGTACCACGGCGTCGACCCGCTTCCGGTCACGAACGCACCGCCGTGAACGAAGACCAGGACAGGTCGCCGCCGGTCGTCCCGCGCCGGAGTGACCACGTTGAGGAACAGACAATCCTCGCTCATCTCGACATCGTCGGCACCGAGCATGTTCTCGAGCGCGCCGCCGACCTGAGGTGCCTGCGCTCCGGAGTTCGTCGCGTCGAAGCCGGGATCCCATCCATCGATGTCCACCGGGGGCTGCAGCCGATTCGCACGGGCGAAGCGAATTCCCCGGTACTCCAGGGTGGCCCCGCGATCGATACCGCGGATGTCGTCGCTCAACGGGTTCACGGTGTCGAAGCTAGACCGGTCGGCGTCGTCGTGCCCTAGCGTTGCGGCGTGCTCGATCGAGATCCGATTCCCGACACGGCGTTTCGCCGCGCATTGACCGGCGTCAAGCGGGCGTCGGGCGAACTGGTTCATCGGGGCTGGGAACTCGCGGTCGAGCTCGGCGCGATCGGTCCGGACACGCGTCGTGGGCGGCGTTTCGGTCAGCTCGGAGCGAACAGCGTGATCTGCTTTCCACCGAACGCACTGTTCAACGAGGAGTACATCCGGATCGGCGAGGGAACCCTGTTCGGACCGCAGGCGACGCTGTCCGCCGGGATGGTGCCGGGCCAGGCGATGGTGACCGATCCCGTCATCTCGGTCGGTGATCGGTGCCTCTTCGGGAAGGGGAGCGCGATCGTCGGCCATCTCGAGATCTCGGTCGGCGACGACGTGTGGACGGGCCATCACGTCTACATCACCGACCAGAACCACGGCTACGAGGATCTCGGTGTACCGATCTCCATGCAGGTGATGCCCGAACGGCCGGTCTCGGTCGGCAACGGGTCGTGGCTCGGTCACGGCACGGTCGTGTTGCCCGGTGCGCGGATCGGCAACCATGTCGTGGTCGGTGCCAACAGCGTCGTCACCGGCGATCTCCCCGACAACTGTGTCGCGGCTGGTGTCCCGGCGCGAGTGATCCGTCAGCTCTGATCCGGGTCGACCCAGCTGTTGAGATCGTCGATCATCTTGATCAGGTCGCTGTAGCCGTGGCGGG